>NZ_JAMYRE010000019.1:0-150607 GCF_040321265.1 Mesorhizobium sp. M0491
CGTGCCGTCCGTCAGCACGTTGCCGCTCACGATGCCGCCCTCGACAACGCTGTTGGTGTCGGCATGTGCCGTCGGAATGTCGTCGATAATTTTCACGGAGAGCGTGGCGTTGGCGCTCTGCAGATCCTGGTCGGTCAGCGTGACGGTGAAGTTCTCGAAGAGGTTGTTGGTGCCCTGGATGGGGTCATGCCCCTCGTTGTCGAGCAGTGTGTAGGTGTAGCTCACCTCACCGGTGGCGGCATTGTAGCCTGTCACCGTCAGCGTGTTGCCGAGCGTCGTCGTGAACGAGCCGCCCGTGAACACGCCATCGGTGATGAAGGCGTTGCCGTCGATCGCCAGCGAGTGGATGCCGTCGGGCGAGGAGACGGTGAAGGTGCCGGCGCCGGCCTCGGCCGTGCTTGCCGGATCGGACCCAGGCCCGCCCGGCGTGCCGATATTCAACGCCGCCTCGTTGACGACGACGTCGCCGCCGGTGGCCTCCGGCGTCAGGTCGGTGATCACAGGCGTCGAGTTGCCGATCGAAATCGTCAGCGTGGTATGCGAGGTGTCGCCGTCCCCATCCTTGATCGTGTAGGTGAACACGTCGTTGACGCCGCCGGGCGTGCCGGCAGCGCGCACATAGCTGTAGGAGCCGTCCGCCAGCAGTGTCAGCGTGCCGTAGCTGCCCTGGATCGGCGCGTTCAGCGTGGCCGCATTGTCGACATCGGTATTGGTGTTGCCGGCCTGCACGCCAACCACAGTCGCGCCATCGGCGCCCTTGGTGTCGGCAACGCCGTCCGTCGCGTTGGCGTCGCCGGCATCGGTTCCGCCAGCCAGTACATTGCCTGTCGCCGGGCCGAACTGGCCGGCCGCGATGCTGTCGGTGTCGGCGTGCGCCGTTGGCACATCGTCGACGATGGCGACGGCGAAGGTGGTGCTGGCAGTATCGCCGTCGACATCCGTGACAGTGATGGTGAAATTCTCAGGAACCGTGTCGGTGCTAGGATCATAGCCGGGTGTCTGATCCGTATGGGAAACCGATTCGGTCACCGTATAATTGTATTCGATGGCACCGGTGCTCGGATTGAAGGAGACGATCGTCAGGTAACCGTACTGCCCTGGGATGTGCTGATCGACGCCGGTGACGGTGACACCGTTGATGACGATCGAGCCAATTCCATCCGGCGCGTCGATGCTGATCGTTCCAGTGCTGGACGTTTCTTTGTCGGTCGGCGCTTCGCTACCCGGAGTTTGCGCCCCACCGCCATCGAGGCCAGTTTCACTAGCCGCTTCGGTCGGGGCAAGCAGTGACGTGGCCGTCACTGAAACCTGCCTGTCGACGATCGAGGGAAACAGCTCGCGCCGCTCCAGAAGCCCGAACTGCAGAGCCGTCGGGGGCAACAGGGCCGACAGGTCGAACCCGTCGCCGATGCCGCCGGGGGGAACCGAGAAATCTCCGCCTGCGCTTGAATTCGAACCGCCCGGGCCGGCCGACATGGAGCCGTCGGCGCCGAAGGCGACATCGACATGGCTGGCTTCGAGTGCCGCCAGCAAAGCAACGCGCGGCACCTCGACGTCGCCGATGATGAAGGTCGGCACGTTCAGGGCGCCATCCTTGACCACGATTACCGAGCCGTCGGCCTGTTCGAGCAGAAGGTTTTGGCCATCGACCTTGATGTTGTCGATGGAGGCGTTGGCGGGAAGCCTCACCACATGGCTGGCGTCGGCTACGTATTCGTGCGGCGCAGCTGCCGGCGGTGCCTTTGCTTCCGCGGGGGCTTCTGGCTTGACAGGCGCTCCGCCGCCGACATCGACCGGCACCGGTTCGGACGCTGCCGGCGCGGGCTGCGTCGAATTTGCCTGTGCGACCCGGATCTCCGCCGGCGACGCCTGATCGGCGTGTTCATTGGACGCGGAATGCTCGTTCAAGGAAGCCGAAAAACTGTCCAACTCGATATTGTTCGTCATGGCTGAAACCCCTCCGATATTTACCGGATAGAGACAGCGGCCACTTCTACTTTGCAACTGCCCCCTAATCTATTTCATATATTATGATATGCATTGCCCGGCATTTTTTACACGTGGTAAACCGCAACAATATAACCTGATATATGTTGGTTTCTGGAGGTCTGGTTGACGGATGACTAGTCGGCATCTTTTTGGTGAACCAAAGTATAAATTTGAATAAAATTTTAGACAAACTGGATAAAGACAGTTGCTGGATATTTATCCACCTTCCTTTCCAATAATTTGAGACAAGATTGGTAGCGTCCACAGTCAAAGGTGGGCGTTATGAAAAAGCAAAAAACAGTTCCGGGAAAAACCCGGCTCCAGATGCTCCTGCTGGCAATCGGGCTTGTCGGCCTGGCGGGGCCGTCATTCGCGAGCGATATCGCCGCATCCGGCTGGCCTCAGGAGAAGGTCCAGACGCCGCCCTGTCTCGGCGGTGTTTCGCTGGCGAGGCCCCAGCCCAGGCAGCCTGCGGGCGCTTACCGGATCGGTCAGGTCATCAGCAGCTATGGCCCGGCAGATGCTGACCGCGGGGATGGCTCGTCAACGGCGCGAGATGACGCCGGGATAGATCCGGTGCAGACCGCGTCGATCATTCCGGGGGTCTTCGGATCGGTTGCCTTGTCCATGCGCAATTTTCCCGTCGCGGCGCGCTGGGCGCCCGTGTACCGGGCAATCACCGCTTGTTCGGCGGGCAGCCCCTGCGAGCGCAAGAGCACAGCTTTTGCCGGCATGGTCGCCGCCGCTCAAGGCAAGGGATTCAGCGAGAAGCTGTCCTTCGTCAACAGCAGCGTAAATCGCCTGATCGCCTACAGGAAAGATAGCGTCGTCTACGGCAAGCTCGACTATTGGGCGAAGCCTTCGGAGATTCTCGAGCGGCGAGCCGGCGATTGCGAGGATTTCGCCATTCTCAAGATGACGGCCCTGCTGAGGGCCGGCATCCCGACGCAGAGCATGGCGCTTGTCGTCCTCCAGGATCGCAAGCGAGGCTTCTTTCACGCAGTGCTGTCGGTGAGCACAGGCAGCGGCACCTTCATTCTCGACAGCCTCAGCAACACTGTGGTGCGTGACAGCGATCTCCCGGATTATGTTCCGCTTTATTCGTTCAGCACGGACCGGGCCTGGATCCACGGTTCAAGACCGGGCGGAGCCCAGATGGCTGACATCAAAGGCGGTTTCGCAACCGTCGCACCTGGCGAAGGTTTTCAGCCATAAGTTCTCGTTGGATTGGTGGTGATTCAACCGCCGAAGACGAACGCCATCAGCAGCTCTGGCTCGAGCACCGGAGCCCGCACCGCATTCAATTGCCCCCGGTAACGACGGTCACCCGCACCGATGACAAAGCCGGTGGCCACCGGCGATTCGCCATTGGCATCGAGCCGCGCGAAGATGTCGGCTACGTTGAGGTCCAATGCCAGCTTGAGATCGTGCCGTGCGTCATCGCTTGGGGCTATCGGCAATTGACGTTTGACCAGTTGCTGGAACGGCGCGTTGAACGACAGGATCTTCTTCGACGATGCCAGGGCAAAGGCCGGGGACGGGCAAGCGACGAGTATGGCGTTGATGGTGTTGATCGATGCAAGCCTTCGCAAGGTCAGGTTTTCATCCGCCAATCCACGCATGCAGGCCACCCGGATCGCGGATGTCAAATTGCCTGTCTGTGCCTGGCTTTCGGCGATCTCGTCGATGAGCATGCCGATCGTGCATTTCCTGCGTTCGGCCATCTGCTTCAGCGACAACCAGAATGCCCGCTCCAAGCGGATGCCGCGTCTTATGCCGCCACGCGCCACGACCCGAAATTCAAGCCCGAAATCCTCGGCCGCGACTGGCGGAAGCAGTCGCTCGCCATCAGGATGAGGGCTGGCGCTACCGCTCACTCATCGCCTCCTCGCGCGCCTTGTTGATCGGCTTCAGGAGGTAGTGCAGGATCGTCTTGCGCCCGGTCTTGATGTCGACCGAGCAGATCATGCCGGGAATGATCGAATAGGCCTTGCCGTCTCTTTGAAGGGTCGATTTGTCCGTCGCCACGCGCACCTGATAGTAGGGTTCCCCCGTTTTCTGATCGACCAGGCTGTCGGCTGTGATGTTGGAGACCTTGCCCTCGATGCCGCCGAAGATCGAGAAATCATAGGCGGTGACCTTGATAAGGGCCTCCTGGTCGGGACGGATGAACGCGACATCCCGTGGCGAGACCCGTGCCTCCACCAGCAACGTCTCGGAGGTCGGCACGATGCCGGCGACGACGGCGCCAGGCTGGACGAAAGCGCCGACCGTGTTGAGCTCCAGCGTGTTGACGATGCCATCCACGGGAGACCGGATGTCGGTGCGCGCGACCTTGTCGGTGGCCCCCCTTATGGTTTCATCCACTACCGAAAGTTCCGCCAGCGCCTGGGTAAGGTCGTCCAACGCCTCCTGCTGCAGTTGCAAGCCGAGTTCCTCGACCTGCAGCTGGGCTTCCGTGATCGACGATTTGATCTTCTTTATTGTTTCGCCGGCCAGGTTCAGCTGGCCGTTGAGCTCGGTCTGTTCGCGCTCTACCCGGAGCTGCTCGGTCCTTGCCATCAGGCCTTTCTTGACCATCGCGTCGACCAGTTTTGCCTCCTGGTCGCTGACGACCAGGTTCTTGGTCAGACGGTCGGAATTGGCCACCGCCTCGGCCAGTTCCCTCTCGCGCTGATCGAGGCGTGACTTGAGCACGGACAGCTTGTTGTCGAAGTTCCCGCGCCGGGCAATGAGCAGCTTCTGTTCATTGTCGCAAATCTGCGGAGCGACCGACTGAATGTCCGGCGGGCACGGAAATGGGCCTGAGAGATTGCCGGCCTGTTCGTATTTCAGCCTTGCTATGCGCACTTCCAGCGCGCGCGCCTTGGCCTGCTGCTCGCCAAGGCTGGATGTGTTGAGCGTGTTGTCCAGGCGGATGATGAGATCGTTCTTCTTGACGATCTGGCCAATCGTGACTGCGATTTCCTGAACGACGCCGGCCTCGCTCGCCTGAATGATCTGGGTCTTGGAAGCGGGTATGACCTTGCCATCGCCGCGTGCGATCTCATCGACCTCGGCAAAGGACGCCCAAGCGACAAAAACGACGAAGAGCGCTCCGATGATGAATATGGACGCCGACGCAAACAGCGGCGGTCGATCTTCCCTGGCAAGCATTTCCCACGCCCCAACGCATTGGATGCAGCAATAATTGTTTTGTCAGGCGCTTGTTTTCTGCAACGCCTGTATGACTTGGTCCTTCGGTCCGTCGGCAACGATCTTGCCCCGTTCGATAACGATCAGGCGGTCGGCCAGCTCAAGCATGCTGAACCGATGTGTGGAGACGATCAGCGTCGTGTCGCGGTCGAAAGCGACTTTGAGCTGCTTGATCAACTGGCGTTCCGAGGCAAGATCCATCGAGCCCGACGGCTCATCCAGAAAGACGATTTTCGGTTTGGTCAAAAGCAGGCGTGCGATCGCCACGGTCTGCCTCTGGCCGCCGGAAAGATTGGTGCCGCGCTCGCCGACATTCATGTCGTAGCCGCGCGGGTGGCGTGAAACGAAATCGTCGACGCCGGCCGCCTTTGCAGCTTCGATGATCTGTTCGTCTGTAGCCTCGGGGCATGCCATCAGGAGGTTTTCCTTGATGGTGCCCGAGAACAGGTCGCCGGCCTGCGCAACGATGCCGACCGCGGCGCGAACCTCGGACGGGTGATACTGGCGAATGTCGATCCCATCCAGCAGCAACTCACCGGAAGTCGGCAGGAAGAGCCGGCCGATCAGCCGCCCCATCGTCGTCTTTCCCGATCCTATGCGGCCGATGATGCCGATCCGCTCCCCTGGCTTCACCGAGAAATTCAGGCCGGTCAGAACCTCGTTCTCCGAGCCGGGATAGACGAACCCGACGTTCCTGAACACCATCGCCCCCTTGCGAATGGGGCGGTTGACGAAACCCACCGTGTCAGGTCGGTCTTCCGGTTGAGCCATGATCGAATTCACCATTCTCAGCGAGAGCATGGCCTGGCGAAACCGGGACAACGTTATGGCGATCTGGCCGAGCGGCGCCACGGCCCTGCTCGCCAGCATCACCGTTCCTATGATTGCTCCTGTCGAAACATGCCCTTCCGAGAAGGCATAGGCGCCGGCCACGACCAGGGCGACGGTCACCAGCTGTTGTATGGACTGGGTGATGTTGCCCGCCGCCGCCGAAAGCTGCTTGATCTTCTCGGACGTGTTGGCGGCGTTCTTGGAGTGCTCCCCCCATTTTCGCAGCAGATACGCCTCGGCGCGCAGCGACTTGATCGTCTCCAGCGTCGAGATGGATTCGACCAGCAGTGCCTGGCGCTGCGATGCTTCGTTCATCGAGGCGGCGACGCGCTTGCCGATGCGGCGCTGGGTGACCAGGCCGACGATGACGGACATCACGAAGGCCAGCGCCGGTATGATCACCAGCCAGCCGCCAATTGCATAGATCACAAGGAGAAAGACGAAGACGAATGCCGTGTCGATGAACACGCTTATGGTGTTGGAGGTGAAGAACTCCCTGACGAATTCATATTGCGTGACCCTGTTTGCGTATTCACCGGTCGAACCGGGGCGCGCCGACAGCGACGAGTTCAGCACTTTCTCGAACAGCAGATAGGATATTCGGAGATCCGCCTTGCGCCCGGCATAGTCGATGAGGGAAGCCCTGGCCGTCTTCAAAAGCAGGTCGAACAGGATGACCGCACCGATGCCGAGAGCCAGCACCCACAGTGTCGATATTGCCTTGTTCGGCAGGATCCTGTCGTAGACGTTCATGGTGAAGATCGGCGAGGCTATGGCCAGCAGATTGATGAACACCGCCGCCAGGACGACTTTCGAATAGGTGCGCCAGAAAGCGCCCATCGTCCCCGTGAGCCAATGTCTCCGCTCGATCCTGGCCGCCGAGCCGACCGACATGGTCTCGGCGGCATTGGCGTAGGTGATCGAGAAGGAAGCGCCGCCGCTGATGTAGCTGGCGGCCAGTTCCGATCGGCCGATCGCGGTGCGGCCGTCTTCCTGGGGCGCGGTGATATACGCATCGTCTTCGCCTAGAGCGAGCAGGGCAACGGGCAATTGGCTGACGCGAAAGACGATTGCGGGCAGATCGATACGCCCCCTGAGAAAATCCCGGTGGTTGAACTCGGTGACTTCCAGGCCGATGCGTTCGGCAAGGTGCCTGATGTCGTCGACCGCAATTCGCGTGTCCGAGAGCGGCACGCCGGCAAACAGCACGGTCTCCGCGCTCGGCCTGCCGAGATATCCGGCAACGGCTGAGAAACAGGCCTTGAACGCCTCCTTGGGGGAGAGGATGTTGGGTTGCTGGTTCACGATCTGCCCGTCAGGACGCTCGCTGGACCTTGCGTCGTCTTATTTCTTCCTCACCGGAGCGAGGATGTCGAAAGGCAGGTCGCTCTTCTGCTCCGACGGCGTCCGCGCATAGGTCTCGGTGTCCGCGGTTTCCGGTGCTGCGAACTCGGTGCGTGCATAGGCTGTCGCCTGCTTTGCCGGCTGAAGGTTCATCGTTTTCAGCAACTGTCCGGTCGCGGCCAGAAGCCGGTACTGGGCAAACAGCGATGCGTAGGACGCGGTATCCGCCAGCGTTGCCGTGTTGAACCGCGTATTCTGCGCGTCGAGCACGTCGAGCAGCGAGCGCTGTCCAACCTTGAACTGCTCGCGATAGGAAGCGACCAGCTTCTCATTGGCGGCGGCTTGCTGCCTCAGGGTCTTCGCCAGATCGGCTTGCCGGAAACGGCGATCCCATGACGTGCGAACGGCTTCCTCGATTTCGCGCTGCACCTGATGCAGCGCCAGGCGCTGTTCGCTGGTGCGGCGGATCTGCTCCTGCTCGTTGGCCTTGTCGATACCACCGCGGTAGAGATTCCACCGCAGGACCACGCGCGCCTGCAGGTCGCTGGTGTCGCCATCGTCGCCGTCAATGTCAGTTCCCGCCCGGGCGCGACCTTCAGCGATGATAGAGGGGCCGAATTTAGCCCGTGCGGCATCCACGAGGGAGGCCGCCGCGTCGATGTCGCTGTTGGCCATGTGCACGCGCGGATTGCTTTCGCGCGCCAACCCTATTGCCTCGTCAAGCGAGCGCGGGAGCGCGGCCGAGACATCGCCCGGCCTCGAAGGGCTGGTCAGTGGCTTTCCGACGGTCTTGAAGAAGCGGATCTTGGCCGCTTCCAGTTCCTCGGTCGCCTCCTGCATGCGCGCCTTGGCGGCAAACAGCCGTTCCTCGGCCTGCTGCCGGTCGGCCTCGTTCAGCGCGCCGCCCGAGATGCCTTGCCGGATGTCGCCGAGAATTCCCTGATGGAAGCCGAGATTTTTCTTCGCTTCGACAACGATCGAAGCCTGCAGCATGTACTCCAGATAGTCCTGGACAACGGACAGCCCGATGAATTCGGACCGTTCCAGCACCCGGAACGAAGCGCCGTCGACGCGCGATGCCTGACGGTTCAATTCGGCCCGCCTTGCGCCGCTGTCATAAAGCGTCTGCGAAACGGTAAGATCCGTTTCAGCCGGATAGAGCGCGTCGTCTTCGATGGAAAGGGAGCGCCGGGATGAATTGTCGAGCCGGCGAACGCCAGCCGATGCCTCGACATCGACACTGGGAAGATAAAGGCCCTTGGCCTGCCGCAACTCGAACTCGATTGCTTCGCGATTTTCGATCGCCTGTCCAATCTCGGGATTGGATTCCACCGCGACAGCCATCGCCTCCTTGAGCGTAAGCGCCTGAGCACTCCCGCAGCTCAGCATGGTGGCCGCCATCAAAAGACCAAGGCGCCTGCCTATGGTCGACATGTTTGTCGTATTCATCAATCCCACCCTAAAGTTTCCCCAGCGTCCTTTTCAGAGCGCTAACCAAGCCAAGGCCTGCCCGTCGGTGGATTATTCACAAATTCACGAAATATGTGAGCGATTATTGATTTAGAGGTCGCTAAATAGCCTTTTTGGGCAACAAGGCTGCGAGATGTAGCAAAAATAGCACATAACGTCGGCTCGCTACGGTTGTATCCGGACGACGCACTCTGCGGGATAACCCAAAAAACGGCAGGTCAGTGGGCCGATATGACCTGAATCATGCCATGTGGGTATGGCGGCTGTTGATGACCCAACCTGAAGTTGAGCCATTTTCAGGTACGCCCTCTCGGCAGCCGCGTCCCAAAATACTCCGTCGCGGCGGCCGGCGTGCGCGTCATGTCGCTGATTGCGGCCAAAAGCTGGGTCAGCGCGCACCCTAATTTGCGCTCAACGCCACCATGCGGTCGAGCGCCGCGGTCAGGCCGCGAAGCGAGACCGGGAAGCTCAGCGGGGTCTCGGCGTCCGTCGTCACATTGAGCTTCAGCACCGAGCCTCCCCTCAGCTTTCCAAGCGTCGGCCGATCGACGGTAAAGACGGAGACGCAACCCGTTGGCAGGCAGGTCCTGAAGCGCTGCGGGGACAGTGGCGGTTGATCGTCGATCTGCAGCGTCACGCCCGGGTCGAGCAGGATGCCGAAGGGCAGAAGCAAGGTAGCCGTCGTCGAGCCGTCCGGGCGTGCCGCGATCTCAACGGCAAGAAGCCTCTGCCCGTTCTGCTGGACCTGGTCTTGCGCGAGCGAGCACACTCTCGCCTTCTCGCGAACCGAACAGGTCACACTCCAGTCCTGATAGACTTCACGCAGCGATGAGGGTCCATCCGGGACAGCCGCCACCTGTTGCTGGGCAGACACCGGCGACATCAACGAGAATAGAATTGCCCCACATGCGGAGACGGCCTTCGGGCCAGGCTTCATGTGCAGACCCACTCGCGGATCTTGCATTTCTCTCCCGTCGCCTCGCAGGCCTGCAAAGCGAGATCCTCCGCTTCGCGACGGGTCTCGGCCGAGTTCACGCCCCAGGGCGTGAAACGGTTCTCCACCTTGTCTGCCACGGCGAGTGCACCGCAATGCTTGTAGGGAAAGCCGGTCTCGTCGTCATCATTCCAATGGCGATGGTTGCGGAAGACGGTGACGACGTTGCAGGCCTTTCCGCCCGCGTTCTCGCAATATTTCTGTGCGATGTCCTTCGCTTCCTGCCGCTTGTCGGCGCCCCAGAAGAAGCCGTATTTGCTATCGGCCTGCGAATAGGCAATGGCCGCCCAGATGCCTTTTTCCTCCTGTTGCGGCTCCGGTGGGGCCACAAGGTCGGCCGAGACGACTTGTCCGCTCCACAACAGGGTCAAACCCAAAACTGCCAAAGCCTGCAATCTCATGGTCGGCATCCTTTCCTTAACCTCAATCGCTTCGCGTCCTACTTCGCCGCCGAAGCGAGGGAGATCACCACACAGCTTTTGCCCGTCGGCAGGAGAAGCGCTTCACCGGCATTGCCGCCGAGTTCGTAGACCTCGACTTGCCCGAGATGGTCGGTAATCTTGCTGCCCTGCGGCAGGATGGATGCGATGTCGGCGCACGGGCTGGCGAATGGCGCCACCCGCACCATCGCCCCTTCGCAACCCGTGGCGGTGGGCGATGCGAAGACGATGCCGGCGGCCGGTCCGCTATAGCGTTCCGACGCATAATCCATGCCGACAAAGGCCTGAATGGCGTGCTTGTCGGCGGCCTGGTCGTTCCACAGGGATTTGACGCTGTATT
This sequence comes from Mesorhizobium sp. M0491, assembly GCF_040321265.1. NCBI lineage: Bacteria > Pseudomonadati > Pseudomonadota > Alphaproteobacteria > Hyphomicrobiales > Phyllobacteriaceae > Mesorhizobium > Mesorhizobium sp. M0491. Next base: position 10,604 of record NZ_JAMYRE010000019.1, read on the forward strand.
TCGTGCCGTTCGTCAGAATCTGTCCGAGCGCCGGATAGACGGTCGAGCAGGCCTGCACACCGGCCTGCTTGACATGCTCGAGGAAGGGCGTGTCCGGAAGCATGGGGGCCGCCGCAGTTTCTGCGGGTGCGGCCGTCGCGCCGCCGACCAGATTGGCGATGGCGGCATAGTTCCCTGCGGCGAAGCCAAGGCCCGCCACGACCAATCCCAGAAGTGAATATCCGGCCACGCGTGGCCAGCGCCGCCTTGGGGACTCGGCCCGCCTCTGCCGATCCGCCTCGACGGTCGCAGTGCGTTTCGCGGACGTGAACTGGTCCTGCTGGCTCATGGTGATGCCCCGGTTATTTGAGTGGTGAAAGGGCCTCTGACAGCCCCTTGAGCGTTGCGGTCACGGTGGTCGTCTGACCGTCGACCGTCGGATAGGAGATCGCCGGTGTCGCATTCTGCGATATCTGTCGGCGCATGACGGGGCCTACCGGCAACATGCCGACGCAGACCATTTCGTTGCAGCCGTTCAGGTGCACGTCGATCGGCTGCTTCTGTCCATCGAACCTCAGCGACACCAGGCCATCGCTCCTGGCGTTCGGAGCGGTGCGCAGGATCATGTACGGCTTGCCGTCCTGGGTGGCGGCAAGCGACCAGCTGAAAGCCATCTTGCCTGATGCGTCCTCGATGATCTGCGAGACGTTGCAGACCTTCTTGCGAGCCTTGAGGTTCTCGTCGCAGATCAGCGTCCAGTTATCGAATGGGCGGATGGTGCGCTGATAGTCTCCGAGCTTCACCTCGGGCGGCACCACTACGTCCGATGGCTTGATCCTGTAGGTCGACGCGGCCTGCCCGGCGGCCGGCACGAGGCCGCCGCAGAGCGCCAGGCAGGTCAGGGCAACAAGTCCTTTCATTCCTGCCTCAGTTCAAGGTGAAGCTGATGCCGGCGCCGACACCGACATGCCCACCCGCGGCCGTGCCCGACAGATTGCCCCGGATGCGGCCGTCCTCGCTGGTGTAGCCAGCGCCGAAGGCGAACGCGCCTGCGTCCCGCCACAAGCCGCCACCCGCCGCGACGCTCAGCTTTCCGGGCCGGTCGTCATAGCGCAGCGAGGCGGCCGCAAGGCCTATTGCGGCCGCCTGCCGCGCCTCGTCGCGGATGCCGCTGATGTCCGAATTGAGCTGGCTGAGCTTCTGGTCGGTATAGTCGTTGGCCTGCTGCAAGGTCGTCACCGCCACCTTGTCGGTGTAGTCGTTGGACGTATCGATAGCGTAGGCCACGCGGTTGTCCGTATAGCTCTTGCCCGCGGTCAGGCCCTGGTTCATCTGGTCGACGTTGACCGCATCGGTCCCTTTGACGCCGGGCCCGACATTGGAGATGACGACGGGCGCGTTGACGTCGCCGCCCTGCAACGTGATGGTGTTCGTCTTGTTGCCGCCCTGCGTGTCATAGGTCACCGCGTTCTGGGTAAGGTTTCCGACGCCGGCTTTCAGATCCTCGATCGCCGTGTTGGTGGCGTAGAGCTGCGAGCCGTTGATCGCATCGGTGCTGCCGGCATCGACGCGGCCGGCGGCGACATTGGTGATCGTCCGCTCGGCGCCGGCGTCGCCGACGCTGACGGTTCCGGTCGGCGTCGTCCCGGCATAAGTGTAGGTCTTGCCGTTGATGACGGTGCTGGAGGTCCCGACGGCGGTCTGTGTCACCGAACCGGAACCGAGCGCCACATCGTTGGCGTTGTTGGCCTTGGCGCCTTGGCCGAGCGCGACGGCGCCCTGCCCGGTGGCCGTCGAGCCATGTCCCGCAGCCAGGCTGTCGGTGCCGCTCGCCACACTCTCCGGCCCGATCGCCACGGCGTTGGTGCCGCCGGCGATGCTGTCGGCCAGCGTCGAGTTGGCGTGGAAATATTTGATGCCGCCGCCATTGCTGATGCTGGTCAGCGCATTGTCGACGGCCGTGAAGCCGTCATAGACGGTGGAATAGTTGTTGCCCTGGATGGTGTAGGTCGGGCCGGTGATGGAGCCGTCGGGATTGACGGTCGTGCCGCCGCCGAACAGGTTGCTGACGTTTTGCGTCACGCCGCGCAATTGCGAGACGTTGACGCCGTCGGTATCGGCCGAGCCCGCCGCGACGTTGGTGAGCTTGCGTTCGGCCCCGGCGGCGCCGATCGACACCTCGCCGACCGAGGTCTGCGAACCGGCGAGCGCAAAGGCCGTGTAGCCGGCCTGCGCGCCGACGCTGGTGATGGACTGCGCGCCGAGCGCAACGCTGTTGATGAAGGTGCTCTGGGCGCCGGCGCCGAGCGCCACCGACTGGATGCCGGACGCCAGCGAATTGGTGCCGAGCGCCAGGCCGTCGGCCAGCATCACGTGGGCGCCTTGGCCGATCGCTGTGCCGCCGGGTGCATCCTGCTCGACAGTGGCGCCATTGCCGATGCCGATGCCGTTGTCGCCGTTGACGACCGTCGTCGGGCCGACCGCGACCGATTCCGCGCCGACCGCCAGCGAGTCGCCCGCCGCCGAATTGGCATGGAAGTATTTCGTCGACGTCACCGAGACGGAGGCGATGGCGCCCTGCAGCTGCCGAAGCGTTACCGCATCCTGAGATTGCGTGCCGTCGGCCACATTGGTGATCTGCCGATACGAGGTAGCGTCGCCGACCGAAACGGCGCCGAGCAGCGTCTTGTCGGTCGTGTTGTACTGGATGAAGTTGGCTGGGCCGGCGGGCAGTTGCCCGGTAAGCGGAGCGATCGCGCGATCGGAGACCGAACCCGAGCCAAGCGCCACGCCGCCGTCGATGCTGACATTGCTGTCGCGGCCGAGCGCCAGTGCGCTGACGCCGGTGGCGGTCGCCTGGTAGCCGACGGCGGTGGAGCCGACGCCTTGTGCGAAGGAATCGGTTTGCGCCAAGCCTGCCTCGTTGGTGCGGGCGTAGCGGATGCCCACACCATTGGCGTCGGTATAGGCGGTCGACGTGTCGCCGGCGATGTTGTTGATCGTCTTGCCGAGATCGGTCACGCCACTGCCGATATTGGCGATATCGGTCGTATTCTGCGTGACCTGCTGGTTGGTGGCGAAGAGCTGCGAACCGTTGACCGCATCGGTCGAACCGCCGTTCAACTGCCCGGCCGCGACATTCTGGATCTGGCGTTCGGCGCCCGCCGAGCCGACCGAGAAGGCACCGGCCGGGGTAGCGCCGGCGAAGGTATAGTTGACGCCGCCGATCGTTGTGCCACCCACGGCGGTCGTTGCGCCCGACGCCGAATTCAGGCCGATCGCCACGTCGCCGGCATTGTTTGCCACCGCATTGGGCCCGACCGCCACGGAATCCGCTCCAAGAGCCTGCGAATCCGCCAGGGTCGAGTTGGCATGGAAATACTTGATGCCGCCGCCGACATTGATGTTGCTGAGCGTGACGCCAATGGCGTCGACGGCCTGGTTGGTGGCGAAGAGCTGAGAGCCGTTGATCGCATCGGTCGAGAGCGCGCTGACGCGCCCCGCCGCCAGGTTGGTGAGCGTGCGTTCCGCACCGACCGCGCCGATGCTGACCGTCGAGAGCGGGTTGGTGCCCTGGAAGGCGTAGGTCGTGCCGTTGACCACCCCACTGGCCGTGCCGACGGCCGTGGTGGTCACCGAGCCGGAGCCGAGCGCCACGTCGCCGGAGCTCGCCGCCGCCGTCGCGCCATTGCCGAGCGCGACATTGCCCGCGAGGCCTGCCGCGCCCGCCGTGGAACCGTTGCCCAGCGCCACCGAGCCCTGCCCGATGGCCTTGTTGCTATTGCCGATGGCAACCGCGCCATTGGCCATATTGGCAGCCGTGGCGGTCGCCGTGCCGTCGCTGTTGGCGATGTTGTTGGCGCCGCCGGTGAAGGCGCCGGTGCCGCTGGCGAAGCTCGGATCGCCTATGGCGACCGCGCCGTCGCCGTAGGCAACATTGTCGGCACCGATTGCCACTGCCTTGCCGCCGCTTGCGTACGCGCTGGTGCCGATGGCGATCGCGTCGGCGGTGTCCGCCCCGGCGGCGGTGCCGATGGCGATCGCATTGACGTCGAGTGTCACCGCGCCCGCTCCGATTGCGGTCGAGCTCGCCGCTGCCGCGAAGGACGTCGTGCCGATGGCGACGGAATCGTCGCCTTGGGCAGTGGACGAACGGCCACCGGCGAACGCACGGGCACCGGTGGCCTTGGATGTGGAGCCAAGCGAAGTGGCGTACGCTCCGCTGGCCGTGGCGCCCAATCCCAGCGCACTGGCATTTGCGGCGGTCGCCGCGGCGTTGTTACCCACAGCCGTGGTGGAGACGTCCATGGCCTGGGCTCCAGAGCCCGCCGCGACCGAGCCTACTCCGCTCGATACGGCCGAATTGCCCAGGGCCAGCGCGAATTGGCCCGAAGCCGTGGCGACGTTGCCGAACGCTGCCGAGTTTATCGCCGATGCATTTGCCTGAGGACCAACGGCTGCGGCATTGGTGCCGGCGGCCTGGGCCTGGAAGCCCACGGCTGCCGAACTGGCGCCGCCGGCCGACGTACCTATGCCGAGCGCGGTGCTGCCGACGCCGCCGGCGTTGGCACTGACGCCGGCTGCGAGAGAATTGTCTCCTATCGCATTTGCACCCGTCCCGAATGAGGAGGCGTTTATGCCGCTGGCAGCGGACGCGTTGCCGACCGCGGTGCTGGCAGAGCCGCTCGCAATCGAGGTCGCGCCCATCGCTATGGCGGACGTTCCCGTTGCCTTGCTCCCGCGCCCGATCGCAGTGGAGTCAACCTGGGACGCCGTCACATCCGTACCGATGGCGATGGCACTCTGGGCCAGCGCTCCGGTTCCGGCGCCAGTACGCGAACCGAGATAGACGGCGTTTATCGCGGTTGCGGTCGACTGGAAGCCGACAGCGATGGCATTCTGGCTGTTTGCAATGGTGTTGGTGCCTTGGGCAACGGTGTCCAGTCCCGACGAGACCGCCTGGCTCCCGATCGCAATGGCGCGCGTCCCGGTGGCTTGGGACCCCCAGCCTCCGGCGAACGACGTGGCGCCGCTGGCCAGGGAGCTGACGCCGACGGCGGTGGAGTTGCCACCCGAAGCAACGGAGAAAGTGCCGAGCGCGCTGGCGCCGGCGTTGGTGGCACTGGCGTTGACGCCGATCGCTACCGTATTGACATTATTTGAGATCGTGCCGGAGCCCAGCGCTATCGCGCCGCCGGGACCTGTGGCCGACGCAGTCCGGCCGATGGCGATCGAGTATTGCGCCGACGAAACGGACTGGAAGCCGAGCGCTATGGCCCAGGCGTTGCTGGCGGTAGAGCCATTTCCGATCGCCACGGCCTCGCCGGCGGTTGCTGACCCGCCGCCGGCCTGATATTGTGCCTGCGCGGGCGTGGCGAGGCCGAGCGCGGCGATCGCCGCCAGGCCACCGATGATGCTGGCCGGGCTGACGGATGAGGCCAGCGCCGAACGTACACTGCCACCAGCGCCCAATGTTCCCAGACCCATATTCTTGCGGCCGAGGCCCAGCACACGGTGCGCCATGCGCAGCACCGCCATCAAGCGGCGGCGCGTCGAGCGTGAGCCATGATCGGCGACCGAGATCCAGTGCCCGGCGAAATGCGCCGCGCGACGCTGAACAAGAAGCGAGCCGTTCGAAATCTGATTGTCGGTCATGGTCCCTCTCCGCTGGCCGGCACGAAATGTCTGACAATTCCGTTCCACCGCAGGAAGACATGATTCCTGCCTACGGTATTTCACGAAATTGCTGCCTTGTGAGAAAAGAGCGCAGCAAATCCACAGAGGTTAACGGCTTGTTACCTTAGCCAATGCTTTAAAACCAAGAAACCAAGCAATGAAATAAGCGTCGCCTCACCTAACCTTGGCGTTAAGCTTCCCCATCCGTGCCTGCAACGGCGTCCTCTGCCGGTATTTCTTCATCACGGTGGTAAAATGGCTCTGACTTGAAAACCCGCTGGAGTGGGCGATGTCGGCGATCGTCATGCGGCTGTCCGCAAGCAGTCTTTCAGCGAAATCCAGCCGCAGGTCGAGGACGTACTGGTGCGGCGGCATTCCGAACGTCATCGAGAAAGCCCGCACAAAATGATAGGGGGAAAGCCCGCAAACCGCGGCCATATCAGCCAGCGCCAGCTTGCGCGTAAAGTTCTCGTCCAGGAATTGCTGCACGCGGCGCGCGGCGCGGACGGAAAGCCCGCCTTTCGCGTTGAGCGTCGGCTGTCGCGAGTTGGTTCCGGAAACCGGTCCGGGGAAACCATCATCGCCCGGCATTTTTCGGCCTCCCGATACGTCCCAGATGAGGTTCAACCCAAGGCTTCCTTCCATGTTCCCCTGAAAAACAATTCGTGATTGATCGAAGCTGACCGGCATCGCCACTCATCGGATCGTTCCGGCCGGACGGCGAACAATGCGCGGACTGCATGACATTCCAGAGGACTCCTGCGGAGCTTGGGGCAGATTTGCAGCGGGACGTATTTTGAAAAACTCAGCAAGCCTTGTAGAAAATTCCGGTCTTGCGTCGCGGGCGAGCAGGCGTTGCCATTTTGCCATGGCCGGGCCCTCAGTTCTTGAGGGAAGCATGCCCGGCCCCGGTCGGCGTTCTCACAGGCAGATGGCTCCGATCCGAAGAACCGGCGAGACAGGCGACTTCGGCAATCGGCAACTCACCGCAATGCGGCGGCACGCCGAACGTTGCTATGATATGGTTGGATGAAACCCCTGCGAAGGATGCCAATTCGGCGATGACTTTTCGCACGACGTTTTCGTCGAGATATTCCCGCACGCGCCGCGCCACGTATTCCGTGATCTTGTCGCTGCCGGGCGAGGCTCTCATTCCGCGTGCGGGCCTCAGCACAATTCCGGTGGAATGCTTCTTGGCCAGGAATTTCTGCGGGACGGGATCGCGGACGGAGTATATGACACTCCTCCGCGTGGTGGCCCTCCTGGGACCTGCGCTTTCAGGAATTATGTCCAGGACATATCGAGCTGTCCGTTCTCGATTGACGCCCCGGGAATCGCCGCTGTCCCGAGCATCGTCCGTATTTTTCATGCCTGGCCTCTGCCGCTTTGTCCGCTGCCTGAAATCCCCCTTAGCCCGACCCGGACCCAGCGTAACGCACATGCCGCGGATAGTGAACAACATCCGTACGCAAAGAAAAAATTTTGTTCGGGATAAGAGGAACCAGTCACAAGGGAGGGACTGGAACATTTTTCGACACCTTCGCCGGCGCATTGGCTGACGGAGCATCAACGAAAAACCCGCCTGCGCGGCGGGTCACTGGCGCAAATCAGCACCATGGGCGAATATGTACTATAGCTGAGGTCACCGAGTCAAGAAAAAATTCCTATCGTGAAAAGCTGCGTGCGCAAAAGTTGCCAACTGCCGCGAGGCCTCTGGTTGACCTGAATTCGGGGCCCTGCTTCAGGGGACAGTTTGGCCATTTCGGCGGCCATTCAACAATGTAGAGCTACCGGATTTGCCGCCGGTCATTGCAGATCGTCGCGACGATTCTCATACAAATCCCATGTAAGTTCCACAAAACCCAGAAGAACGTCTTCCTCGCTCCACCCGGCAGCGACGGCTGCCTGAACGATCTCACGGACGAGAGGCAGCAATTGGCGTTGGCATTCTGCCGACGTGTCGGCAGCTGCGTCATCGCCAGGAGGTCCATCGAAGTTGAATTTCATCATTCGGCGCCCCCCTCGCCGTCAATCAAAGTGTTTATATCACTAAAATCATTCCTCCTGATATACAATAGAGGTGGTACCAAAGCATAAGAGGCTTCGGAGGGCCCGGGCAGAACAGGACGATGCCAGGCTCTATGCTTCCCTTGGGTCAGGTTTGTCCTTCTGAACAGGATCTATCGGGGTGCTTCAACCCATCGATCTCTGCGGCTGGTCGAACTCTTCAGCCAGGGCCGCATGCCACCATCCGGCGAATGCGCGGCACGAGCGGCTGCATTGCCTTCTGCAACCGCTCGCTGGATAGTCTCGGCATGTTGGAGACCCTGGCGACTCACTGGCCGCAAATTCTGGCGATCATCTCCGTGGTGATGGCGACGGTCGGCATCGTCCATGCCGTCATGACCAAGGAAGATGTCCGCGCCGCCACCGGCTGGGTCGGCGTGATGGTGCTGTCCCCCATCCTTGGCGTGCTGATCTATGCCATCGCCGGCATCAACCGCATCCGCCGCGCCACGATCACCGCCCAGCGCCCGTTTGCCGACGGCGCGGTGTCCGCCAAGCACGAGCGCAACGTCGCTGTCGAAGAGGCCCTGATCGTCGAGCGCTACGGGCAACGGTTCACGGGCTTGCGGACACTGGGCGACAGGGTGGCGCGCCGCACGCTCAATCCTGGAAACGCAATCGATGTGCTGGAGACCGGCGACGAGGCCTATGCCGCCATGTGCGCGGCGATCGATGGTGCCGAGCGCAGCGTCCTGCTCGAGACCTATATTTTCGACAATGACGCCGTCGGCCTGCTCTTCGTCCAGGCGCTGGCCGGCGCCGTCCAGCGCGGCGTCACCGTCCGCGTGCTGATCGATGCCGTCGGCGCCCGCTACTCGGTGCCGAGCATCCTTGGGCATTTGCGCGAGGCCAACGTCCCCGCCGATGTCTTCAACGGCAACATCGTCATGGGCCTGCGCCTGCCCTACGCCAATCTGAGGACCCACCGGAAGATCCTGGTGGTCGACGGCATCGCCGCCTTCACCGGGGGCATGAACATCCGAAAAGGCTTCTCAGCCGAATTCGCCGGCTCCAACAGCGCCAGGGACACACATTTCCGGGTGACCGGTCCGATCGTCGCCGACCTCTTTTCGGTCGCCGCCGAGGACTGGCGCTTCGCCACCAACGAGGCGCTGAAGGGGGACACCTGGCGCCTTGCCCCGCTGTCGCCATCGCCAGGCGCACCGATGATGGTGCGGGCAGTCGCTTCCGGCCCCGATGCCAGCAACGAGACCAACCACAAGCTGCTGATCGGTGCATTCTCGGTCGCCCGCAAGTCTATACGCGTGATGTCGCCCTATTTCCTGCCGGATCGGGAACTGATCAGCGCGCTGATCACCGCCGGCAGGCGCGGGGTCGAAATCGACATCGTGGTGCCGGCGGTGAACAATCTTTTCCTCGTCGACCGCGCGATGATGGCGCAGTTCGATCAGGTGCTCAAACACTATTGCCGTGTCTGGCGAACCGAGGGACCGTTCGACCATTCGAAGCTGCTTTCGATCGACGGCGTGTGGGCCTATGTCGGATCTTCCAATCTTGATGCCCGATCGCTGCGGCTGAATTTCGAGATCGACCTGGAGGTGCTCGATGCCGGCTTTGCCAGCGAGATCGAGACGCGGATCGGGTCGGCGATTGCCTCCGCCGTGCCGGTGACGCTGGAAGCCTTGCGAGCCCGGCCGTTTCTTATCAGGCTGTTCGACCGGGTATTATGGCTCGGTTCACCCTATCTCTAAGGCGGAGGTGCGCTTGAGGAACTCGTCTGTCATGGAACATACGCCGAAATTGCCTATTTTCACTGTATCCGGCTTCTGAATTGAAACCAGCGAGGACGAGCAGCACAGAGATGCACAGAATTGGACGCAGCCTCCCGGCAAGCATGCTTCTGTCCCTTCGTGACCGCCGGATGCAGAAGGCTAACGCCGCAGCACTCAAGACGACAGCCACCACCGGCACGCTGGTTGCCTCCTACAATGTCCACAAATGCATCGGCGTCGACAGGAAATTCGACCCGGAGCGGATCATCCGCGTCATCCGCGAAATCGATCCGGATGTCATTGCGCTGCAGGAAGCCGACAATCGCTTCGGCGACCGTGTCGGGCTTCTCGACCTGCCCCGGCTCGAGCGGGAAACCGGCCTGATTCCGGTGCCGATTTCGGCCACCGGCAAGGGCCATGGCTGGCATGGCAACGTCCTGCTGTTCAAGAAGGGCGTCGTTCGCGACGTGCACCAGATCAAGCTTCCGGGACTGGAGCCGCGCGGCGCGGTGGTGGCGGAGATCGACCTCGATGGAAGCCGGACGCTGCGCATCATCGCCGCCCATCTTGGCCTGCTGCGCCGCTCGCGCTCCCAGCAGGCGCGCGTCGTGCTCGACCTGATGAACAGCCCGGACGAAAGACCGACCTTGCTGCTCGGCGACCTCAACGAATGGCGGCTCGGCAACCGCTCCGCTCTCAACACGCTGCATGCGACGTTCGGCCCGCAGCCGCCGGCGGTCCCCACCTTCCCGTCGAACCTGCCGCTGCTGGCGCTCGACCGGATCATGGCCAACAGGCACGGCATGATTGCCGCCATCAACGCGCATGACACGCCGCTTTCGCGCGTTGCCTCCGACCACCTGCCGCTTACGGCCTTCGTGCGCCTGGAGAGGGTGGACGATAACGCCTTGATGTCTTCCGCGTCGCAAAGCGTGTAAAATTAGGCGGAACGCCCGGTTCTTCCGCGAGTTAACATGTCTTGAACACGCAGGAGGACGAGATGAAAAAGCTGATTCTGGCTTCCCTGTTGGCATTGGCCGCGACAGCGGCGATCACTGCGCCGACGCAAGCGGCAAGCGTGACCATCCAGTCCGACGACGGCGACCGATATTTGTCGGATGACGATTCCGATAGTGGGATCGTTATTCGCCGTCATCACCGCGATCGCTATTATGACAATCAGTATGATGGCGACCAGAATGTTCAGTATGACAATGGCGAATACCGGTACGGCGAATATCGCCGCCATCACCGGCATCATCGCTGCCATATCGAACTGGTCAAGCATTGGCGCCATCACCACAGGGTGGTCGAAGAGGTCCGCGTCTGCGGCTGATCCCGATCGGAGCAACCGGCCGGCGAAAGCCGGCCGGTTTCATCGTGCATGATCGGCTGACGAAGTAGCGCTGATGTGAGAGGTGATAATTGACCGCGTCAAATCGTGGTCGCCCGCACGCTCACCGGACCGTGGCAAAGGCGGCAAGGACGGCCGGGTCCCAAGCGGCCATGGCATTAGGTCATAGGTGATATCGCCGTTCGGATTGGCGGCGTTGGTGATGCCGCCCTGGGCGATGGGATAGCTGCCCGACAGTCTCGCCGGCAACGCGGTCAAGGCGCCAACCAGCGCGTCCCCATTTTCTACCGGACCGAGGCAACGCTGCAGACGGAAGCTGCGTCCGCCACGCCCTGGCAGAAGGCGGGACCGTCAGCCGCGGGTCTTCGACCAGCGTTTGCGCATCGCCATCCACCGGCTGCCCGGTGAAGAAAACCCGAGCCGGCCCGCCGGCAGCATGGGCATCGGCGTTGTACGCGACCGTGCTGGCCGCATCCGGTGCCGGCACCGTGTTGGGCGGCGAGACCACCAGATCGGCACCGACATAGGCCAGCTCATAGTTGGCCGAGAGGGTCAGGCTCCCCTGTTCGATGGCATAGTTGCCAGCAGGGCTAGCGTGTGTCGCCTCAGTCGAGAGCGCGCCAAGGAAGGTATCCCCGTTGACCAACCCCAGACCGCCGATCGAATAGGTGAGTGGTGGATTGGGCATGCCCTGCGGCCGGCTCTGCGCATCCGCCACTATGGTGATCGCCCGCTTGCCGATGCTGAAGTCGGCATCGGCATAGCTGATCTCGTAGTTCGCATTGGCGCTGTCGGTGAGCGTGCCCTGGCCGATCGCGTAGGCTCCGGCGTTCTCTCCCAAGGCGCGATCGAGAGCGCCGACCAACGCCACACCACTGCCGAGATCGGTGCTGGTGTAGCCATAGGAGGAGGGGTCGGCATCGCCGTAAATCTTGCCCTGGCCCGAATTGGCCGTGACTGTCACGGCACGCCTGCCAATGCTGAAATCGGCGCCGACATAGCTGATGTCGTAGTTCGAGTTGGCCGCGTTGGCGAGTGTGCCCTGCCCGATCTGATAGGCGCCGACATCTTCGCCGGTCGTGCGGTCGAGAGCGCCAACCAGCGCCGCGCCATTGCCGAGATCGGTGAAGGTGTAGCCATAGGACGACGGATCGGCATTGCCGTAGGTCTTGCCCTGACCCGAGCTGGCAGTGACGGTCACGGATCGCTTGCCGATGCTGAAACCGGCACCGACATAGGTGATGTCGTAATTGCCGTTGGCAGCATCGCTGAGGCTGCCGCGGCCAATGGCATAGGTCCCGACATTCTCGCCCTCGGCGCGATCAAGCGTGCCGGCCAGCGCTGCGCCGCTGCCGAGATCGGATACTCCGTAGCCATAAGACAGCGGATCTCCGTCCCCGTAGATCTTGCTCTGGCCCGCATCGGCCGTGACCGTGATCGCGCGCTGCGTCACCGAAAGGTCAGCGCCGATATAGCTGATGGCGTAATTGCCGTTGGCAAGCGTGCCTTGGGTGATGCTGTAGCCGCCGACATCGGATGATGCCGTGGCGGTCGTTGCCAGCGCACCGCTCAGACTGTCGCCATTGGCGAAATCGCCCGAGGTCAGCTGATAGGTCAGCGTTGGATTGTCATCGCCATAGACACGGCTCTTGGCATCGGCCGTCACCGTAATCGCGCGCTGTGCCACTGACAGGTTTCCGCCGACATAGCTGATCGCGTAGTTGCTGTTGGCGAGTGTGCCCTGCGTGATGCCGTAGCTGCCGACACCGGATGCTGTCGTTGCCGAAGTCGCCAGCGCACCGTTCAGGCTGTCGCCATTGACGAAATTGCCTGATGTCAGCTGATAGGTCAGCGCCGGGTTGGCATCGCCATAAATGCGGCTCTTGGCATCGGCCGTCACCGTGATCGCGCGCGGGGTCAACGCGAGATTGCCGCCGACATAGCTGATCGCATAATTGCTGTTGGCGAGTGTGCCTTGCGTGATGCCGTAGCTGCCGACACCGGATGCTGTCGTGGCCGTTGTAGCGAGCGCACCGGCGAGACTGTCGCCATTGACGAAATTGCCCGAGGTCAGCTGATAGGTCAGCGCCGGATTGGCGTCGCCATAGATGCGGCTCTTGGCATCGGCCGTCACCGTGATCGCCCGTTTCGTCACCGACAGATTGGCGCCGGCATAGCTGATCGCATAGTTGCTGTTGGCGAGTGTGCCTTGCGTGATGCCGTAACTGCCGACACCGGATGCTGTTGTGGCCGACGTCGCCAGCGCGCCGCTCAGGCTGTCGCCATTGACGAAATTGCCCGTGGTCAGCTGATAGGTCAGCGTTGGAATGGCATCGCCATAGATGCGGCTCTTGGCATCGGCTGTCACCGTGATGGCGCGCTTCGCCACCGACAGATTGGCGCCGACATAGCTGATCGTATAGTTGCCGTTGGCGAGTGTGCCCTGCGTGATGCCGTAGCTGCCGACACCGGATGCCGTCGTCGCCGTTGTTGCCAGTGCGCCGCTCAGGCTGTCGCCATTGACGAAATTGCCTGATGTCAGCTGATAGGTCAGAGCCGGATTGCTGTCGCCATAGATGCGGCTCTTGGCGTTGGCTGTCACCGTGATGGCGCGCGGCGTCACCGACAAATTGGCGGCGACATAGTTGATCGCATAGTTGTTGTTGTTGAGTGTGCCCTGCGCAATGCCGTAGCTGCCGACACCGGATGCCGTCGTCGCCGATGTCGTCAGAGAACCGCCCAAGCTGTCGCCACTGACGAGGCTGCCTGTTGTGAGTTGATAGGTCAGCGTCGGATTGGAGTTGCCATAGGTACGGCTCTTGGCATCGGCCGTTACCGTGATCGCGCGCTTGGCGATGGTGAAATTGGCGCCGACATAGGTGATGTCGTAGTTCGAATTGCTGGTGTTGGTGATGCTGCCCTGGTTGATGGCATAAGTCCCGGCGCTGTTCCCTGCCGTGCGGCTAAGGCTACCGACCAAGGCCGTGCCGGCGCCGAGATCCGAAACGGTGTATGCATAGGATGATGGATTGGCATCGCCATAGATCTTGCCCTGGCCCGGCGTCACCGTCACCGTCACCGCGCGCTTGCCGATGGTAAGCAGGCCCCCGCTGTTGTAGGCGAAGCCATAGCCGCTCAACGCCGCGAGGTTGCCCGCGCCGACGGTGATTGCATAGGATCCTGCTCCGGCCTGTGTATTGCCCGGCGGATTGACGGACGTGACGCTTGGGCCGCCGCTGAAGGTCGTGGCGGCGGTGTCGCCGAGATAGGCGCCGATCACGCCTGCCTGGTAGCCCGCCACTGAATAGGTCAGTGCCGGCAGGGCGGTATCGCCATAGGTTTTGGTCGCATTGCTGGATTTGAAGGTCAGTGTCGGCTGATAGGCAAAGACATAGCGGTTGCCTGTCGCACTCACCGGACCACCCGCCGACGTGTTCCAGACGGCCGTGTTGCCACTGTCCAGATTGCCGAATGTATTGCCGGTGGGATTTGCCGCATAGATCAGCCAGCGTCCGCTGGTGGCGGCGACGGCGTCACTGCCCCGGTTGTTGACGAACAGGCCAGCGGCCGAGAGCACTGGATCCGTTCCGCTGATTGTCGCATTTGCCGCAATGGTCAAATCGCCCGTCGTCTGAAGCTTCACCGAACCGGTGGTGTTCACCCCGGTCGCCATAACCCCACGGGCGCTGGAAGCACTGGCGATCGTCAGGCTTGCGCCATCGCGCAGATCGACGGAACCGGCGCTGCCGGCGACGTTGCCGATCTGGTTGCCGGCGTTGGTCAGGGTGAAGCTACCCGTGCCACCGAGAACCAGCGACGCCGCCGTCAGGCCACTAGTCTGCGTCACCACGCCATTCGACGACAGCGCCAGCGTGCCGGTGCCGACCGACAGCGCCTGGTTGAGGGCGAAGGTGGCTGCTGCGGTTTCAATCTGGCGATTGGCGAAGGACAGGCTGCCGACAGAGGTTGACCCAATCGCCGCGCTATAGGCGCTGCTCAGCGCCGACAGCGAGGCGATCGAGCCATCCGCCTCGTCGAGCCGCCAGTCGCCATAGACGTTGAGGTTCGAGACATTGCTGCCGGACAGGCCGGTCCGGAAGGTCACGCCATTCTTGGCGCCCGAGTCCGCTTCGGCAACGGTGTAAGCGAGCACCGAGTTCGAGACCGCGCCGGCCGGCAGAGCGAGATAATAGTAGCCGTTGACGCCGGTCGAGACTGTGCCGAGGTTCACGCCGCCGGAGACGACGGACACCAGCCCGGGATTCTTTGTGTAATAGGGTTGGCCGGTACCGGAAATCAGCGGCGTGTTGCCGGCATCCTTGTAAGCAATTCCGGAGATCGCCTGGACGCCATTGGGGTAGAAGCTCTTCAGATAGGGATAGAGGCCGCCAGTCCCGCCGCCAAAGGCGGCACTCAGTCCATTGGCGCCGCCATTCTGGAAGCTGGAGGTCGACAGGCCGACGACATTGACATTGGGGCCGGTGGTGCCACCGCCGATCGCAGGCTTGGCGCTGGATGTGGTGTTGTAGGGGCCGGATGTCGACGTGTCGTACGCGCCCGTGACCACGCCATCGTAAAGGTTGTTGCCGATGAACGCGCCGACATTCCATCCGCCGCTGACCGCGCCGGTCGAATAGCTGTCGGTTATCCTGCCGCCCTCGCCGACAAACGAATAGCCATAATTCGATCCGACGAGGCCGCCGACGGCCGCGCCGCCGCTGCCGATATCGACAGCGCCCATGGCATAGACGCGATCGATGGTGCCGAAATTGTTGAAGCCCACCGCGCCGCCCGCGGCATTTGTGTCGCGTGCGTTGATGACCACTGTCGAGAAGCTGTCGGAGAGTGCGCCATCGTTCTCGCCGATCAGACCGCCTGAGGTGGACCCGTATTGCGTGGTGAACAGCTGACCAGTCGAATAACTCTGGGCCACCGTGCCGGCATTGAACCCGGCAATCCCGCCAAGGGTCCTAAACCCCCGGACCGTCACATTGGTGACGCCGACATTCTGGACCAGGCCGCCCGCGCCGATATAGCCGAATAGGCCGACATACTGGGCAGCGGACTGCGTCACCGACAGGCTGTCGACGGTGTGGCCGAGCCCGTCGAACGAGCCGGTGAAGCCGTTGCCGCCGTTCTGGATGTTGCTGTTGCCGTCGGTGCCCAGCGATATGAAGCCGAGACCGCTATTCCAGCTGGACGTGGAGCTGGCATCGATATTCTTGGCCAGCGCGTAGCTGCCGGTGAGCCCGCTGTTGATCGCCTGCAGGCCGTTGACATCATAGATCAGCGTGTAGCTCTGGCCGTTGACCGACAGCGCCTGCGCACCGGGCGTGCCGGTGAAGGTCGCCGATGCGCCCAAGGCATAGGAGATCGTGCCGCCGGTGCCGCCATTGTTGGTGATGAGCGCCAGTCCGCCGACGCCGCCGATCGTGGCGTTCGCATTGAAGACGATCGAATGAGAGGCGCTGAGCGTCAGCGTGTTGGCGTTCCAGGCGATCGGCGCGGCAATGGTGATGTCGCCGGCCTGCGAACCGCCGCTGCCGGTCGAGATGGTGACGTTGGCGGTTGCGAGAAGGTTCTGCAGCGTGGTGACGTTGATGACGCTGTCATTGGTGTTGGCGGACATGCTGCCGCCGGTGTTGCCGGCAGCGTTCGATATAGTGACGTTGTAGGGATCGAGCAGCAGATCACCGGTGTTGCCGAAGCGGGCGCACAGATCGACCTCACCGGTGAAGTCGAGGCGCTGCTTGCCGGACACTTCCGCGAAGCCGCCATTGCCGCCGTCATCACCGCCGCGTGCGGAAATCTTGCCGGCGAACTTTGTTTGCGCGTCCGACCAGACGATGACCGTGCCGCCAGTGCCGTTGCCGGTCGCATCGGCACTGATTGTCGTCTTCGCATCGATCTCGGTTGTGACCGCGCGTTGCAAGGTGCCCTTGCCCTGCTTGTCACCGCCGATCCTGACGCTGCCGCCGCCATCCTTGCCCGAGGCATCGACCTTGGCGGCTTTGAGCTTCAGTTTGCGGCCGGTGACCGTGACCTTGCCGCCCTTGCCGCCGGCCTTGGCCGAAGCGTCGAGCATGCCGGTGATTTCGACCGAGCCTTCATCGCCGCCGAGCACGATGGCACCGGATTGGCCAGACACCGTGCGTGCCTCGATGACACCGGACATGTTGACGGCTTGGCGTGCGGCATCGCGCACCGCAGCCGCCTTGAGTTCGACCAGCCCGCCATCGGCACTGATCAAGCCGGAATTGCTGACCAGCGCATTGCTGCCGTCAGCCTTGCTCGGCACGGAAACCTGCAGGAAGCCGTCGCCGGACAAATCAAGTGTTGCCTTCTCACCCGATCCGAGCCCGACCTTGCCAAGCGGCACGGTGATCGAGCCGGCATTGTCGACGCTGCCGCCGATCAATGCGGCATAGCCACCACGCCCGATGCTGATCGCACCCTGGTTGGAGACGGCGGCTGAAGCTCCCTTGCCCTCGAATTCCAGCTTTCCGGCCTCAAAATCCTCGTCGCTGATACCGAGCGAGGAGGCGACGAAGCCGGCGGCACTAACCTTGCCGGTCTTGGAGATGGCAATGCCGTTGGGGTTGACCAGGAACACCTGGCCATTGGCGTTGAGCTGGCCTGCAATGGTCGATTTGGTGCCGCCGGTGACGCGGTTCAGCATCGTTGCCGAGGATGATGGCTGGTCGATGGTGACTGTCGCGCCGGCACCGATCGAAAAACTCTGCCAGTTGACGATCGCCGAACTGGTCGACTGCCTGATGTTCAGTTGCGACGACGATGGGTTGGCGATGGTGACGCCGCCGGATGCTACGCTGCCGCCGGTCGGCAGTTCCTGTGCCCGCGCCGACGTGAAGCCGACAAGCGCCGTCGACGTCAAAAGCAGCGCCATCAACGGCGCGCCGGTGCGGTTCAGGTGCCGCCGTGGGAGGTGGGCTTTGCGCTGCATGGTCATCTCTCTAGAATTGGACGGCGCCGCTGAGCGAAAAGCGATCGCTTGTCGGCAGATGGTTGTCACGACGCTGGCGGCCCCATTCCAGCGTCAGGCTGGCGTTGGTCGCGTCGCCCGCCAGCGCGGTGCCGACCTTCAGGCCAAGCCCGTATGACGCGCCGACGATGTTGGCCGTCTCGAGCGCGGTCGGCATTTCGAGATGGACCTGGCCGACAGCGCCGAACACGTAGGGCGACAACGAAACGATGCCGCCAGTGAACGGCACGTACCAGGGTGAGGACAGCTCGCCGCGCAGCACATAGCCGGAATCGCCCTGCAGCGCGCCCGCGTCGAAGCTCGACAGACCGTTCGCGCCGACCAGCCCGATCTGTTCGGACTGCAGCAGCGGCTTGCCAAACGAGGTCTGCGCGCGGGCGTAGAGATCGAGGCCGAGATGGGTGGCCAGCGGCTGGCTGTAGCTGGCCGAGACCTCCAGCTTCTGGAAATCGGCGTCGGCGCCTTGACGCGACAGTGGCAGCAGCGGCGTCGCATCGGCGGCTGAACGCGCGCCGAGCCCATCGATACCGAAGGACGCAACGACGTTGCCGATGAAGACGCCGCCAAGCGGTGTGAACCAGATGCCGTCGAGACCGAGCCGGGCAATGCGCAGCCGGTCCTCGGCGATCGGCAGCGAAATCGGCGTCACCGCGTCGAGCGTGTCGTTCTGCACGTCGAAGGACAGTTCGGTGCTGATCGTAAGCGCACGGCTGCGGATCCAGGGATATCGAAGCCGCGCCGAATAACGCTCGAAGGCGCTGCCGAAGCCGAGCGTGCCGGGCTCGGCTGTCGGATTGGCCTGCGTGCGGCTGGCTTCCAGGTTGAGCGTCAGCCCGTCATAGCCGATCGGCACGACGATGCCCGCGGCATAGTTGCGATTGCGTGGGCCATCCGTGAACAGGCCACTCTCGCCGCCATCGGGGTAGCCGCCTGCCCTGACATAGACGAGTTCGCCGAGGCCGAGCAATGAGTTGAAATCGACGCCGATGCCCGTAGACCAGCGCTGCAACGACGGCGATAGCGAGTTGTCCACGGTCGCCTGGCCGCCGATCGGGCGATATTTGCCATCGATGAGCAGCACGCTGGCGCCTTTGGCTGTTCCGGCCTGCAAGGTTGAGCGCAGCCGGGCCCCGGGCGTATCGCCAGCCAGCAGCAGCTTGCGTTCGATCGCCGACAGCTTGATGCTCTTTTGTCCAACGAGCGGCGCCAGCGTTGCCTCGACCCGCCCGCGTATGCGCTCGGGCAGATTGCTGGTGTCGATCCGTTCGAGAAAGCCGTCGACGACGACCAGCCGGAGCCCTGCGCCGTCGTTGAGCTTCTGCGCCGGCAGCACCACCCGCACCAGCGCATAGCCGGCCCGTCCATATTCGGTTTCGAGTTTTCGCGCCGCGGCAAAGATTTCCGCCGCCGTCACCGTGCGATGCGCAAGGCCGGCAACGATCTTGCGTGTTGCGTCAGCCATGTCGGGCAAGCCGCCTTCGACCCTGACATCCCCGAGCTTGACCTTGAGCTTCCCGGCGCCCGCCGGCGCCTCGAGGCCCTCACCTTCGGGAATGGAAACACCTGCCGTGTTGGCTGCCGGCGGCGGCCGAAAGCTGGGCGGCGTGATCTGGCTGGCTGTCTGGGCAAACGCGCCGGCTTGAAGCCACAGGCACGCCGAGACGGCAAACAGGATCAACCATCCCTCACGGGCTGCCAGCCCGCCGAAAACTGGGTGACAGTCGTTATCCCTGCCAACCGCGATCTTGCCTGTATACTTCACTCAATCACTCGTCCTTCGCGGTATAATTCGGCAAAGCTTCGCCACCGCGCGAGATTTAATCGCTCGTTAATTGGCTTCTGCTTTCGAACTCACTTCCGGGAAGGCGTGCCCCCGCCGCTCGGATGTCGCGGAAACTATGCCTGGCTCTGGTGAACGTCAATTCAACGGGCGGCCCTCCGGCTGACTATTATTGGGAGGGGTTTTCCAAGCCATAGCAATCGGTTAGCGGATCCCATGAACCGGTCGTGGCCGGCCCATGTTCGGGTTGGGCTTGCTCTTCGCATTTGGTGCCTCTGGACACAGCTATCGAAGGCTGGAAAATGTGGACGCGACTCCGCTGTTGGAGTTAACTCGGAACATGAGGAGGATGGCGCTGAATCTGGAAGACATTGCCGGCCATCCGGCCCTGCATCGCTGTGTCCAGGCACAGTCGTTGGCGCTGATCAACATCTATGAAACGAGCCCGCGACTGGCTTCCATTTTCGCCACGCAGCAGCGTTGGCTGATGGGTCATGTCGGCCTTGCCATGCATTTCAGGCGCGATCCGCACGACCGCCGCAAGGAGCTGACGGTATCGCGTTTCATCGAGTTCGTACACCAGCACGCGGTGGCCAGCCGCAACACGGCGGACGCTTTCATCAAGGAGATGCTGCACTATCATGTCGCCGAGTATGTTTCGGGTGGCGACGGGCGCACGCACCCTTTGCAGCCAACGGCGGCAACCGTGCAGACTTTCACCGGCTGGGTCCTTGCCCATCTGCAGACGCTGGATCATCTCGACGGTGGCAACCGGCTGGCCAGGTTCCTGGAGCGGCCCGACATGGTTGTCAGGCTGCAGCCTCTGGTGGCGGACGGCCTGCTTGCCTCCAAGCCGGTGCGCGAGCCCAACCAGACTTTTTCCCTGTTCATCTGGCTCAACAATGGCGGCATCGTCATGGACTGGCTGATGTCGGGCATCGACCCCGATCATGCCGGCCTGGACCGGATTCCGACCAGCGTGGTTTCGATCGGAGATTTCGCCAGATGGCTCAAGCTGTCGCGGACCCACCTCGCCCGCAAGCTGCGCGCTGCCGAGGAACTCGGCAGCATCGGCTGGCTCGGCCAGCGCGGCCATTCGGTGATGTGGGTATCGAACACTTTCTACCAGGAGTACATGACCGTCCAGGCCGCCAAGCTGGCCATTGTCGATGCGGCCTTCGACGCCTGTTTTCCAGCTCCGGAAGACCGCTGAAGGATCGGCGCGATCGATATCTGCCCGGGCCGTGAACATTGTCTACTGGCGATCATAACCTGTTATAGAGCGGGCGCGTCTGGACACGGGCCTTGAAGGCTGAAAATGTGATCTGCGTCTTCGCGTTGGGGGGCTTGACGCACGGGGGGAGAATGGCGCTGACCTTGGACCATATTGCCGGTCACCCGGCATTGCATCGCTGTGTCCGTGCCCAGGCGCAGGCGCTTATCCAGACCTACGAGACGAACCCGAGGCTTGCCTCGATATTTGCCACCCAGCAGCGTTGGCTGATGGCGCATATCGGCCTTGCCCTGCATTTCAGACGGGAGCCCGATGACTACCGCAAGCAGTTGACGGCGGCGCGTTTCATCGACGTCATCCGGGAGAATTCCGTCGCCAGCCGCAACACCGCCGACGCCTTCCTCAAGGAGATGTTGCACTACAATTTCATCGAGCACCTCTCGGCAACTCAGGATGGCCGCATCCGCCCCATACAGCCTACAGTGAACACGCTGGACACGCTCGCCGGCTGGATGATGGCTCATCTGCACACACTGGACAGTCTCGACGGCGCGAACCGTCTGGCAACGTTTCTGGAGCGGCCCTATGCGCTCGCCAGGGTGCAACCGCTGGTGGCTGACGGGCTGATCTCCTCCAGTCCCGTGCGCGAGCCCAAGCAGACCTTTTCGCTGTTCACCTGGCTTAACAATGGCGGCGTCGTCATGGACTGGCTGATATCGGGCGTCGATCCCGACCATGCCGGCCTCGCTGCAATACCGACTGGCGTCGTCTCGATCGGCGATTTCGCCAAATGGCTCAAGCTGTCGCGAACCCACCTGGCACGCAAACTGCGGGATGCCGAAGACCTCGGCAGCGTTGGCTGGCTTGGCCAGCGCGGCAATTCGGTGATGTGGGTGTCGGGCGATTTCTACCGGGAGTACATGACCGCCCAGGCCGTCAAGCTGGCTATCATCGATGCCGCGTTCGTCAAGGCCTTTGACTCGCCAGCAGGCAGCTGACCGGTGGGCATCCCCCGTGCGGGATGCCCAAGCCGGCGAGCCCTTCAGTCGATGTCGAACGACACGCCCTGGGCGAGCGGCAGCGCCTTGGAATAGTTCACCGTGTTGGTGGCGCGCCGCATATAGGCCTTCCATGCGTCGGAGCCGCTCTCGCGGCCGCCCCCGGTTTCCTTTTCGCCGCCAAAGGCACCGCCGATCTCGGCGCCCGAGGTGCCGATGTTGACATTGGCAATGCCGCAATCCGATCCGTCGACACCCAGGAAACGCTCGGATTCCTGCAGGTCTCGGGTGAAGATCGACGAGGACAGGCCTGCCCCCACGGCATTGTGCTCTTCGAGCACCACGTCGAAATCCGAATATTTCATCACGTAGAGGATCGGCGCGAAGGTCTCCTCCGTGACCGGTGACACCTGGCTTGGCATTTCGACCAGCGCCGGGTGCACGTAGTAGGCATCGGGGTGGCCGTTCTCGACCCGCGTCCCGCCGGTCACCTTGCCGTCATGGGCGGCGGCTTCCTTCAGCGCCTTCTGCATGGCCTCGTATGCCGCCTTGTCGATCAGTGGCCCGACCAGCGAGGAGGTCTCCAGCGGATTGCCCACAGACACACTCTCGTAGGCCTTTTTGAGGCGCGGAACCAAGGCGTCGTAGACGCTGTCATGCACGAACAGGCGCCGCAGCGTCGTGCAGCGCTGGCCGGCCGTGCCCATCGCTCCAAACGCAATCGCGCGCAGCGCCATGTCGAGATCGGCGGTCGGGCAGACGATGCCTGCATTGTTGCCGCCGAGTTCCAGCACCGCGCGCGCAAAGCGCTTGGCCAGCCGCGGACCGACGTCGCGGCCCATGCGGGTCGAGCCGGTCGCCGAAACCAGCGGCACTTTAGGGTGATCGACCAGTATCTCGCCGACGGCGCGATCGCCGATCAGCACCGGCGCCAGGCCATCAGGTGCGTCCGCGCCGAAGCGCTTGACCGCACGTTTGAAGATGGCTTCGCAAGCAAGTGCGGTCAGCGGCGTCTTTTCCGACGGCTTCCACACCACAGCGTCGCCGCAGACCAGCGCCAGGGCGGCATTCCACGACCACACAGCCACCGGGAAGTTGAAGGCGGAAATGACGCCGACGACGCCGAGCGGATGCCAGGTTTCCATCATTCGATGGCCTGGGCGCTCGGTGGCGATGGTCAGGCCGTACAATTGCCGGGAGAGGCCTACGGCGAAATCACAGATGTCGATCATCTCCTGCACTTCGCCGAGCCCCTCGGACGGGATCTTGCCGACCTCGATCGAGACCAGCCGGCCAAGCTCGGCCTTGTGCGTACGCAGCTCCTCGCCGAGCAGCCGCACCAGTTCGCCACGCCGCGGGCCTGGCACCATGCGCCAGGCCTGGAAGGCCTTGTGCGCGGCATCGATCACCTTGGCCGCGTCAGCCGGTGAGATCGTCTTCAGCGCCGCGATCTGCTCGCCCGTCACCGGGCTGCGCACGATCAGGTCGCCGCCGACCAGCGTCTCCTTGGCCACACCCAGTTTCGCCAGCAGTTCGGTCGTTTCCTTGCCTATCGTCATTCTTGTCCCTTTCAGATCCAGTCGCTCATAATGCATGTCGCCCAAAAGTGCCCAGCGGTTTTGGGACAACGACATGCACAAAAGGCACGCCGGTCAAAGCCTGGCGCCATGCTGCCCGCGTGCACAAAGGCACCTCAGGCACGATCATCGCGTGGCATTACTCGGTTCAAGGGAAAATCACCACCCCGGCATGGTCTAAGCCCAAACTGCACGATTGAGCCAGATGGCGCTCAGTTTGCCTTCTTGGCCGCTGGGCGTACCGCACCGTCCTTGATCAGCCGGTCGATATGCATGCGGATATGGGCAGCTTCCGCCGCCGTGTTCGCAAGCGCTATGGCGCGGTCGAAGGCGACGCGCGCCTCGTCGCCCCGGTCGAGTTGCATCAAAAGGCCGCCCTTGAGACCGAAAAAATGGAAATAGCCGGAAAGCCGTTCTTCCAGCGGCTCGATCATGGCGAGCGCCTCTGCCGGTCCACGCACCTTCGAGACCGCGACGGCCCGGTTGAGCGTGACCACCGGCGACGGCTGCATCTGCTCCAGCAAGCGATAGAGCAGATCGATCTCGTTCCAGTCGGTGTCCTCGGCCTTTTCGGCCCGCGCATGCAGCGCGGCAATCGCCGCTTGCACCTGGTAGGGGCCGGGCTTGCGATGGCGCAGCGCCTTGTCGACCAGCGCCAGCCCCTCATCGATCATCTTGCGGCTCCACAGGCTGCGATCCTGGTCTTCGAGCAGCACGATCTCGCCGCTCTCGTCGAAACGGGCCGGTGCGCGCGCATGCTGCAGAAGCAACAGCGCCGTCAGCCCCATGATCTCCGGCTCGGTCTGGAACAGCCGCAGCAACAGCCGTGCCAGCCGGATTGCCTCCTCGCACAGCGGTGCGCGGGCCGGCGCCTCGCCGCTGTTGGTCGAATAGCCCTCGTTGAAGACCAAGTAGACCATGGCGGCGACGGCGGCGAGCCGTTCCGACCGCTCGACCGCGCCCGGCGTCTCGAACGGCACGCCGGCGTCCGCAATGCGCGCCTTGGCGCGAGTGATGCGCTGCTCCATGGCACTTTCGCCAACCAGGAAGGCGCGCGCGATCTGCTTGACCGTAAGACCGGAGACGATGCGCAGCGCCACCGCGATCTGCTGCGTTGCCGGCAGATCAGGATGGCAGCAGATGAACAGCAGCCGCAATATGTCGTCGCGGTAGTGCGCCCCGTCCAGCCGCTCGGCGATATCGCTCTCGGCGTCTTCCAGATCGGAAACCTGGTCTTCCTCCGGCATCGGCGCCTGCTTGGCGCGCTTGCGCACCGCATCGATGCCGCTGTTGCGACCGACGAAGATCAACCAGGCCGCCGGGTCGCGCGGCGGCCCGTTCTGCGGCCAGTTCTTCAGCGCCCTGAGGCACGCGTCCTGGAAAGCTTCCTCCGCCGTATCGAGATCGCGGAAATAACGCAGCAGCGCACCCATGGCCTGCGGGCGGGCGGCGCTGATCGCGGAGCTTATCCAGGCCATTTCGGTCATGCGGAAACCCTTGTTGGGTTAAAGACCGAAACCGGCCGGATTTCATACGACCCACCGCTCGGGTTGACCTCGGAAAGCTCGCGGGCGAACTCCACCGCCTCGTCGAGATCAGCGCATTCGAGCGTGTAGAAGCCGAGAAACTGTTCCTTGGTCTCGGCGAACGGCCCATCGATGACGACCGATTCACCCTTGACCTTTCTCAGGGTCGTCGCGGCGGTCGTCGGCAGAAGTCGTGCCACCGGGCCAAGCCGGCCGGCCTTGGCATATTTTTCCTGAACGCCGAGGATATTGGCCATGACCTCGTCGTCCTGTGCCTTGCTCCAGGAGCAGACGACATCTTCGGAAGCATAGCAGAGGATTGCGTAGAGCATGGCTGGTCCTTTTCTCTGTCAAAGGACGAAACAGTAAGACCGATCCCGACACGACGTCGATAAAAAAATCCAGATGTGGCGGATTTGGCCACAGCCGGCCGCGCTGGTCAGCTTTCTCGCGGTTTCAGCCATCGCAGCACGAGAGCTTCCTCGTCATCGAGACCATCGATGGAGCGTTTGCGTTTGTTGGCTTGCGCCATTTCATTCAGCAACCGCCCCTGCGACCACGCTTCGAAGACCCGCGGGTGGATATAGCATTTGCGGCAGACGGCACGCGTATTGCCCAGCCGCTCGGCAACCTTGTCGATAACGCTGTTCATCGCCCTGTTTCGCTGCGCCGGGCTTTGCGGCAGTTCCGTTTGGGCAAACAGCGACGCGGCGTGAATGGTGCCGCCCCAGGTGCGGAAATGCTTCGAACTGAAGGCGTCACCGACCGCCTCACGGATATAGCGGTTGACGTCCTCGGAGCGGACCGGCCGCCTGTTGCCGTCCTCATCGAGATACTGGAACAGCTTCTGGCCTGGCAGGTCCTGCGCGCCGCGCACAATCCTGGCGATGCGGCGGTCGACCAGCTTCAGCTTCCACTCCTTGCCCGACTTGCCCTTGAAGGCAAAGCGCAGGCTTGAACCGACAATATCCACATGCCGGTCGCGCAACGTGGTCAACCCGAAACTCTTGTTGTCACGGGCGTAGGCGGCATTGCCGACGCGGATCATCGTGTTGTCGAGCAGCCAGACGACCGCGGCGACGACACGCTCGAACGGCAGGCCACGACGGCGCAGATCGCTGTCGATCCTGTGCCGCAGGTCCGGCAGGCTCTCGGCGAAAGCAACCAGGCTCGAATATTTGGCACCATCGCGCTCTTCGGCCCATTGCGGATGATAGCGGTATTGCTTGCGTCCGCGCTGGTCCCTGCCGGTTGCCTGGATATGGCCGTCCGCGTCCGGCGAAATCCACACATCCCTCCAGGCCGGCGGAATGACGATCGCCTCGATGCGGGCCCTGGTAGTGTCCGAAACTGTCCCTCCGTCAGGTCCCTGGTAGGAAAACCCCTTGCCTGTTTTCAGCCGCCGGATACCGGGCTCAGCATCACTGACATAGCTAAGCGACGCATGGTCGGCCGAGCTTTGTGCCCCGTTTTTGGGCGCGCCATCTGGCGACACAGCATCCTGGCCAGCCGGTCGGCTGGGAGACAATCCGGATTTTTGCAACATGTCGGCTCCACGCGAATTCCGTAGATAAGCCACTGGCCGACCGCTGGTTCCACGCGCCGTCCGAAAAGCGTCTCGCGCCGATATCGTGTTGGCTGGCGCCTACAGAGCGCCTTCCAGCTTGATCGGCGGCGCGGACAAACGCCGCCGCGCCGCGAGCTTGAACCTGTAGCGCAGGCAGCGCCAAGCTTCTGAGCGCCGCTTTGGCGCGGCCGCGGCTACCGCCAGGAAGCGCGCCGCGGTGCCCAGATCGCCGCGCGCATAGTGGACCCGGGCGATCTTGAGGGCGACAAGGCCTTCCCTGGCCTTGAGGGCCGACAACGGGATGTTGCAGTCGGTGAGTGTGCGCAGTTCCCGGCGCCAGTCCAGGAAGCGCCGCACCGGGTTGATGGCAAAGCGGTCATCGGAACGTACCGGCGAAACCTCGTAGACCATGACAGGTTGCGAAACCATGGCGAGCGATGCCTTGCTCATCAGCCGTGCCCAGAACAGCGTGTCCTCGTCATAGGCCATTCCGATCGGGAACCGCGTCTCGCCGATCAGGGTCCGCGATGCCAGAACGCTGCCCACGGCGACCGAACGTATGTCGCCTTTGACATAGGCCGAAGCATTTGCCAGGCACGCAGCCTGGTAGCCGTTCGGCATCTTGATCTGCCGGTCCTGGCCGTTCACCCGTCGCCGGTAGGCACCGACGATCATGTCGGCCTCCGGCTGCTCCCGGGCCTTGCGGAGCAGTGCGCGCAACCCGCCCCGCAGATGCAGGTCGTCGGCATCGATCAGGTAGACCCAGGAATAGACCGCTTCGGCCAGCGCCAAATTGCGGGCACCGCCTGCATCGCGGCATTTGGCCGACAGCACGCGCAGCGGCAACGACAGTTGTGCCGCGGCCTCCCGCGCGATGGTTGCCGTCCCATCGGTCGACGCGTCGTCGACCAGCAAGATCTCGCCGATGATCTCGGCCTCGCTGCGTAGCGACGCCAGCGTTGCAGCGATGGTCGCCGCCGCGTTACAGGCAGGAATGACGACGCTGATTGCTCTCAATTACAAACCCTCGCGCCATGCGCTTGAGGATACAACTACCGTCACCCCGAAACGAATACAGACTAGCGGCCGCATCGGTATTTGAGAAGCAGTCTTGTCCATCCCGAATTGCGGCGCAAATACCGCTGCGTGTACGACCTGCTTCAGGCTCTTTCGAGCACGACGGGAATGACGTCGACAGCTTGCTCGCCAACCTGTCCCCCCGTGGTCTTGAGCACGCCGACGATCGGCGCCACGTCCGAATAGTCGCGGCCGTGGCCGACGGTGATATGGTCGTTGCTGGCCCGCATGCCGTTGGTCGGGTCGAATTCCTGCCAGCCTGCATCGCGCCCGCACCAGACCTTGACCCAGGCATGCATGGCATCGGCGCCTTCCAGCCGGGGCTTGCCCTTCGGCGGGATGGTGCGCAAGAAGCCGCTGACATAGCCGGCCGGAATACCGAGCCCGCGCAGGCCGGCGATCATGATGTGCGAAAAGTCCTGGCAGACGCCGCGCTTCAACTTGAAGGCATCACTGGCCCGGGTCCGCACCGTTGTCGCTTCGCCGTCATAGGTGAAATCGCGATGGATGCGATTGCACAGGCTCATGACCGTGCCGGCGGCAGAGCCGGCGATGCTGTCGCGTGCGTAAGCGGTGATCGCATCGTCGATGCCGGCATGGGTGCTGGCCGTCAGGAAATGGTGCGGTGCATCAGGTGCCAGAGACCGCACCGCGGCGAGCTCCTGCCTCAGCCGGGCGATATCGGGCGACACGTCGAGCCCGGGCTCGGGCCGAGACACCGACACGCGGGCGCTCATCCTGATGTCGAGCGCGTCATGCGCGTCGCGAAAGACGATCGAGGTGACATTGTTGCCGAAGAAATCGGAAAAGTCGGAACGCTCGTTGGGTGCCGGCGCAAAGGACAGGGATGCGGCGATGACACGCTGCACGCCCGGTATCGTCGACGGCAGTACGCGCACCTGATGACGACCGCCGCCGGCCGCCGCAGCGTAATCGTAATGCAGATGAAGCCTGATGTCGTAGAGCATGCTTTATCCGAAATAGGCTTTGGCGAGGCTGTTGTAGAGGCCGCCGATTTCATAGGCGAGGTCGTCCAGCGCCTTTGCGGTCATGTCCGAAGGCTCCTTGATGGCGATCTGGGTGTTGAGCTGCAGGATTTCCTTCGCCGCCGGCGACATTTGCCCCTCCCCGCCGAGCGACGGCAACAGGCCGATTTCGGCCTTCAGCCTTTCAAGTTGGAACAGGATGGAGCGCGGGTTAAGCGGATCGAGCGCCAGCAGGTCGATCACCGTGCGCCGACCGGCCTGCACCGGATATTGGCGGCGATGGGTCATCACGCTGTCGCCGATTTCCAGCATCATGTCGAGCGCGCCGTCCGGCGCCTTGGCGCTGGTCAGCCGCGACAGCGTGCGGGAGATCTGGATACCGCGCTCCAGCCGGCGGCCAATCTCGAGGAAGCGCCAACCGGCGAAGCGGTACATGTTCTCGTGCAGCAGGCCGGAAAAGCCGGCGAGCTTACGCAGGATGACTGTCATCGCCCGGGTCGCGTCGTCGCCGGGCGCGACCGTCGTTGCGAACTGATGGATGGTTTTCGACAGGTCCTTCAGCGCCAGCCAGCCATCGGGCGAGAAGCGGTCGCGGATCTGCCCGGCACTGTAGACCGCGCTATCCAGCGTGCCGATCAGCCCTGACGGGATCGCTGTCTCCACATCGATGCCGAAAGGTTCGAGATAATCCCTGATGTCGGCGAGCAGCGGCATATCCGGGTCGGAGGTTTCGGCCAGCCGCACATGGTAGGCGCGCAGGATGCGCACCGTGTCTTCCGAGCGCTCGATATAGCGGCCGAGCCAGGTCAGGTTCTCCGCCGCGCGACTGGGCAGGCTGCCGGGCCTGGTGCGGCTGAAACTGTCGCCTTCTTGCGGCAGCAGCGTCTCGCGCTCCACCGGTTTGTCGCTGACAACCCAGACATCCGCTGCCTGGCCGCCGCGCTGCATGGCGATCGCCGTCGGGTCGAGCGACAGGCCGATACGGGCAAAACCGCCCGGCATCACCGTCCAGCCCTCCGGCGTTCGCGCCAGGTAGACGCGCAGGCTCGCTGGCCGCGGCTCCAGCCAGCCGCCGACATAGACGGGCGTCGTCGAAAGCGTCACCGCTTCCTGGCCGACGAAATCGCCGCCATCACGTTCGATGCGCGCCACCAGTTCCGCCCGCTCCCCGGCCGACAGAGCCGAGCCTAGCTTCGTTGAATCGTCGTCCTCGAAGGCAAGCCTCGTCGACAGCGCCGGCCCGATCACCATGCGATCGATATTGGCCAGCACATGCGCGCGCTCGGTAGCTTGCCCGCACCACCATGTCGCGACACTTGGCAGCAGCAATTCCTCGCCACGCAAGGCCCGTGAAATCTTGGGCAGGAAGGCAAGCAGCGCGCGCGTCTCCATCAGGCCAGAGCCCAGCGCATTGACGGTAGCAACCGCGGCCTGGCGGATCGCCTCGACCAGGCCCGGCGTTCCGATCTGCGAATCCGGGCGCAGTTCGAGCGGGTCGGCGAAAGCGGCGTCGAGCCGCCGCCACAACACGCTGATCGGCATCAGGCCGGAAACCGTGCGCACCATCAGCCGGCTGTCGGAGACGGTCAAATCCTCGCCTTCGAGCAGCATGATGCCGAGGTAGCGGGCGATGTAGGCGTGTTCGTAATAGGTTTCGTTGAGCGGCCCCGGCGTCAGGATGGCGACGCGGCCGTCGGTCTCCTTGGCCATGCCGATCAACGCATCGCGAAAACGGCGGAAAAAGCCGGCAAGGCGGTGCACATGCATCTCGCCATAGATGTCGGACAGCGCGCGTGTGGTGGCGACGCGGTTTTCCAGTGCGAAACCGGCGCCGGACGGCGCCTGCGTGCGATCGCCCAGCACCCACCACTGGCCGTCAGGTCCACGGCCGAGCTCGAAGGCGCAGAAATGCAGGAAGTGGCCGCCGGCCGGCCTGGTGCCGACGACAGGCCGCAAATATTCGGGGCTGGCGGCGATCAATCCCGCCGGCAGGATGCCTTTCTCGACCAGCCGGTTCGGCCCGTAGATATCGGCGATGGTTTCCTCGAACAGTTCGGCGCGCTGCACGAGGCCGGCGCTGATCGCCGCCCACTCGCTCTCCTCGATGAGAACCGGGACATGCGCCAGCGGCCATTCGCGCTCATTGGCACCGGCCTTGTCGTAGACGCGGTAATAAACGCCGGCATCGCGCAGATACTGGTCGGCGCGGGCAAAGCGCTGGCCGAGCTTTTCAGCGCCGAGTTCCTCGAGCGCCTCGACAAAATGCTTCCAGACCGGGCGAGGATTGCCTGACGCATCGACCATCTCGTCGACGACGCCGTCGATCGGCTGGTAGTGCTCCAGCAGGCTGTGGGTCCGCGGCTTGCCGTGTCCCCTCTTGTGATTCCCCTTTGCCATCGCTGATCAGAGTCTTGCCGGCCGCCGAAGGTCAAGGGTCATCGGGAAATCTTCCGCCGGTTGTTCTTCACGGATCACATAGGCGGATGGCGTATGGCCGCGCGGTTCGAAGCGGGCGAGCCGCCGAGCTTCCGCCTCGTTGCCATTGACCGGAAAGGTGTCGTAATTGCGCCCGCCGGGATGGGCGACATGGTAGACGCAGCCGCCGACCGC
This sequence comes from Mesorhizobium sp. M0491, assembly GCF_040321265.1. Taxonomy (NCBI): domain Bacteria; kingdom Pseudomonadati; phylum Pseudomonadota; class Alphaproteobacteria; order Hyphomicrobiales; family Phyllobacteriaceae; genus Mesorhizobium; species Mesorhizobium sp. M0491. Next base: position 41,771 of record NZ_JAMYRE010000019.1, read on the forward strand.
ACGCCCCGACCAGCGGTCATAGATGTCGAAGACCAGTGGCGTGTTGACCGGCAGCGCCGGATGCAGGCCCGATGCCGGCTGCCAGGCCTTGAAGCGGACACCCGCCACCGCCACTTCGCGATTATCAGTGACCTTCATCGGCACGATGCGGCCGTTGCAGACGACTGCGTGGCGCTCCGGGTTCAGCCCTTCGGTCTTGACCTGCAGCCGTTCGACCGAGGAATCGACGAAGCGCACGGTGCCGCCGATCGCGCCTTGCTCGCCCATCACATGCCACGGCTCCAGCGCCTGGCGCAGCTCCAGCTTGATGCCGGCATGCTGAACCTCGCCGCAGAACGGGAAACGGAATTCGAGCTGGGCGTCGAACCATTCGGGCCTGAATTCGAAGCCGTTGAGCTTGAGGTCGTCGAGCACGTCGAGGAAATCGGCCCAGACATGATGCGGCAGCATGAAACGATCGTGCAGTGAGGTGCCCCAACGCACGAAGCGGCCATCGAGCGGGCCTTTCCACGCACGTGCGATGATGGCGCGCACCAACAGTTGCTGCGCCAGCGACATGCGTGCATTGGGCGGCATCTCGAAGCCGCGGAATTCGACCAGCCCCAGCCGACCGGTCGGTCCGTCCGGCGAAAACAGCTTGTCGATGCAGATTTCCGAACGATGCGTATTGCCGGTGACGTCGGTCAACAAATTGCGGAACAGCCGGTCGACCAGCCATGGCAAGGGTGCGTTGCCCTGGTCTGGATGCGGCACCTGCGCCATCGCGATCTCAAGCTCGTAGAGCGAGTCGTGACGCGCTTCGTCGAAGCGTGGCGCCTGGCTGGTCGGCCCGATGAACAGGCCAGAGAACAGATAGGACAGCGACGGATGGCGCTGCCATTGCAGCACCAGGCTCTTCAACAGGTCCGGCCTTCGCAGGAACGGGCTGTCATTGGGTGTCGCACCGCCGACCACGACATGGTTGCCGCCGCCGGTGCCGGTGTGGCGCCCATCGATCATGAACTTGTCGGCGCCAAGCCGTGTCTGCCGCGCTTCCTCATAGATCGCCGTCGTCGTCGCCACGCAATCCTGCCAGTTGGAAGCAGGATGGATGTTGACCTCGATGACGCCGGGATCAGGCGCAACGCGGATGACGTTGAGGCGCGGATCGTGAGGCGGGCCGTAGCCCTCGATATGCACGGGAAGGCCGATCGCCTTTGCCGCGTTCTCGGCCGCCGCGACCAGTTCGAGATAGTCTTCCAGCGCCTCGACAGGCGGCATGAACACGCACAGCCGCCCGTCGCGCGGTTCGACCGAAAGCGCGGTGCGCACAGCGCCGCCAATCTCGGTGATCTCCTGCTCGACCCGCTCCTGCTGGCCGGTCGCAGCGGTGAACGATGCCGCCTGCTGGCGGCGCGCCATCTCGTCGGCGCCTTCGAGTTCGGCTGGAGTCGGTCCGGCCAGTATGGCTTCACGCGCGGGCAGCGGGCCGCGTGGTAGCGACGGGTCGACCGGCACGATATAGGGGAATTGCTCGGGCGGCACATAGGGCAACGTGCCGAGCGGCAGCCGGTAGCCGACCGGTGAATCGCCTGGCACCAGGAACAGCCGGCCGCGCCGCGTCTTCCATTTTTCCGAGCGCCAGCGCGGATCCGATGCCTGGCTGTTCCAGCGCTGGACGGGCAGCACATAGCCGGACGGTTTGGTCAGCCCGCGTTCGAACACTTTCGCCATGCGGCTGCGTTCTTCCGGATCCTCCAGCCTGGAGTTGGACGGATCGACATTGTCGGGCAGCTTGCCTTCCTTGAGCAGCCATTCGGCCGGATCCTCATAGGCTTCGCTGACCATGGCCTTGTCGATGCCGAGTTCGCCGGCAATCGCGGTGAGCAGGCTTTCGGCCTGCTTCGGGCCGATATCGGCCTCGCTCTTTTCGCGTGCGATCAGCGACGGATCGCTCCACACCGGCTGGCCGTCGGCACGCCAGTAGAGCGAAAAGGTCCAGCGCGGCAGGCTTTCGCCCGGATACCATTTGCCCTGGCCGTAATGGAGAAAGCCGCCGGGCGCGAAGCGCTCGCGCAGTTTACGGATCAGTTCGTCCGCCTTTTCACGCTTGGTGGGACCGACGGCGGCGGTGTTCCACTCGGCCGACTCGAAATCGTCGACCGACACGAAAGTCGGCTCGCCGCCCATCGTCAGCCGCACGTCGCCGGCAGCAAGCGCTGCATCGACCTTGTTGCCCAACGCGTCGAGCGCCTGCCAGCTTTCGTCCGAAAACGGCTTGGTGATGCGCGGATGCTCGGCGATGCGGTCGACCCGCATCTCGAAGCCGAATTCGACATTGGCGAAGCTCGCCATGCCGGAAATCGGGGCCGCGTTGCGGAAATGCGGCGTGGCGGCCAGCGGCACATGGCTCTCGCCGGTGAGCAGGCCCGAGGTCGGATCGAAGCCTATCCAGCCGGCGCCGGGAAGATAGACCTCGCACCACGCATGCAGATCGGTGAAGTCTGTCGCCGTTCCCGGCGGACCGTCCAGCGCCACCAGATCGGGCTTCAACTGGACCAGATAGCCGGAAACGAAGCGTGCCGCGATACCGAGATTGCGTAGGATCTGCACCAGCAGCCAGCTCGAATCCCGGCAAGACCCCTTTTTCGCGGCCAAGGTCTCTTCCGGCGAGAACACCCCGGTTTCCATGCGCACGATATAGGCAATCTCGCGCTGCAGCCGCGCATTGAGGTCGACCAGGAAATTGACGGTGTTGGCTGCGCTGCGATCGATGGTCTTCAGCAGCGCCGACAGCAGCGGTCCCGCCGGTTCCGGGGTGCGATAGATGGCGAGATCGTCGCGGATTTCTTCCGGATACTCGAACGGAAACGCCTCGGCCGACGGCTCGACGAAGAAATCAAACGGGTTGTAGACCGTCATGTCGGCGACGAGGTCGACCTCGATCTTCAACTCCGTCACCGGCTCCGGAAAGACGAAGCGGGCGAGGAAATTGCCGTAAGGATCCTGCTGCAGATTGACGAAATGGTTCGCCGGCTCGACCTTGAGCGAATGACTGAGCACCTTGGTGCGGGAATGCGGCGCCGGCTGCAGCCTGATGATCTGGGGCCCGAGAACCACCGGCCGGTCATATTTGTAATGGGTCAGGTGATAGACGGCTGCCAGAATTGCCATGAAGCCCCGGAATTCAGCGTTTCAACGATTTCGCCGAACCCTGACACATCAGGCCGCCATTCTCCAAGCAGAGATGTTGCGGTGCACCTAATTTAAGCAACGGTTGCCGGCTCAGAAAAACGCCTGTATCCCCGTCTGCGCCCTTCCCAGGATCAGCGCATGCACGTCATGCGTGCCTTCATAGGTGTTGACCGTCTCCAGGTTCTGCGCGTGGCGCATGACGTGGTAGCCGATCTGGATGCCGTTACCGCCATGCATGTCGCGGGCCTGGCGGGCGATGTCGAGCGCCTTGCCGCAATTGTTGCGCTTGACGATCGAGATCATTTCCGGCGCCATCTTGCCTTCATCGAGCAACCGCCCGACGCGCAATGATGCCTGCAGCCCAAGCGCGATCTCGGTCTGCATATCCGCCAGCTTCTTCTGGTAGAGCTGCGTTCCGGCCAGCGGCTTGCCGAACTGCTTGCGGTCGAGCCCGTATTGGCGGGCGCGGTGCCAGCAATCCTCGGCGGCGCCCATCGAGCCCCAGGAAATGCCGAAGCGAGCCCGGTTGAGGCATCCGAACGGTCCGCCAAGGCCCTTTGCGTTGGGCAGCAGCGCGTCCTCGCCGACCTCCACGCCTTCCATCACCACTTCGCCGGTGATCGACGCCCGCAGCGACAGCTTGCCGCCGATCTTCGGCGCCGAAAGCCCCTCCATGCCCTTTTCCAGCACGAAGCCACGGATCTCGTCCTTGCCGTTCTCGCCCTTCAGCTTCGCCCAGACGACGAACACGTCGGCGACCGGCGCGTTGGAAATCCACATCTTCGAACCGGACAGCTTGTAGCCGTTGGCTGTCCTCTCGGCGCGTGTCTTCATGCCGCCCGGATCGGAGCCGGCATCCGGCTCGGTCAGGCCGAAACAGCCGATCCACTCGCCGCTGGCAAGCTTGGGCAGGTACTTCTTGCGCTGCTCGTCCGAGCCATAGGCGTAGATCGGATACATCACCAGAGACGACTGCACTGACATCATCGAACGATAGCCGGAATCGACGCGCTCCACCTCGCGCGCCACCAGCCCGTAGGTCACATAATTAGCGCCAAGCCCGCCGAACTCCTCGGGGATATTGATGCCGAGCAGGCCGGCCTCGCCCATTTCGCGGAAGATCGCGGTGTCAAAAGTCTCGTTGAGGTAGGCGTCCTCGATCCGCGGCGCCAGTCTGTCGGCGGCGAAGGCCGCCGCACCGTCGCGCACCATGCGCTCGTCTTCCGAAAGCTGGCCCTCGATCAGGAACGGATCTTCCCAGACGAATGCATTCTTGTCGGCGGCCATGGCGTTCTCCCAACCAAGTGCATGTCGCTCAAAACGATGACATGCATGAAGCAAAATCTTGGCCCGTTCTATCGGCCTGCGCCTCGAAAAAATCAAACGAAATTGATTCACCGATCAATGAGCTATAGGAATGGATCATGAGTGTCCAACGCCGCCTTTTGCCCAACATAAGCGCCCTTGCCGCCTTCGAGGCTGTGGCCCGGCTGGGCAGTTTCACCGCCGCCGCCCAGGAACTCGATCTGACCCAGGGCGCGGTCAGTCGGCAGGTCAGGCTTCTTGAAGATCAATTCGGCCGCCGGCTGTTCGAACGCGACAGCCGCAATGTCAGGCTGTCGACATCGGGCGAAATCTACGCCGAGGCGGTGCGTTCGGCACTTGGGCAATTGCGTGATGCAGCCCTTGGATTGATGAGCAATCGGCATAGTGGCATCCTGAACCTTGCCATTCTGCCGACCTTCGGCACGCGCTGGCTGATGCCGATGATCCCCGATTTCGTCGAAAACAATCCCGATATCACCATCAATTTCGTCACCCGCATCGGCCGCTTCGACTTCGCCAGGGAGAGGCTGGATGCCGCCATCCACTATGGCCTGCCGGACTGGCCTGAGGCCGACTCGACACTGTTGGTGCGCGAAACGGTGGCGCCGGTCGTGTCGCCCGAATTCCTCGCCGGCCGCGCCATCGCCACACCGGCCGATATCGGCCGGTTGCCGCTGCTGCATATGGCGACGCGCCCTGGCGCGTGGACGGAATGGTTCGAGCATCAGGGCCTGAGCGCACCGACGGGGCCCGGCATGCAGTTCGAGCAGTTCGGCACCGCCGCCCAGGCCTGCATGGCGGGGCTCGGTGTGGCGCTGCTACCGCTGATCCTCATTGCAGGCGAATTGCAGCGCGGCCAATTGGTGCCGGCGCCAGGCCAGCCCATGCAAAGCCGCACCGCCTACTATCTCGTCGTCCCACACGACAAGCGCGGCCATCCGCCAGTCGCCAGTTTTCGCGACTGGCTGCTGGGCCAGGTCGAGAAGGAGCCGGCCGTTCTGGCGTGGTAACTACTTCCGCTTCAGCGCATCCGCCAGCGCCGCGCCGAACGCGCCTTGCTGTGCCGGCCGCTCCGGCTGGCGCTGAGGCGCCGGCGAACGCGGTGCCGGCCTGCCGCCTCCGGTATCGCGCGGCCCACCTTTCGACGCGCCCCCTTCGCCACCATCCTTGCGCATGGATAGCGCGATGCGCTTGCGCTTGATGTCGACATCAACGACGCGCACCTTCACCACATCGCCGGCCTTGACCACCTCGTGCGCGTCCTTGATGAACCGGTCGGCCAGCTGAGAGACATGCACCAGCCCGTCCTGATGGACACCGATGTCGACGAAGGCGCCGAAGGCGGCGACATTGGTGACGGTGCCTTCCAGCAGCATGCCGGGCTTCAGATCCTTGATATCGTCGATGCCGTCGGCAAACGTCGCCGTCTTGAAGCCCGGACGTGGGTCGCGGCCCGGCTTTTCCAGCTCTGCCAGGATATCGCGTACCGTTGGCAGGCCGAAACGCTCATCGACGAAAACGCGCGGATCGAGCGCCTTGAGTGCTGCACTGTCGCCCATCAACGACCGCACATCGCGCCCGCAGGCGGCGACGATCTTCTTGGCCACGCCATAGGCCTCCGGATGCACCGACGAGGCATCGAGCGGCTCGCTGCCATTGGCAATGCGCAGGAAGCCGGCGGATTGTTCGAATGCGCGAGGTCCGAGCCGCGGCACCTTGAGCAGGTCTTTGCGGCTGGCGAAGGGGCCGGTCGCATCGCGATGCGCGACGATCGCGTCGGCCAGAGACGCGCCGAGACCTGAAACGCGCGCCAGCAGCGGCGCCGAGGCGGTGTTGAGATCGACGCCGACGGCGTTGACCGCGTCTTCCACCACCGCTTCCAGCGAGCGGCCGAGACGGTACTGGTCGACATCATGCTGGTACTGGCCGACGCCGATCGATTTGGGCTCGATCTTGACCAATTCGGCCAGCGGATCCTGCAGCCGCCGGGCAATCGACACAGCGCCGCGCAACGACACGTCGAGGCCAGGGAATTCCGCCGCCGCCGTCGCCGATGCCGAATAGACCGAGGCGCCGGCCTCGCTGACGATCACCTTCAGCGGCTTCGGCCCACCATCCGCCGGCATGTCGGACAGCATGTCGGCGACCAGCCTTTCCGTCTCGCGGCTACCAGTGCCGTTGCCGATCGAAATCAGCTCGACCTTGTGCAAGCGGATGAGCTTGGCGAGTTCCGCCTGCGTGCCACGCACATCGTTCCTGGGCGGAAATGGATAGACCGTCGTTGTTGTCAGCACCTTGCCGGTGCCGTCGACCACCGCCACCTTGACGCCGGTGCGGATGCCGGGGTCGAGCCCCATCGTCGCGCGCGAACCGGCGGGAGCGGCTAGCAGCAAATCCTTGAGGTTTCGGGCAAAGACGTGGATCGCTTCCTCTTCTGCCCGCTCGCGCAGGTCGCGCATCAAATCGAGTGTCAGGTGTAGTGACAGTTTTATGCGCCAGGTCCAGCCGGCGACGTCCATCAGCCAGCGGTCGCCGGGCAGGCTGCCGCCGATGGCATAGGCATTGGCGATCATCCGCTCGACCGGCTTCACCGGCGAGGTGTCATCGGCATCGACCTCGATGTCGAGCGACAGCACTTCCTCGTTGCGGCCGCGCAGCATCGCCAGCGCGCGGTGGCTCGGCACATTTGTCCAGCGCTCGACATGGTCGAAATAATCGGAGAACTTCGCGCCGGCCTCCTGCTTGCCGTCGACCACCCTGGCCCGCATGAAGGCGCGCTCCTTCATGTAGCTGCGCAATTTTCCGACCAGATCGGCATTCTCGGCGAATTGTTCCGACAGGATGTCGCGCGCCCCTTCGAGCGCCGCCTTGGTATCGGCCACCTCTTCGCTGACATAGGCCAGCGCCAGTTCGGCAGGCACCAATGAGCGGTTCGCCAAGATGGCCTCGGCCAGCGGCCCCAGCCCGCGTTCCCTGGCGATCTCGGCCTTGGTCCGGCGCTTGGGCTTGTAGGGCAGGTAGATATCTTCCAGCTCAGCCTTGGTGGTGGCGGCGACGATCTTGCCTTCAAGCTCCTCGGTCAGCTTACCCTGTTCGCGGATCGAGCCAAGGATGGTGTCGCGGCGCGCGTCGAGCTCGCGCAGATAGGCAAGCCGTTCGGCAAGATTGCGCAATTGCGTGTCGTCCAGGCCGCCGGTGACTTCCTTGCGGTAGCGCGCCACGAACGGCACTGTCGCGCCCTCATCGAGCAGTTCGATCGCCGCGGCCGCCTGTTCGGGCCGCGCGCTGATCTCGGCCGCGATGATGGCTGCGATGCGCTTGATGTCGGATGCCATGTCGTTCCTGCTCTCATCCAAAGAGCGGCGACCATAGGCGCAGACGTCCGGCCCGCCAACCGCCGCGCTTCGATCAGCCCGGCGGGTCCACAGGAAAGCGTGCGCTAATGTGACGGCTCGGGCCCGGTCTAGACCATGCGGCTGAGCGCCTCGAAGAAGGCGACGATCTCGACATCGAGCGGATCGTCGACCGGCTCGGGCTGCGACGACATCTTGGCGATCACCACTTCGGTCCTTGGATCGACATACAGCCACTGACCATGGATGCCGATGCCGCAATAGGCGCCGCTCGGCAAACCGGTCTGGTACCATTTGTTGCGGTAACGGCCTTTGGGAAACAGCGGCAGCATCGCGCCGCGCTGCCAGGCGTCCGCACTGCCGCCAGTGCTGGTCGTGTCGCGTACCCACACCTCGGGCACGATGCGGCGGCCATTGGCCACCCCGCCTTGCCGCATCATCTCGCCAACACGCGCCAAGTCGCGCGGCGTCACCGAAATGCCGCCGGCAGTGCGCGCCGTGCCCTCCATGTCGACGCCGATCGAGGCTTCGCTGACAGCGCCGAGCGGCAGCCACAGCTTCTCGCGCATCAGGTCGCTGAACCGCTGGCCCGACGCGCGCTCGAGCAGCAGGCCGAGCAGGTCGGAATTCGGCGAGCGGTAGCGGAAGGTCTGGCCATGCGGCTCTGCAAGGCGTTGCAAGGTCAAAATGAATTCGCGCAGGCTCTCCGTGCCGCCGCCCGGATTCCACAGCGTGGCGCGACGATAGCGGGCGAAAGCGCTCTCCGGATCGAGATAGGCCTCCTCGAAATCGAGGCTGACGCTCATGTCGAGCACATGCCGCACGCTCGCATCGCCATAGGCAGAGCCGGCGGCTTCAGGGATGTAGGCCGTCACCGGCGCTTCCGGGTCGAACACCCCCTCGCCTTGCAATATGCCGGCGATGATGGCTGTCACCGACTTGCTGATCGAGAAGATGATGTGGCGGGCGCCGAAATCCATATGCGGGGCGAACCAGTCGCCGACGATCTTGCCGCCTTTCATCACCGTCAGTGCGTCGGTGCTCGAACGTGCGAGAAATTCAGCCACCGTCTCCGGTGTGCCGGCGATCACGACCTTTTCGCCGAGTAGGCCGCCCATATCGCGCACGGGGGTTTCGACAACGCCCGACGCCGCCGCCACGCGGGCGGTCGGCACCAGTTCGCCGAGATTCTGGAACGACCACCGATTGAACGGGTTCTCGCGCCAGTTGGCGAGCACCACCTGGTTGCGCCGGAAGCCATAGCGGGTCTCGAACACGGTCTTGCCGGTCATGGCGTTTCCTTCCGGGTCGTTTCTTCTTTGTGGGGCTCAGCGAAGTGCCGTGGCGATAGCGTGCACGGCCTTCAGCGTCGCTATGGAATAGGCACCATTGGCGAAATCCGGCCAGGTCGAAAGCTTCACCACGACCATTCCGGTGTTCCAGTCGATATGGATCATCTGACCGAACACGCCGCGGCACATCAGTGCGCGCGAGCGCGGGTCCTCGATCCAGAACTGGTTGCGATAGCTGCCCTCCGGCAGACTGGGGCTGAAGTCAGGCCCATGCCTGCCGTTGCGTGTTGCCTCGATCCAGTCGGCCGGCACGACGCTGCCACCATTGTCGAGGATCATCTGGCCGAAGCGGCCATAGTCGCGCAGCGTCGCGTTGAAGCCGCCATCCGCCACCGCATAGCCGGCGCTATCGACCGTGAAGCAGGCGCTTTCATCAGCGCCGAGCTTTTGCCAGAGTTCTTCCGAAACCAGCTGCGGAAGCCGTTTGCCCGTCACCCGTTCCATGATGAAGGCAAGCACGTCGGTCTCGATCGAGCGGTATTCGAATTGGGCACCATGCGGGCGGATCGTTTCCTTCAAGCCCAGGATCAGCTCGAACATGTGCGATGGCCAGCGAAAGGCCGGATCGCTGCCCGGCGGCACCGGCTTCCAGCCGGTGGCGACATCGACCTGGCCAATGTCCGAATAGCGGTCGGTGTATTCCTCGGAGAAGCGGACGCCGCTGGTCATGTCCAGCACATGCTGCACACTGGCGCCGGCCCAGCCGGTAACGCCGAGCTCCGGCAGGTAGTCCGTTACCGGTCTGGCCGGATCGATCAGGCCGCGCCCAACCAGTATGCCGAACACCGAACCGGTAAGGGACTTCGCCATTGACTGCGACAGGTGCAGCGTGCGCTCATCCATGCCGTTGAAGTAGCGCTCATAGGCGACCTTGCCGTCCTTGAGCACCAGGAAGCCGTCCGTATAGGTCTCGTCGAGCAGCCCGGCGAGCGTCGTCGGCGCGCCTGTGCTGTCCTCGACCGTCAGCCCGTCGAGATCGGCCTCGGCGCGTTCGAAGCGGTGGCGATGGCCATTGCCGCGCCAGACTTCGGCGGTCGGCAGAATTTCACGGATGTTCTGGAACGCCCAGCGGTTCCACGGCGGCCGGTCCCAGTCGAGCTTCGGCGGTACCATGGCGGGCGGCGAGCCCTGCATGATCGGCGGCCGCGGATCGGAATTGCGATAGGAGTCCATGACGGCCGAGTCCTTTGAACATGAAAACGGACCCGGCGGCGTGTGCCGCCGGGCCCGTCGAACCCAGTTTATTTCTGCAACTCGGTCCAGATCTTGGTGTAAATTTCCTGGGTCTCCGGCGAGCACATCTGCTGCAGCTCGCCACGTGGCTTGTCCGCGGCCGGAATGATGACTTCGGGCGCGTCCTTCATGTCGGCCGGCATGTACTTGTCCGAGCCGGTGATGGCATTGGCGTAGCGATGGAAGGCCGAGAGACCTGCCGCGTTTTCCGGGTCCATGATGAAGTTCTGGAAAAGCTTGGCGTTCTCGACGTTCTTGGCTTCCTTAAGAACGACGACGTTGTCGCTCCACAGGCCGAAGCCTTCTTTCGGATAGTTGTAGTGGATGGCCGGGTTGGCCAGCCGCTGGCGCAGCGCCGAGCCGTTCCAATCGCTGGTCGCCTTGAAGTCGCCGGCGCCCATCTTCTCGATGGTGTTGTATTCCATCGCGATCCAGTTCGGCTTGGCCGCCACCAACAGGTCGCGCACCTTCTTCAGCACCGCCTTGTCGTCGGTGCATTGCTGGCCGCCGACATACTTGATCGCGGCGAACATCACATCGCCCATCTCCGGAACGACATTGACCTTGCCCTTGAGCTCGTCAGGCGTGTTGAAGATGATACCCCAGCTATCGGCCGGCCCCTTGTAGGCATCGGTGTTGACGACCACGCCGATCGTGCCCCACGCCCATGGAACACTGTATTTGCGACCCGGATCGAAATCGGGATTGGCCCATTCCGGCGCCACGTTCTTGAAGTTTTCCATCTTGCCAGGATCGGTCTCCTGGATGAGGCCTTCCTTGATCCAGATCGGCACGTAGGTCTGCGACGGCACCGCAATGTCGAAGCCGGTGCCTCCCTGGCGAACCTTGGCCAGCGCGGTGTCGTTGGAATCGTAGTCGGTGATGGTCACTTTGACGTTGTATTTGGCCTCGAACTTCTTGATCACGTCGGGGCTGGTGTAGTTGCCCCAATTGTAGATGTTGAGCACGCCGTCGGCGCGGGCCAGGCCCGTCGAGGCGAGCAACGCCAACCCCATGGCGGTTGCTGTTGTCTTCCAGTTCATGGTTTTAACTCCCATTTTTCGGTTCAGTCTCGTTTCCTGCTGACGAAGAAAAACAACGTGACGATCGCGACCGAAAGCAGCAGGAAGGCGGTCGATATCGCGTTGATCTCGGGTGTGATGCCGCGGCGGATCTGGCCGAGCATGTAGGTGGGCAGCGTGTCCTGGCCGCCTGATTTGACGAACTCGGTGATGACGACGTCGTCGAGCGAGATGACGAAGGCCAGCATCAGCCCGGCCAGGATGCCAGGCCACAGAAGCGGCAGCGTGATGCGCCGGAAAGCCTTCCAGGGCGTCGCGTAGAGGTCGGCTGCGGCACGCTCCAGCGTCAGGTCCATATTCTCAAGCCGCGCCCGGATCGGCAAATAGGCAAAGGGAATGCAGAACGCCGTGTGCGCGGCGACCAGATAGCCGATGCCGGAATAGCCGGTGAAGATCTTGATGCGCGAGAAGAAGATCAGCAGCGCCACGCCGGTGACGATCTCGGGCACCATCAGCGGCTGGTTGATCGCCGCATATTTGAAGGTGAGGCCGGGATAGGGCGCGGTGCGGGTGGTGGCGAGCGCCGCCATGGTGGCAAAGATCGTGGAGAGCACCGCCGCGATGGAGCCAATCTGGAAGGAACGCAGCGTGGCATCGACGACCTGCGTGTTCTGCCATGCCGACTGAAACCATTTCAGCGAAAAGCCGCCCCATTCGGAGGTCGAGCTCGCCGCGTTGAAGGCATAGATGACCAGCACGATGATCGGCAGATACAGCACGATAAAGCAGGTTGCGGCGATCGCGGTGAATCCTGGCTGGTGCTTGATGGAAAAGTTCTTAGCCATGACGCACCCCCGATCTTCCGGCATTGCGCACATAGGCAAGCAGCGCCACCATGACGATGATCATGACGGCGATCGACAGCGCCGAGCCGAGTGGCCAGTTGCGACCCTGCCCGAACTGCAATTCGATCAGGTTGGACAGCATCATGTTCTTGCCGCCGCCAAGAACGCTCGGTGTCACATAGGCGCCAAGTGCTGGAATGAAGACCAGTATGGAGCCGGCGATGACACCCGGCTTGACCAGCGGAAAGATGATCCGCCGCAGCACCTGGAAGCGCGACGCGTAAAGGTCGTACCCCGCCTCGACCAACCGGAAATCGAGCTTTTCCATGCTGGCATAGATCGGCAGCACCATCAGCGGCAGGTAGACATAGGCCATGCCGATCAGGATCGCCGTGTCGGTGTAGAGTATCTGGATGGGCGCCGAGATGATGCCGAGCTTGAGCAGGATCGTGTTGATGATGCCTTCGTTGCGGATGATCTGCAGCACCGCGAAGGTGCGGATCAGGAGGTTGGTCCAGAACGGAATGGTGATCAGGAACAGCCAGAGATCGCGGGTCTTTTCGCTGCGCGTCGCCATGAAATAGGCGGTCGGGAAACCAAGCACCAAAGTGGCGATCGTCGTCACCACCGAGAGCTTGATCGAGCGCAGGAAGATGGTGACGTGGGCGGCGGCGATCGAAAGCGTGTCGTCGAAGATATCGCGTTCCAGAAACACCGATATCCAGGCTTCCGGCGAGAACTGCCACTTCACGTCGCCATAGGAGCCTGGCGTCAGGAACGAGTAGACGAGCACGATCAGCAAGGGGCCGGTCGCGGCGAGGAAAATGACCAGCAGCGCTGGCGCTGACAAAAGCCAGCGGTCACGGACATCGCGCCGCTCCGCTGCCTTGGCGACTTCTTCCGCGGTCGCCATCGTCAGTCCTTCAGGACCTGAGCGGCATCGCTGCCGATGAGGATGCCGACTGCGTCGCCCTTCTCGAAACCGCAGCCCGCGCTGCGCGTGTTCTGCTGGCGTACGGTGAAGAGTTCGCCACTGTCGAGATGAACATGGATGTGGGTGTCGGTGCCGAAATAGACGATGTTTTCGACCGTCCCCGACAGTTCGCCCTTGGCCTTGGTCAGCTTGGCGTGTTCGGGCCGAACCACCACCGTGGCGTTGGGTTTGGGCTGGAAACTCTGGGCCACGGTCGCCTCGATGGTCGCACCGGATTTGAGCGTGGCGCGCGCCTTGCCGTTGGCCATCTCGCTGATGGCGGCGGTGAGGAAGTTGGTTTCACCGATGAAGTCGGCGACGAAGCGCTCCGCCGGCTTGTCGTAGATATCCCAGGGCGAACCGACCTGCAGGATCTTGCCCGATGACATCACCGCGATGCGGTCTGACATGGTCAGCGCTTCTTCCTGGTCGTGGGTGACGAAGATGAAGGTGATACCGGTCTCGTGCTGCAGCCGTTTCAACTCGATCTGCATCTCCTTGCGCAGCTTGTAGTCAAGCGCCGACAGCGGCTCATCGAGCAAAAGCACCTTCGGCTGCGGCGCCAAAGCGCGGGCCAAAGCCACGCGCTGCTGCTGGCCGCCGGAGATCTGGCTGGTGCGACGACCAGCGAGTGCCTCCATCTTGACCAGCTTCAGCATCTCGGCGACGCGCGCCTTGATCTCCGCCTTCGGCTTGCCCAGCATTTCCAGGCCAAAGCCGATATTGTCGGCGACCGTCATGTGCGGGAACAGCGCATAGGACTGGAAAACGGTGTTAACCGGCCGCTTGAAGGGCGGCAGCGGCGCGATGTCCTGGCCGTAGAGCAGGATTTCACCGGCGGTTGGAAAGTCGAAGCCGGCGATCAGCCTGAGCAACGTCGTCTTGCCGCAGCCGGATGGCCCCAGCAACGTGAAGAATTCGTTCTCCCGGATAGATACCGAGACCGTGTCGAGGGCAGCTACCTGCCCCTCACCTGATCCGAAAATTTTGCTGACGTTTACTACTTCAATCGCATTCCGATCCGGTTTGTCCGGCACGATTACGCCTCACTGTTGACCCCGCTCTTGCTGGCGGAGCTCTTCCCCTGTTCGATGTGACCACATGGCCGGTGGGTTGGCAAGCCCGGCATTGGGTCACAGTTCAATCAGTCATTGAGGCCTGCAAGCCCCATGCCATAGTCAGGCCTGATAGGTGACCTTGCCGCCGCAAATCGTCGTCACCGGCCGCACCTTGTGCAGGTCGGCCGGGGCGGTGTTCTCGATATCCATCGACAAAACCACCAGATCGGCCATGTAGCCTGACTTCAGCGTGCCCTTGCGGTGCTGGGCGAATTCGGCGTAGGCGCCCTCGATCGTGTAACCGGCGATCGCTTCATGCAGTGAGAAACTCTGGTCCGGGTCGCTTTCTGCCCACGGTTTGCGCAACACTGCCGCCTGAATGCCCAGGATCGGATCGATCGGCGACACCGGCCAATCGGATGCGAAGACGACATGCGCGCCGGCATCCTTCAAGGTCCGCCAGGCATAGCTCAGCGGCCAGCGCGCCGGCCCGATGCGCGATACCGTCGGCTCCAGCGGAAAATCCATTGCGCCGGGCGGATGCGGCGGTTGCATGGAGGCAATGACGCCGAGTTCGGCGAAACGCGGCACATCAGCGGTGGTGGTGACCTCGATGTGCTCGACGCGGTGACGGCTGTCGCGCTTGCCGTTCGCCTTCTGCGCCGCCTCATAACCGTCGAGCACCGCGCGCACCGCGCCGTCGCCGATCGAGTGCACGGCGATCTGCAACCCGCGTCTGTCGACCGCGACGGCTAGATCGATGAATTGTTGCGGCGTGAACAGCGGCTCGCCAACCCAGTCCGGGCGGTCGGCATAGGGCTCGACCATGACAGCTGTCCAGGAATCGAGAACGCCGTCGTAGAACACCTTGACCATGCCCGACGACAGCCATTCGCTGTTGTAGCGTTCGGCCATATCGGACGCCTTGTCGAGCATGTCGAGCGTCATGAAATTCTTGTAGTGGAACGGGATCTTGACGCGGCAGGGCAAACCTTCCTCGGCGTCGATCTCGGCCAGCAGCTCAAGTTGATAGAGATTGCCGTCCATGTTCTGGATCGAGGTGATGCCGTGGCGGGCGCACCAGGCGAGCCCGCGCCGCATGATGTCGCGGTCGGCGTCCCGCTCGGCCGTCGTCGGCATCGGGTCCGGCTCGCCGCCGGTCGACAGCCCCAGCCGCACCCGGCCTTCGCCGGCAAGGTCGAGCACCGGGCCAAAGGCCTCGCCTTCGCGCAATTCACCCGCGGCCAGTCCGTCGTCGCCCATGACGATCTCATTGCCAGGGCCGAGCGTGCGCCCCTGCAGGATGCCGGCCATTTCCAGCGCCTTGGTGTTGGCCCACATGGTGTGATGGTCGGGCGCCGCCATGCAGAACGGTCGATCGGGCAAAATGGCGTCGAGGTGATGGCGCGTCACGCGCTCGCTGCCGAGCACGGTGTAGTCGACGCCTTGGCCGACCAGCATCGTCGCGTCGGGCCGGGTCGGCGCATAGCCGCGGATCGCCTTCTGCAGCGCCTCGAAGCCATGAATACCGGTGAGTTGAAGGTGGGCAAGTTCAGCCCCGCCCGAAAACAGATGCATATGGGCTTCGATGAACCCCGGGACCACCGAACCGCCCTTGGCGTCGATCACCTTGGTGGCCGGTCCCTTGAACTCTTCGATGGAGGCGCGGCTGCCGATGGCGATGATGGCGCCGTCCTTGACGGCGACGGCCTCGGCGGCGGGATTGTCGTCGTCCATGGTCCGTACACGACCGTTGATGACGATCAGATCCGCATTGTGACCCGCACCTGTGACAGACATCGCGACTCCGCGCTTTTGACGACTGACTGGGACCGACAACCCCTCATGTCCAACGACCTGCCACTCCACCGGAGCGGCGCCATGGGACGAAAAAGAATGCCAGCGCGCTGTCTTGGAAATTCCCCTTGTCATCCCAAGAGGCAGCGTGGATAAAGAATGCGACTGATTATTCGCGTTTGTCAACATACCGAATCTGGAATGTATTGTGGACAGCAAGCTCCCACCATGTTGAGACCAGGCGGGGAACGAGGACATCGGACAGTGAAGCGCAGTCTCGACCGCAAAACCAGGATAGCGCTCGAACCGCGCAAACAGCCGCGGCAACAACGTTCCAGCAAGGTGGTCGACCGGATTCTCGACGCAGCGCTGGTTTTGACGCGCGAGCAAGGAACCAAGACGCCGACGACGCTCGCCATTGCGCAGCGCGCAGGCTTGTCAGTTGGTTCGATCTACCAATACTTTCCCAACAAGGAAGCCATTCTTCTGGACCTCGCCCGGCGCTGGCTGTCATCCTTTCCCGAGGTGATCGCCAAGCGTATCAAGGTCGCCCCGCCCACCAATCGTGAAGAGTTTCGGCAGGAAGTGCGCAGGCTCTTCACCGACACGTCCAGGCTCTACCTGGAAAACGCCACCCTGATGCCGGTGATCGAGGCCATTTCAGGCAACGCGGACCTCAGGCCGATCCAGAACGAATATGACGACCAGATCATCGCCCTCTACGCCGCATGGCTGCAGCATGTGAACCCGGCACTTGAAGACAAGATCGCCAGCCGGCTCGGTGTGCTGATGATGGAGGTCGGACACGTTTGCCGGCTTGTGGGGCTGAAAAAGGATCGCAGGACGTTCGACCTCATCGAGGACGATGTGGAAACCATGTGGCTCGCTCTGGTGAGCCCTTATCTCAATCTTGAATCTTGACTGATTTCACACTTCGAGAGGAATTTATGAAGACTGTTTTCTCCCCCCTGCACGCCGGCCATGCCGGCCAAATGGAACTGGTCACATCGGCCATCGTGCCGGGCTTCGAAAAGCCATCCAGGGCCGAATTCATCAAGGCACAGGTCGAAAGCGAGAAACTGGGTCCCATCATCGCGCCGCACGAACATGACCTCGCCGCCGCCAAGCGTATCCACAAATCAGACTATATCGACTTCCTCCCGACGGTCTGGCCGCAATGGCTGGAAGCAGGCCTCACGGGCACGGCGATGCCCTTCACCTGGCCGACGCGCGGCCTGCGCGGCGACGTGCCGCCAAAGCGCGTCGACGCGCTGCTGGGCTATTATTCCTTCGATGCCGGCGCCACCTTCGTCGAAGGTACCTGGGCGGCGATCAAGTCTTCCTACGATGTGGCGCTGTCCGCCGCCGGCCTGGTCAAAGGCGGCGAGGCTTCCGCCTTCGCGCTCTGCCGTCCGCCCGGCCACCATGCCGGGGCCGGCTTCATGGGCGGCTATTGCTACATCAACAACGCCGCCGTCGCCGCGCAATGGTTCCGCGACCAGGGCGCCAAACGCATCTCGATCCTCGATGTCGATTATCACCACGGCAACGGCACGCAGGAGATCTTCTACGACCGTGCCGACGTCCAGGTGCTCAATCTGCATGGCGATCCGATGGTCGAGTACCCGTTCTTCCTCGGCCATGCCGACGAACGCGGAGAAGGCGAAGGCGAAGGCTTCAACATCAACTATCCAATGCCCTTCGGCACCGACTGGGATGCATGGAACGCCTCGCTCGAGGATGCCTGCGCCAGGCTCACCGCTTATGCACCGGATGTCGTCATCGTCTCTCTGGGTGTCGATACGTTCGAGAAGGACCCGATCAGCCAATTCAAGCTGAAGACATCGGATTATCCCAAGATCGGCCGCCGCATCGCCAGGCTCGGCCTGCCGACGCTGTTCGTCATGGAAGGCGGCTATGCCGTCGAGGAGATCGGCATCAACGCGGTCGGCGTGCTGACCGGGTTCGAGGATCGGTAAATGCCTATCGTCCAGGAGCATCTAGCGATTTTGGGACAACGACAGGCATAAGCAAAGGACCACCGGGACCGGGCGGCAACATCGCCCGGCTCCCACTATCGGGCCAAGGCACCAGCCTTCGGCACAGCAACCGGCGCGCCCGTCTGTCAATGCTCCCGAGCCCGGCGAAATCGACCTGCCGCCGAGATGGCCGGCGAAGATTTTCGCGTCCCGGTCTTCTGTCCGAGGCGCGAAAACCGAGCTCTGAGTCGCACCTGAGTCCACCGGATTCGATTTTGTCAAATCGCGTTTGATGTCAGATTCAACTGCGGGTAGATTAGACCCGAATCAGCCGGTCCTTGGGGGGCGCGGCGACCACCCAAAGTCTCTTGTTCCGGAGCTTTTCCGGCACCAGACGCGGACGGCTTCGCGTTCCCTGAATGGATTCGGATCTGGTTGGTGCAGCCCTGCGCCACGCGTGTGTCTTCGTCAAAGTAATGCGTATTCGGGTTCGGCGGCTGGCTTCCAGCATCCGGACAGCAGAAACGATTCCGGCCAAAAGCAACAAGAATGAGCAGTCCCGCCGCACTTCTTCAATCCGACACATTGGGCTCGCGCCTGACGTCGCGCGGCGATCTCACCAGTTTTTTCATGCAACTGACCGCCGAGATCGGCGCCGACAGCTACATGTTGGTCGCCATCGTCCACGACCAGGACCGCAACGATGCGCGCATCGTCTCCTCCAACTGGATTTTCGATGCCATCGAGCTGATCGGCAAGCGGCTGATCGCCGGGCTCGCGCAAGGCGCGCTCACCGTCGCGCCAGGTATCCGTCCACAGCCGCTGGTGGCATCCCGGGCACCAGAAACAGACGGATTGATCACCGGCGAGGAAGCCCGCCTTCTCGACGTGCTCGGCCATGCCGAAATCTATTCGCTGCGCCTCAATGTCGGTCGCCAGCGCCTGTTCGCCCTGTTCTCTGCGGCGACCGCCGGCAGCATCGACCAGCCGGCGCTGATGCGGGCGCAGCTGAAATGCTGCTACGCGCTCTCGCACATCCCGCAACTGATTGCCGCTGCCGCCATGCAGGATCCGTTGTCGGATCGCGAGCGCGAATGCCTGTTTTGGGTTTCCGAAGGCAAGACCACCGACGAGGTCGCCGTCATCCTTGGCGTCTCCTCCAACACCGTCAACAGCTACATCACCCACGCCATCCAGAAATTCGCGGCCAGCAACCGCGCGATGGCCATCGCCACGGCGATCAGGAGCGGCATCATTTGAAACACGCCGATATCAAGGAAACGGCCGAAGCCCTTTTCAACGAGCAGCGCAACCCGTTCGGAGCCTTCACCCTTGGCTCCGAAACCCATCACGCGGTCACCATTCCCGATGCCGTGCGCCGCTGCCGCTGGATCGCCGTTGACATGAATGCCTCGGCTTTCGGCCTCTTCTTCGTAAGCCCCTCGCCCGAGCGGGCGCGGCTAGTCCCATGCTTTGATTCCGACTATCCCGGCATTGCCGTGGCGACCAAGTTCATCTCAGGCGCCAACGGCGAGGAGATCGTGCGCCACACCCGCATCTCGACCGAACCGCGCTGGTGGACGGATGACGGCGTCCCTGCCATGGCGGAGCTGTTTGGCGATCTCGCCTGGACCGAGCAGATGGCGGCGCTGGTGCCCGGAACCAGCGGCATCGCTTTTCCTGTTCACGCCGACCGCGGCCAATGCGGTCTTGTCGTGTTCCTGGGCTCGGAGATGACCTTGCAGCAGGATGCGCTCTACGAAATACACGCCCGCTGCTTTTCGCTGTTCGCCGCCGTCGCCCGCATCCGTCCGGGCGATACCGGCCGCATGCGCGCAATCTCCAAGCGCGAACTCGAATGCCTGAAGCTGACCGCCAACGGCAACACCAGCGAAGAGATCGCGCGGCTCCTGAAGCTATCGGTGCACACCGCCAACCAGTATCTGACCCAATCGACCCAGAAGCTCAACGCCGTCAATCGCAACCAGGCCGTTGCCAAGGCGCTGCGGCTGGGCTTGATCGAATAGGGGAATTCGACAGCGCTTCGAAAGGCGACCGACGGTCAGCGATAGGCGAGCGGCTCGACCTTGCGGATACGCGCCTCTTCGATCACCGCCTCGAGCAGCGCCGTATTGTGCTCCGGGTCTTCGCCCGGCTTCTCGAACGACACGTAGTTGACCGCCACCGATGCGCCGAGCTCGCTCAGCGTCAGCTGGAAATAGACGGTGACGCCGGGCGGCCTCAGTTCCAGATCGAGCACGATGCGCGGGCTGCCGCTCCAGTCGACATGCGCCTCGCCGCCATGGCCGAGCCGCAGAGTGCCCGGCATGAAGAACAACTCGACCGCTGAATCGACGAGGTCCGACAGGCACGCGAAATGCTCCAGCCGGATAAAGGCGATGTAGTCGGCGACATCGATCAGCCTGAGTTCCCCCACCACCTGCTCGATGGCGCTGGCGACGATGATCTCGCGGGATTTTGCGTGCGGTTGCCGGTTCATGAAATCTGTCTGCGCTCAGCCTTTTTCGAGTAGACGATCCGCACCAGTTCGGCGACGGCCTGGTAGAATTGTGATGGGATTACACTATCGACCGAAACTTGCTTGTACATGGAGCGGGCGAGCGCCACGTCCTCGAAGACCGGGATGTTGTGTTCCCGCGCGATCTCTCGGATTTTCAGCGCCACCAGATCCTGGCCCTTGGCCAGCACCATGGGTGCCGAGTCCTCGTCGCGCACATATTTCAGCGCGATCGAGAAGTGCGTTGGGTTGGCGATGATCAGCGTCGCGCGCGGCACCGCCGTCATCATCCGCTTGCGCGCCCGGTCGCGCGCCAGCGAGCGCAGCCGCGACTTGACGATCGGGTCGCCCTCGGACTGTTTGAACTCGTCCTTGACCTCCTGCTTGCTCATGCGCAGATCCTGCTTCCAGTGGAAGCGCGACCAGACGATGTCGATTGCCGCGATCAGCCCCATGACGAAGACGATCGCCACCAGGATGTCGACGGCGATGCCGCGGATGACGAGACCGAAGGCGACCGGATTGGTGATCATCCCGGCGAGCAGCTTTCGGTGGTCTTCCGACAGCGTGAAGCTCAGCACGACGATGGCAAACCCGACCTTGCCGAGTGACTTCAGGAACTCGACCCAACCCTGGATTCCGAACAGCCTGTTCCACCCCTTGGCGATCGAAATGCGCGAGAGTTGCGGCCGGACCCGCTCGCCTACGAATTGCGGCATGTTCTGGAACACCGAGGCGCCGACGCCGGCGACGGTCAGCAGCACCATCAGGCTCAGGACGGCGCGGCCAACCTCGAGGAGGACGATTTTGTAGAGCGCGATGACGTCGGTCTCCGTGTCCATCGGCCAGGCTTCCGGCTTCTCCAGGAACATCGACAGGAACATGCCGAGATCAATGATCGCATCCTTGGCGTAGAAGACGGTGAACACCAGTATGGCAACGAACGAGGCAAAGAGCGCTGTCTCCCGCGAATGGGGCAGTTTGCCCTGTTCGACGGTGTCGCGGATCTTCTTTTCCGTCGCCTCTTCGGTTTTCGAATCCTTGTCGACCGCGTCAGCCATGGCGCGGTCTTAGGCGGCGTCTTGGGTCGAGGGTAGTTCGAAGGCGCCTTCGCGCGACAGCCGGATCGTCGTCGTAACGATCGTCTTGCGGGCCGCCGTGATGTCGGCGAGAGGGACCCCGTCCGAGCCCTGTCCGAGTTCGGCTTCGATCATGCGCCGCGAGCGGGCGCCGATGGCCGACAGCACCGATTCCGCGAGTGCGGCCGAAGTGCCGCGCAGGGCCAGCGTGACCAACTCCGTCGACAGCCCGTCGAACAGCAGCACCCGCGCTTTCTGAGTGAGCAGCGGCAAATCGTCGAAAGCAAACAGGCGGGCCCTCACACCGTCGAGATCAGGCGTGCCGGCGGCTTCCAGATCCTGCATGACCTCCTCGAGCAGCGGCTTGTCGAGTTCGTTGAGAACGCTGGCGACACGCGCCTGCCCGGCCGAGGTGTCCTTGGTCGAGGTTTCCGCCAGCACGCTGGTACGCAGCCGGTTTTCGACGATCCTGGCGGCAGCGTCGGGAACATTGGCCATCGTCACCATGCGCTTGATGATTTCTCCACGCATCGGCTTGGTCAGTGTCAGCAGCACGTTGGCCGCCACCTGCGGTGCCAGCTTCGACAACACCATGGCCGCCGTCTGCGGATGCTCACCGGCCAGGAAGGCACCAAGCCGCGCCGGCTCGAGCTTTTCGAGCTCGGGCCAGATCGGCGGCGGGCCTTCCGGTGCGACCTCGAATTTCTTGTCGCCCATGATCGCGCTCATCTCTTCGGGCGAGAGCGATTCGTTGAGGATGGTGTCCATCCTGTCGGCGGAATCAAGCAATCCCGCCCCTTCCGTGAACTCGGCCTCGAACTCGGCGACGATACGTTCGAGATCGCTTTGCGGAATCGTCCGCAGCAGGCGGGCGCCCTCGATCAGGGCCTTCAGTTCTTCCTGCTTGAAGAATTTCAGCAGGCGGCTGGCCGACGGCTTGCCCATCGCCACAAGTATGGCGGCCGCCTTCTGCGCGCGGGTCAAGGTCACCGGCGTCGTCATGCCACTCGCCTCCGCTGCCACCGGCAAGCCCCGCAAACCATGTCTAGGCGCCCTTCGTGCCGGCGATGATTTCGGTCAGCCTGATGCCGAAACGCGACGGATCGCTTTCCAGCACGGTGATCTCGCCGCGCGCGATCTTGCGGCCGTTGACCACGACGTCGACAGGTTCCCCGATGCGGCGATTGAGCGCCACGGTCGACCCTTTTTGCAGCGCCATCAGATCGGAGACCGGCATCTCCGTGCTGCCGAGGATGATCTGGACATCGACGGGGATGTTCATGATCACGCTCGAATTGGCTGATGAGGCCGCCCTGAACGCCGCATCGGGGCGCTGCTCCTCTTCATGCAGGACACCGCGCAACTCTTCGATGGCACGGTCGAGTTGCTCGTCCGGCTGGTCGAGGTCGGCTTCCGCCTTGGTTTTGGCCATGATCGTCTCCAAATTCTCAGGCGCGTCCGGCGGCTGCCGGCATCAGCCCGTCGATAAAGTCCTGTCCGGCGTCGTAAGGATGCCTGATCCGGACGGTGTAGTTCTGTCCCAGTTTGCCGAACTCGCATACGAACAGCGTCTTGCCCCGTGCGCTGAGACGCGCCTGGGACTGGGCCGTTTCCTCGAATTCGATGACGTCGCCGATTTGGAAACCGGCGAGCTCGCCGAGCGTCAGCCGCGCCAGCGGCATCGTGGCCTCGAGCGCCACGGTGGAGCGCATCACCTCTTCCGAAAAGCGGGCGCGCCAGCTGGGGCCGTGATCGTCGTCGCTGACAGAAACGGCTCCGTCGCGGCTGGCCAGCACGACGCGCTGCGGCATCGTCACCGTGACGGTGCCACTATCGGCCGGCGTCGAGATGCCAAGCACGATACGGATTGCCGCGCCATCGCGCAGCACATACCGCTTCGCCTCGGTGCCGGACATTGCTCGCGGCGCGGGCAGGCGCAGGTCGAGCGAGCGCTTTCCCGATCCGTTGAGGGCCTGCGCGACCTGCTGGAACACCATGGTCGAAACATCGATTTCGATCTGCGACAGATCGCGTTCGATCGGCGATGCCGGCAGATCCGGGTCGCCGCCGAACAGCGTGCAGACCATGATCGCGATCGCCGGAGCATCGATCACCAGGGTCATCGCATCGGAGGACGCCGACGAGCCGATCACGGTCATGGCAAACGTGTCGCCGGCACGCGAACGCGCCTCGGGAACGCGGCTGACCTCGATCGCTTTGAGTTCGACGACGACCGGAACGCCAAGCTCGCTGGTCAGGCTTTTCTGCAACAGCGGTACGGCGCGTTCGGCCATGGCGCGGCCTGCGTCGATGACCTGCGCGGCCTCGCCGCTGTCACCGACCAGACGCTCGATGATCAGCGAACGCGCTTCCGCTGGACTGCCCAGGCTGGTCATGACAGTGCCGGGACCGATCTGTCGTGCATCGTTCAGGCGGCCTTCTTTTCGACGGCACCGGTGTTCATCGTGCTCTGTTCGACGGCGTCGATCGTCGGCCGTTCATAGGACGAGATGGTCTTGCGGCCGAACTCGATCGCCACCTGCGGCAGCGCACCGTTCATGTAGGCCAGCAGCGTCTGCTTGACGATGATATAGAGGCGGTTCTTCTTCTCGCGCACTGTCTTGATCTTGGTGGCGACCGGCCCGACCACCGAATAGGACAGGAAGATGCCGAGGAACGTTCCGACAAGTGCGGCACCAATCAAACCGCCGAGGATTTCAGGCGACTGGTCGAGCGCGCCCATCGCCTTGACCACGCCGAGCACGGCGGCGACGATGCCGAGCGCCGGCAAGCCGTCGCCCACCGCCACCAGCGCGTGATAGGCCTTCATCTTGTCGGACTTGATGGTCTGGATTTCTTCGTCCATCAGCGCCTCGATCTCGTGCGAGCGGGCATTGCCGATGATGATGATACGGCAGTAGTCGCAGATGAAATGCGTCAGGTCGTGGTTATGCAGCACGGTTGGGAACGCCTGGAAAATCGCCGACTCTTCCGGATTGTCGATATGCGCCTCGACTTCGCTGCGGGATTTCGAGCGCAGCTCGCGCATCAGCGAGTGCAGCACGCCGAGCGTCTCGAGATAGTCCTGTTCCTTCGGCACCGCCTGCTTGAAGGCTTCGAGGATGCCCTTGCCGGTGTCCTTGACCGTCTTCATCGGATTGGCGACGAGGAAGGTGCCAAAAGCCGCACCACAGATGATCACGGCTTCCCATGGCTGAATCAGCACATGAAGATGGCCGCCCATGGCCATGAAGCCGCCAAGGACGCAGCCGAGCGTTACCACCAGTCCAATCAGAATGCCCACGACAGGTCCTTCCGCATTTCACATCAGGAGCTAGGGATAGTCCCCGTGCCTTGTGTGAGGCTTGAATCGAGGGCTTGGAAGCGATTCAGTTTCGCGCAAGGAAGTAGGGGTATTGTGCCGGCATAGCTTCGGCCGGAGGCACGTCTTTGCTCAATACCTTTACCAGCTACCAGCTCATCACCAAGGACATTTCAAAATCGATCGACAGGATCGAGCAGCAGCCCGTGGTTGATCGCGACACCAAATATTATCTCGCGAATATCACCAAGGTGAAATCGATCGACGATTTCGTCAAAAACGACCGTTTGTTCAAGTATGCCATGAAGGCCTACGGGCTGGAGGACATGGACTACGCCAAGGCCTTCATGGTCAAGGCACTCAAGGAAGGCGTCTCCGATCCCGACAGCTTCGCCAACAAGCTGACCGACAAGCGCTACGCCGAATTCGTCAGCGCCTTCAACTTCGCCGCCAACGGCGCCGATGCGACCATCTACAACAAGACACAGCAGTTGGTGACCAAGAACTATGCCACCCAGGCGCAGATCGCCGGCCTCGATCCCAATTCGGCCTATGTGAAGGGCGAGACGACATACTATCTTGCCAACATCACCAAGGTGAAGTCGATCGACGATCTGATGTCGAACAACCGGCTCTACACATACGCGCTGGCGTCATTCGGTCTCGATTCGGCGACGGAGGACAAGGATCTCATCAAGCGGGTTCTGCAGGGCGGCGTCCGCGACCCCGACAGTGTCGCCAACAAGATGACGGACAAGACCTATGCCGCGCTTGCCTCCGCCTTCAACTTCGAAGCCTATGGCGAAAACACCACCACCATCAATCCGGCGCAACAGCCGACCGTCGACAAATACATGCGCCAGACCCTCGAAGAGGATGCCGGTCAGACCAACCAGGGCGTGCGGCTGGCGCTTTATTTCGATCGCAAGGCCCCGACCATCACCAGCTGGTATGACGTGCTGGCCGACACCGCGCTTGCCAGTGTCGTGCGCACCGTGCTCGGCCTGCCCGATTCCTTCGCCACCGCCGACGTCGACAAGCAGGCGCAGCTGTTCGAGCAAAAACTCGACATCTCGGATTTCTCCGACCCCGAAAAACTCGGCAAGTTCCTGACGCGCTTCACCAGCATGTACGAGATCAACCACCCGACTTCATGGGCCGTCGCCTCGGTCAGCGTGCTGTTTGCCCAGCCACTCACCGTCGGCATCTCCACCGACCTGATGATGGCCATGCAGAAACTGAGGTTCTGAGACCATCATGCGGGACAGCCTGTACGTCGCCCTTTCGTCGCAGATCGCGCTCGAGCGGCGCCTCGACACCATCGCCGACAACGTCGCCAACGCCTCGACGATCGGCTTTCGCGCCACCGGGGTGAAGTTCGAGGACGTCGTCTCCGGCACCGGGCAGAAATCGGTATCCTTCGCCTCTCCGGGCAAGACCTACCTTTCCGGCGCCCACGGTGCCTTGAGCGAGACCGGCAATCCCTTCGATTTCGCCGTCCAGGGCGATGCCTGGTTCGCCATAGAGACGCCGGTCGGCACCGTCATGACCCGCGACGGACGCTTTTCGATGAACGAGAACGGCGAGTTGATGTCGCTCGAGGGCCACCCGGTGCTCGATGCCGGGGGCTCGCCGATCCAGCTTGACCCCCGCAACGGCCCGCCCAAGGCCGGGGCCGATGGTTCGTTGCGCCAGAACGATCAGCTTGTCGGCTCGATCGGTCTCTACAATTTCGATCCAGGCGCGAACTTCGTCCGCTACGGCAATTCCGGCATCGTTCCGGCACGCACCCCGGAGCCTGTCACCGATCGCTCGGATATCGGCGTTGCCCAGGGCTTTCTCGAAGAGTCCAATGTCAATCCGGTGCTGGAGATCACCAGGCTGATCATGGTCCAGCGCGCCTTCGAGAACACCGCCGCCCTGATGCGGCAGACCGACTCGTCCACCGACGAGGCGATCAAGACGCTCGGCTCGAAATAATCCATGTCGCTCGACCAGCCATCCCTGCGCGCACTCGAAAGACAACTCCAGCCGGCGCCGGAAGACCGGCTTGCCGCGCTGGAACGGGTCTGGCGGCGTTTCGCCGACGCCGAGGCGCTGCTCAAGCGCGGCGGCCGCGTCATCGAAGTCACGCCCACGCACTACAAGGTGCACGGCCTTTCCGGTTTCGCCAGGCTGGGCGACATCGTCGAGCAGCGCGGCAATGCCGGTGCGCGCCGCGGCGAGATCGTCAAGATCGGCCGCGACGAGGCCGTCGTGGCGCCCTTCGAACGCAGCGCCGATTCCGGCATCGGTGATGCCGTGTTCCGCCGCGGTCCGCTCGTGGTGGCGCCGCATGCCTCGTGGCGCGGCCGCACCATCGACGCACTCACCAGGGCGATCGATGGCGGCCCGCCACTCGCCCGGGGAGACGACACAACGCGCGGCGCCCAGACGACGCCGGGGGCCATGGCGCGGCAACGCGTCGGCACTGCCTTCATGACCGGCGTCAAGGTCATCGACATCTTCACGCCGCTCTGCTTCGGCCAGCGCCTCGGCATCTTTGCCGGCTCCGGCGTCGGCAAGTCGACGCTGCTCGCCATGCTCGCCGGCGCCGACGCATTCGATACCGTCGTGGTGGCGCTCGTCGGCGAACGCGGCCGCGAAGTCCGTGAATTCCTCGAGGACACGATCGGCGACAGCATGGCCAAGACCGTCGCCGTCGTCGCCACCAGCGACGAAAGCGCCATGATGCGCCGGCGTGCGCCAGACACCGCCATGCGCATCGCCGAGCACTTTCGCGACCAGGGGCATCGCGTTTTGCTGGTGCTGGATTCGATCACCCGCTTCGCTCACGCCCTGCGTGAGGTGGCGACTGGAACCGGCGAGCCGCCGGTCGCGCGCGGTTATCCGGCCTCGGTGTTCACCGAACTGCCCAAGCTGCTCGAACGCGCCGGGCCGGGTACGGAAGGCAAAGGGTCGATCACCGCCATCATTTCCGTGCTGGTCGACGGCGACGATCACAACGACCCGGTCGCCGATTGCGTGCGCGGCATCCTCGACGGCCATGTCGTGCTCGATCGCACGATCGCCGAACAGGGTCGCTATCCCCCCGTGAACCCGCTGTCGTCCATATCGCGGTTGGCCGGAAAGGCCTGGAGCGTCGAACAGCGCGCGCTGGTGACAAGGCTGAAGTCGATGATCTCGCGCTTCGAGGACACGCGCGATATCCGGTTGCTTGGGGCCTATCAGGGGGGCGTCGATGCCGAACTCGACATCGCCGTGCGCCAGGTGCCGCTGATCTATGAGGCGCTGACGCAAGCGCCGAAGGATCGCCCGTCGGCCGACCCTTTCTCCGATCTCGCCCGCCACCTCAAGAGCAAGCTGAACGCCGATGCCGGAGACTGAACGCGAATATACCGAGCGCATCCTGCGCGACATGATCGCCGAGGCCAATGCCGTGGAGCAAGCCGAGGCTGACGAAGCGAGAACCGCCAAGGCAAAGGCTGCCCGTATCATCGCAGCCAAAGCCGAGGCCGTTCTGGCCAGAGCCGTCAAGCCAATCCTGCCACGGGCTGGCAGAGCCGATCCTGATCTTCTGGCCAGGCCCGTCGAACCCGCTCTGCCCCGGGCTGTCCAGGCGGTGGCTGCCGAGATGACGCAGGCGAGCCGCGACTCGCTGATCAACGGGCTGTTCCCGCGCACCGAATGGCCGCAGCCGCCAAAGGCACCGTTTCCCCGACTGAGGAAGAAGTCCGACCGACGCAGCGATTTCGTCATAGCCGCGCTCGGCATCACGCTCGGCCTGATCTGCGCCCTGTTTCCCTGGTACATCTTCTTTAACCAGGACCAGTTTGGCGTCCAGGCGATGAAGTTCGGCGGCACCGGCTCCAATTCCGGGCGAGCGGGCGGCGGCGTGGTCGCCGAACGCAGCGCGCCGCTGACGGCAAAGGATATTCCCGCGGCCAATCTCGATCTTCTTGCCACCGGAACGGTGCGGGATGATGCCAATCCCGCAGCCGCACCCGACGAGCAACCGTTTCCGGCCGACGCGGCGAAATTCCGCATGGTTCATGTCGCCAACGGCCGTGCCATGATCCAGGACGACGCTGGCCTCTGGATCGTCCAGCGCGGCTCGATACTGCCTGACTCCAGTCAGGTGTCCTCCATCGAGCAGCGCAACGGCAAATGGGTCATGGTCACCAGTGCCGACCGGGTAATCGAACTCTCCAGATAAACGATCTCCGGCTTCCGGCCATCCGCAAGGCCCGCGCAAGACTGGCGGCCTAGTCTCTGGGTACCTGCTCGGAGATTCCCATGGAGCCCGTTTCCCTTTTCGATCTCGCCGCCAAGCAAGCGCAATGGCTGGCCGTGCGCCAGTCGGCAGTCGCCGGCAACATCGCCAATGCCAACACGCCGGGTTATACGGCAAACGACGTCGAGCCATTCGAAAAGGTGCTCGACCGCGCCGCCGTATCGCTGCAGGCCACCCAGGCCGGCCATCTCGGCAATGCAGCGAGCAATGCCGGCTTCACCATCAAGCCGCAGGAGGATGACGGCGTCGTCATGCCGTCCAAGAACTCCGTCGTTCTGGAAGACCAGTTGCTGAAAGCCGGCGAGGTGCGCCACTCCTTCGAACTCAACACGGCGATCGTCAAGGCGTTTCATACGATGATGATGATGGCGGTGAAGAGCTGACCATGGACGCACTGACCGCAGCCCTCAAAGTCGCAGCATCCGGCCTCGGCGCCCAGTCGGAGCGCCTGCGCGTGGTTTCCGAAAACCTCGCCAACGCCCAGTCGACCGGCACCGCGCCCGGCTCCGATCCTTATCGCCGCAAGACCATCAGCTTCGTCTCCGAGCTTGACCGGGCCTCCGGCAGTTCAACGGTTGCAGTGAACTCGATCGATCGAGATCCCAGTGACTTTCCAGTCGAGTTCCAGCCCGGCAACGAGGCAGCCGACGAGAAGGGCTACGTCAAGATGCCCAACGTCAACGTGCTGATCGAAATGGCCGACATGACCGAGGCCAACCGCTCCTACGAGGCCAACCTTCAGGTCGTCAAGCAGGCCCGTGACCTGATTTCCATGACCATCGACCTGATGAGGAACCAGTAATGATCAGCGGTATCGGAGCCCTTCAGTTCAAGCCGTCGATCGGCGGCGATGACACGGCGACAAGCCTGCTCCAGGGCGGCGCAACACCCTCGGCCGGCGGCAATGTCGGCACCTCCTTTGCCGAGGCGCTGAGCCAGGCAGCCTCCAAGACCGTCGACACGATGCAGAATGCCGAGCAGGTATCGATGCAGGCGCTCAAGGGCGACGCCGACACCCGTCAGGTGGTCGACGCCGTGATGAGCGCGCAGCAGGCGCTTCAGACCGCCGTCGCCATCCGCGACAAGGTGGTTTCCGCGTATCTCGAAGTCAGTCGAATGGGCATCTGAGGAATTCCGCCATGAAAGCACTTGCCATCGCCGCCACCGGCATGAATGCCCAGCAGACAAATCTGGAAGTCATCGCCAACAACATCGCCAACATCAACACCACCGGCTACAAGCGCGCCCGTGCCGAATTCTCCGACCTGCTCTATCAGGTCGACCGCACGCAAGGCGTGCCCAACCGCTCCAACGCCTCGCTGGTGCCGGAGGGCGTCTCGATCGGCCTCGGCGTCAAGACGACGGCCGTGCGCAACGTGCACACACAGGGCGAACTGACCAGCACCGGCAACAGTTTCGACCTGGCGCTGACCGGCAGGGGCTGGTTTCAGATCGAGGGTGCCGACGGCGGCACGCTCTACAGCCGCGCCGGCGCTCTCAACACCAACGCCACCGGCCAGCTGGTGACGGTCGACGGCGCTGCCGTCATTCCGGCAATCAACGTCCCCGTGGATGCCGTCGAGGTCATCGTCAACAAGACCGGCCAGGTCTTCGCCCGCATCGACGGCCAGACCGACCTGCAGAACCTCGGTCAGCTTCAGATCGCCAATTTCGCCAACGAGGCCGGCCTGGCGCCGCTCGGCGACAATCTGTTCCAGGAAACCACGGCTTCGGGGCCAGCCAATGTCGGCGTGCCTGGCGATCCAGGCTTCGCCACCATCCAGCAGGGCTATCTCGAAGCCTCCAACGTCGACCCGGTCAAGGAAATCACCGAGCTGATCTCGGCGCAGCGCGCCTATGAGATGAACTCCAAGGTCATCCAGGCCGCCGACGACATGGCCTCCGTGGTCTCCAAGAACATCAGGTAACGCATGATGTCGACGCCCGGCCTCCTGTCCGCATTCCGCCGCAGCGCGCTCGTCCTTGCGCTGGTGACCGGCACGATGCCGGCTTTTGCCCAGGAATCGGCCAACCAGTCGGCCACCCGGATCGCCAGCAATCAAGCTGTCGGCGAGGTGGTGCTTATTCCGAGCCGGGTTATCTATCCCGGCGAGACCATCAACCTGGCTGCCCTGAAACAGGTCACCCTTATCGTCGGCAAGCACAAGCCAGAGGCGGTCGCCACACGGGTCGAGGAACTGGATGGCAAGGTCGCCAAGCGCACGTTGCTGCCCGGCCGCTACATTCCCTCCACCGCCATCCGCGAGGCCTGGCTGGTCGAACAGGGTGCTTCCGTGCAGATCTTCTTCATCGCCGGCGGGCTGACGATCTCGGCCACCGCCGTGACGCTGCAGCCGGGAGCCGCGGGCGACCTCGTCAAGGTTCGCAACATCGACAGCGGCAAAGTCCTGTCCGGCACGGTGATGGCGGATGGAACCATCCAGGTCAGCGCTTCATGATGCGCGGGCTTACCCTGATACTGGCAGCCGTGCTTGGCCTGCAGCCGGCGCTGGCCGACGGCCTGACGCCGAAGGCCAAGCGCGAGCTCGCCGCCAAGAATGGCGGCGTCTACAACGATCCCGAATATGATCCGGCCACCACCAGCCGCATGTTCCGGGTGTCGACCGGGCCGAGTTCGCTGCCGCCGGGCCAGGTCGCCTCGCGCATCAAGGACATCGCCCAGCTGCAGAGTTCGCGCGACAATCAGCTCGTCGGCTACGGCCTGGTCATCGGCCTTGCCGGATCGGGCGACAGCCTGCGCAACTCGCCATTTACCGAACAGTCTATCCGCGCGATGCTCGAAAACCTCGGCATCGCCACCGAAGGCGGCAGTGCACGCGCCAAGAATGTCGCCGCCGTCATCGTCACCGCCAACATGCCGCCCTACGTGCAGTCGGGCGCCCGCATCGACATCGACGTCTCCTCGATGGGCGACGCGACCTCGCTTTCCGGCGGCACGCTGATCATGACGCCGCTGAAGGCGGCGGACGGCGAGATCTATGCCGTCGGCCAGGGCTCGGTCATCGTGTCCGGCTTTACCGCCCAGGGACAGGCCGAGCAGCTGACGCAAGGCGTGCCGACCTCCGGCCGCGTGCCGAACGGCGCCATCGTCGAGCGTGCTGTCCAGGCCGAGTTCGACGATCAGGCGATCCTGACGCTGCAACTGCGCAATCCCGATTTCTCGACCGCTATCCGCATCGCGGACGCCATCAACGATTACACCGGCCAACGCTTCGGCATGCGGGTCGCGGCCGAGCGCGATTCGCGCACCGTTCAGATCAGAAGGCCGAAGGGTGTCTCGGCGGCGCGCTTTTATGCCGAGATCGAGAACCTTGTGGTCGAATCCGACACGCCGGCCCGTGTCGTGATCGACGAGCGCACCGGCACCATCGTCATCGGCAATGACGTCAAGATCTCACGGGTCGCCATCAGCCACGGCACGCTCACCGTACGCATCACCGAAGCGCCGCGCGTCGTCCAGCCCGAGCCCTTCTCCAAGGGCGAAACCGCCGTCGAACCGTTCACCGCCATCGACGCCAGCCGGCCCGACGCCCGCGTTGCCGTGCTTGACGGACCCGATCTCCAGACCCTCGTTTCCGGCCTCAACCGCCTCGGGGTCAAGCCGGACGGCATCATCGCCATTTTGCAGGGCATAAAGTCGGCCGGGGCCCTGCAGGCCGACCTGGTTCTGCAATAGGCGATGCCGATGACGCGCTCCTTCCCACGCCATGACGGCAGACACCGCAAAGCCGCGATCCTGCTTGCGACCGCTATTCTCGCGGCTCTGCCCTTTGCCGGCGACACCGCACGCGGCGAGGAGACGGTCCGCCAGGTCCTGCCGGGAGCACCGGTGGCAGCGCCGCCGCGGCAATTGACACGGGAAAACGCGCCGGACCAAAGCGAGATCGAGCGCTTCTGCTCAAACATCGCCGACGCCGCCCGCGACCGCCGCTATGTCCTGCAAGCGGAGGAACTGAAGCAGCTCCAGGCCGGCATTGACGAGCGCATGAAAGCTCTCGATGCAAAGAAAGCTGAATACGAGACCTGGCTGAAGCGGCGCGAGATTTTCCTGGCCCGGGCCGAGGACGGCGTCGTCCAGATCTACGCCGGCATGAAACCCGACGCCGCTGCCGAGCGGCTGGCCATCGTCAACGCCGATCTGGCTGCGGCCATATTGATGAAGCTCGACACACGCAAGGCGAGCGTCATCCTCAACGAAATGGACCAGAAGGCGGCGGCGACGCTCACCGGCATTATGGCCAGCGCAGCCCGAAGGGTAGACCCGTCATGATCCGGAAAATGCTTGTCCTGTGCGCGGTCACCGTGCTGTCGGGTTGCGGAACCAACCTCAAGGAGGTCGGCAGGGAGCCGGCTCTGTCCCCGGTCGGCTCCGGCATCGATGGCGGCAGTACTGGCTCCCTCTATCGCTATCCGCAAACGCCGCCCGCGCCGGTCAAGAAATTCTCGTTGTGGGACGACCGCCAGAGCCGGCTGTTCACCGACCCGCGGGCGCTGTCCCAGGGCGACATCCTGACGGTCAAGATCAAGATCAACGATCGAGCCAACTTCAAGAACCAGAACGACAGGAGCCGCACCGCCAATCGCAAGCTCGGTTACGACCTCAGCGCGCAGTGGGACAAGTGGAGCACCGCCGGCAAGGGCGCTGGGGCTCTCAGCTCCACCACGGACACGACCGCCGACGGCGAGATCAAGCGCTCGGAGACGCTTGAGCTCAATGTCGCGGCGATCGTCACCGATGTGCTGCCCAACGGCAATCTGATGATCACCGGATCGCAGGAAGTGCGCGTCAACGCCGAGCTCAGGGTGCTGACGCTCGCCGGCATCGTGCGGCCGGCCGATATCGGCGCCGAAAACACCATCCCCTACGAACGCATCGCCGAGGCCCGCATCTCCTACGGCGGACGCGGTCGCATCACCGAGGTTCAGCAGCCTGCCTACGGCCAGCAGATTCTCGACCAGGTTCTTCCGTTCTAGGGTTGGGGAACAGAGCACAGTGGCAAATGTCGAACAGGTCCAGCCGCGCAAGGGTCCCTCCCTTGCCATTCAGGCCGGCATGCTGCTGGTTGTGACGGCGGCCGCCATCGGCATGGGCTGGATGTCCGGCGGCTATCTGAAGGGTGTCGACGCACCGTCGTCGGTACCGGCGGCGCCCGAGAATGAAGGCAAGACGGAGCAGCCGGCTTCTGCCGAGCAGCCAGCCGTGGGGCCTACACTGGTCGTGCTGGCGCCGATCACCACCAACATCGCCTCGCCTGCCGGCACCTGGATCAGGATGGAGGTGTCCATCGTCTATGACGCGCCGCAGCCACAGGCAATGTCGGATGACATCCACCAGGACCTTCTGGCCCTGGTGCGCACGTTGAAGATGCATCAGATCGAGGGCGCCAGCGGCTACCAGCACCTGAAGGCCGACCTCGAAGACCGCGCCGCGATCCGCAGCCAGGGTCACGCCAAACAGGTACTCATCAGGACATTGCTGCTCGAATGAGAAAACTCCTTCTCGCCACGGCCATGATCGCCGCCGCCACCTCCATCGCGGCGGCCCAGCAACTCGATCTCGGCGGCATCGGCAAGGCTGACGGCACCACCGTCGGCTACATCATCCAGATGTTCGGCCTGCTGACCGTTCTGTCGGTGGCGCCAGGCCTGCTGATCATGGTGACCAGCTTCACCCGTTTCGTCATCGCCTTCTCGATCCTGCGCGCCGGCATCGGCCTGCAGTCGACACCGGCAAACCTCATCCTGATTTCGCTGTCGCTGTTCATGACCTTCTATGTCATGGCGCCGACCTTCGATCAGGCTTGGAACACCGGCGTCAAGCCGCTGATGGACAACCAGATCACACAGACCGAAGCCTTCGACAAGATTTCGGACCCGTTCCGCACCTTCATGCTGCACAATGTGCGTGACAAGGATTTCGACCTCTTCGCCGACCTCGCCCGCGAGCGCGGCCAGACCGTTTCGCGTGACACCGTCGACCTGCGCATCCTGGTGCCAGCCTTCATGATCTCGGAGATCCGGCGCGGATTCGAGATCGGCTTCCTGATCGTGCTGCCATTCCTGGTCATCGACCTGATCGTCGCCACCATCACCATGGCGATGGGCATGATGATGCTGCCGCCGACAGTGGTGTCGCTGCCGTTCAAGATCCTGTTCTTCGTCCTGATCGACGGCTGGAACCTGCTTGTCGGCAGCCTGGTGCGCTCCTTCAACTGACCCTGCCGCGCCGGCTCGAAATCCCAGCAATATATTTTCGATTAACCGTCCGGTTTAGCCCTTTGGTAGGGACTTGCCCGCATATTCGCTCGCAGATGGCGGGTGATCGATTTGAGAGATCATGGGCATGATGCCGCACCGTCATACCGGTAGAGCCGGTATGTAAAAAATACCTGTAAAATCAAGGTACGAGTACCATGTCCAGCATCATGACGAACAGCGCCGCATTGACGGCTCTGCAGAGCCTCAACGCCACCAACAAATCCCTCACCGACACCCAGGCCCGCATTTCGACCGGCTACAAGGTCTCGCAGGCTTCGGACAACGCCGCCTATTGGTCGATCGCCACCACAATGCGTTCCGACAACCAGGCAATGTCCACCGTTTCGGACGCTCTCGGCCTCGGCGCCTCCAAGGTCGACACAGCCTATACCGGCATGAGTAGCGCGATCGATACCATCAACCAGATCAAGACCAAGCTGGTCGCGTCCTACGGCCAGACGGACGCCTCCAAGGAAAAGACCCAGGTCGAAATCGCCGCCCTTCAGAACCAGTTGAAGGCCTACGCCGAT
The DNA here is from genome assembly GCF_040321265.1 of Mesorhizobium sp. M0491. Lineage (NCBI taxonomy): Bacteria > Pseudomonadati > Pseudomonadota > Alphaproteobacteria > Hyphomicrobiales > Phyllobacteriaceae > Mesorhizobium > Mesorhizobium sp. M0491. The sequence goes on from NZ_JAMYRE010000019.1 coordinate 77,905, forward strand.
GGCGCCACCTTCTCCGGCACCAACATGCTTTCGGTGTCCACTGCGACAGGCACCGCGGCCGACGTGAAGATTGTTTCGGCCTTCAACCGCGACGCGACCGGCGCGGCTTCGATCTCGACGATCGATGTCAATGTGGAAAGCATCAAGCTGTACGATGCCGGCGCGGCACCAACCGCCAAGGGTATTCTCGACACGGCTCGCCTCGGCACCACGGGCGCTGCTGTTGCCACGGCCTCGAACCCCACCCTGGGTGCTGCAGCAGCGGCAACCGACACCTATTCGGTTGCCTCGCTCACTATCTTTTCGGGTGGCACGGCTGCCAGCGATAGCCAGATCGCGCAGCAGATGAACGTCGTCGACGCCGCGCTCAAGGCCATGACCAACGCCGCCACCACGCTCGGCGCCGCCAAGAGCAGTATCGACCTGCAGAAGACCTTCACCTCGAACCTGATGGACTCCATCGATCGCGGTGTCGGCCAGCTCGTCGATGCGGACATGAACAAGGAATCGACCCGTCTGCAGGCCCTGCAGGTCCAGCAGCAGCTCGGCATCCAGGCGCTGTCGATCGCCAACGGTTCGTCGCAGTCGATCCTGTCGCTCTTCCGCGGCTAATCGCCTTCGCTCAACCGCAGTTCGCACTAAAAATCGGGCCGCGCCAAAAGCGCGGCCCGATTTGCGTTTTGCTCCAGCCCCACGCAACCCTCGATGCTTAACTCTCAAAAGCCAGCTTTTAACAGGCTGTTAACCATGCCGCGCTAGTTATGGTTAACCAATAGCTTACGACAGTTGGCGAATCGGTCCGACCGGCACGATGCCACCCGTTGAACAGGCCCATCCGGCATGTCTGAGCATGTCGGCTTTTGAGAAGGAGCGACTTTCTTGGCGAGCATCATGACCAACGCTTCGGCGTTAACCGCACTTCAAAGCCTCAGCGCCACCAACAAGTCGCTTGAACAGACGCAGGCCCGCATATCGACCGGTTACCGGGTCTCGCAGGCCTCGGACAACGCCGCCTACTGGTCGATCGCCACCACGATGCGCTCCGACAACGCGGCCCTGTCGACCGTGCAGGATGCACTCGGCCTCGGCGCCTCGAAGGTCGACGCCGCTTACACCGGCATGAACAATGTGCTGACAACGATCGGGCAGATCAAGACCAAGGTGCTGTCCATGGTCGGTCAGACGGATGCCGCCAAGGCAAAAACCCAGACCGAGATCAAGGCGCTTCAGACGCAGATGAAGTCGTTTGCCGATGCGGCGACCTTCTCCGGCTCGAATTTCCTGGCGGTGACCTCCAAGCAGACTGCCGCCCCCAATGATGGCGTTCAGCCCGACTCGCAGATCGTGTCCTCATTCAATCGCTCCTCATCCGGCGCAGTGTCGATCGGAACGATCAACATCGATGTTGAGGGCACCAAGCTTTTCGACTACGGCCTCGCCGCCGAGGTGAAGAATTCCGGAACCCTCGATCGCAAAACCTCCATCTATTCCACGGGCGCCGCCCAGACCCTGTACGACAACGCCTATGCGGGCGTGATCGCGGGCGGAGGAACGGATATCGCCGCGAACACAGCCGGCCAGACGGCGGCGGGAGCGGTCGCCAAGGTCGACAATATTTCCGCCTACAACCTCGACATCACGGCCCCAGGGGTAACCGACGACATCATCACGCAGATGGTAACCAGGATGGACAAGGTCATGGCCCAGCTGACCGACTCCGCCACCATCCTCGGCTCGGCCAAGAGCAGCATCGACCTGCAGAAGACCTTCACCCAGAGCTTGATGGACTCCATCGACCGCGGCGTCGGCCAGCTCGTCGATGCCGACATGAACAAGGAATCGACCCGTCTCCAGGCCCTGCAGGTGCAGCAGCAGCTCGGCATCCAGGCGTTGTCGATCGCCAACGCCGCCTCGCAGTCGATCCTGTCTCTGTTCAAGAGCTGATCACGGGCGCCACCGGCGCCCACCTTCCCATCAGATAATCGGGCCGCGCCGCAAGCGCGGCCCGATTTCATTTTCGCACAAGCTTCGAAGACTAGAGTTCCAGCGGACAATCATGCTGGGAGTCGTTGAACCGTGCCGGAACAGATCCAGAGCATCATCTCGAATCTCCGCGGGTTTGGCGTGAAGCGCCTCGCCATGCTGGCGGGCATCGCCGTTCTGGTGATGGGCGTCATCGGCATCGCCTCGGTCTATCTCAACCGCCCCGCCTACGACACGCTCTATGTGGGACTAGACCGTGCCGACGTGAACCAGATCGGCCTGGTGCTGGGCGAAGCCGGTATCGGCTTCGATGTCGGCGCCGATGGAACCTCGGTTCTGGTGCCGGCCGGCACCACCGCTCAGGCCCGCATGCTGCTCGCCGAAAAGGGCCTGCCGACCAGCGCCAATGCCGGCTACGAACTGTTCGACAATGTCGGCTCGCTCGGCCTCACCTCCTTCATGCAGCAGATCACCCGCGTGCGCGCGCTGGAAGGCGAGATCGCCCGCACCATCCAGTCGATATCGGGCATCAAGGCTGCGCGGGTCCACATCGTCATGTCCGAACGCGCCAATTTTCGCCGCGACGAGCAGCAGCCCTCCGCTTCCGTGGTCATCCGCTACGCCGGCATCGACGCCGAGAAGAGCGCCATGTCGATCCGCCATCTCGTCGCCGCCGCCGTTCCCGGCCTGTCGGCAGACAAGGTGACTGTTCTCGATTCCAGCGGCAATCTGCTGGCTGCGGGCGACGACCCTTCCAACACCAGCGCCGCCCGCACGCTCGGCGTCGAGCAGACCGTCGAGGCGCAGATCGGAGACAACATCCGCCGTGCGCTGACGGCCTATCTCGGCCCCGACAATTTCCGCGCCAGCGTCAAGGCCGAGGTCAACACCGACACCCGCCAGACGGAAGAGACCATCTTCGATCCGAATTCCCGCGTCGAACGCTCGGTGCAGTCGGTGCGGGCCAACGAGAACAACAACCAGAAGCAGGCTTCCACTCCGGCCAGCGTCGAGCAGAACCTGCCCGAGACCCAGGCAACCGCCACCGATGGCCCGCAATCCTCCTCGCAAAACGACCGCAGGGAAGAGATCACCAACTACGAGATCAATTCCAAGAAGATCGCCACGGTCTCCAACGGTTACACCGTCACCAAGATGTCGATCGCCGTGGTCGTCAATCAGCAGCGGCTGACGGCCATCCTCGGCAAGGACGCCACGCCGGAGCAGATCGCCAAGCGCGTCGCCGAGATCCAGAAGATGGTCACGTCCGCCACCGGCCTGGACGAAAAGCGCGGCGACATCATCGACGTCTCGGCGGTCGAGTTCATCGATGGCCTGGATGGCGAGGCGATCCCGCAGGCGGGAATGCTCGATTCTATCGGCCAGCATGCCGGCACGATGATCAATGCCGGTGCCTTCATCGTCGTGGTGTTCCTGGTCGCCTTCTTCGGCCTGAGGCCGATGGCCGCGGCGCTGACGGCAAAGGCTACTCCGGCCCTGGCAGGTCCCAGCTTCGACGACGTCCAGCGCTCGCTGCCGACGCCGGAGGCAATGGCGGCCACCGACAGTGCCGCGATCGGGACCTTGCCAGGCACACGCCCAGGCCCCACGCCGCTCGACGATCTTCGCCAGAAGATCCGGCCGGCGCCGCAGGACAGGCTTGCCAGGATGGTCGATCTCAACGAGGAGCGCACCGCGCAGATCCTGCGCAAATGGGCTGCCCAGGAAGTGGCGGTGTAAACCATGCCCTCCGTAGCCCTCTTCGACCTTCTGCCCGATTTCGGGACGCGCGCGCAACGCGCCGGCCAGCCCCGGGCAGCAGTCGATCCCGACCACAAGCCCGAGACGCCGGCGCCACAAGCCGATATCGGCACGCTGATCGCCGAGGCGGTTGCCCAGGCGGAGGCAGCGCTGGAGGTCCGCCTGTCGGCTGCGCATGACGCCGCGCTCGAAGCCGAACGCCAGGCCAGTGCCGAGGAAGCAAGGATATTTCTCGAAAGCCTCGGCGACGATGTCGGCAAGGCTGTCTCGTTGCGCATCGATGCGATGGAGGCGCGCGTGACCGGACTTGTCGCCGCCACGGTCGCCCGCATCATCGGCGGCATCGTCAGCGACGATCTGCAGAAACGTTCGATCGATGCGTTGGCCGGCGCCGTTCGCGAAGCGGTTGGCGATGCCGAAGCGGTGCGCATCGTCGTGCGCGGCCCGCTCTCGATGTTCGAAACACTGAAGGCGTCGCTCGGACCCCGCGCCGCCAATCTCGATTTTGTCGAGGCGCCAGGCTTCGACCTGACCGTCGCCATCGACGAGGCGGTGTTCGAGACGCGCATGGCCGAATGGTCGACGACCCTCTCGGAGGTCCTGGCATGAGCGTCGCCGACGCCGATCACGGCCGCCACGAGATCATCATCGTGCGGCGCAGTCATGACGACCATGACGAAGCCCACCATGGCGGCGTCTGGAAGATCGCCTTCGCCGACTTCATGACGGCCATGATGTGCTTCTTCCTGGTCATGTGGCTGATCAACGCCGCCAACGAGCAGACCAAGGCAGCCGTCGCCAGCTACTTCAACCCGGTCAAGCTGGTCGACCGCAATTCGAGCCGCAAGGGCCTGGAGGATCTCGGCGACGGCCCGCGCGCCATGGGGCTGACGGCCGACGATCCGCAAGAGGCGACCAGCAAAGCCGGACAGAACGGCAATGCCGGCGCGGGCGCGTCGGACCGCAAGCAGGACAAGCAGGAGCCGCAGCAGGCGGAACGCACCGACGATCATCTCTTCGCCGACCCCTACGCGGTGCTTTCGGAAATCGCCGCGGATACCGGCGTCATGCAGAATGTCAGCCAGAAAGGCGACGGCGGCGTGCAGGCTGCCGGACCGGCTACCGGCGCCTCCGGTGGCGCCTCCTACCGCGATCCCTTCGAGCCGGATTTCTGGTCGCAGCAGGTCGCGGCGCCCGGCGCCGAGGCCAGCGCCGAGCGCACCAAGATCGAGGGCGATCCGGCCAAGCCCGGCGACAAGACCGCCGAAACGCAAGTGCTCAAAGTCAAAGCCGTGCCGCCTGTCGCGGCACCGCTCGAGCCGCTGGCTAAGGACGCGACCGGCAAGCAGGCCGCGAACCCTGCCACGGCAATGGCCGGCGAGACCAAACCGGACGGCACCACGGTCGCGGGCGGAGCGAAAGCCGCGACGCAAAACGCCACCAAGCCTGACGTCGGCGAGAAGGCGCCAACCGCGGCTGCCGTCAAGGCAGCGGCCGACGTCAAGCGGCAACTGGCCGATGCCTTCAAGCCCGGCGACAAGCTGCACGACGGCGTCTCGGTCGAAGCCACCGACAAGGGGGTCGTCATCTCGATCACCGACCAGCTCGACTTCGGCATGTTCGAGGTCGGCTCGGCATTGCCGAGACGCGAACTGGTGCTGGCGATGGAGAAGATCGGCCGCATCGTCAACAGCCAGAAGGGCACCATCAGCATCAACGGCCACACCGACGCCCGGCCGTTCCGCGGCGACAGCTACGACAATTGGCGCCTGTCGACGGCGCGCGCGCATTCCGCCTACTACATGCTCGTGCGCGGCGGCGTCGACGAACGCCGCATCACCGAGGTCGCCGGCTTCGCCGACCGCCAGCCGAAAATAGCAGCCGATCCATTGGCGGCCGCGAACCGCCGCATCGAGATCCTGATGGCGACCGGCGGATGAAGCGAGCGGCCGTCACCCGCCGGTTGATTGGCCTGTTGCTGCTGGCCGGCGGACACCCGTCGACCGGTTTCGCCCAGGATACGCTGCAGCCGTATCAGTTGGTGCGCTCGCTGCAACTCATCCAGGACCGCATAGCCGCCGGCGATCATGCCGCCCTGCCGATGCAAGCCAAGCTGCTGGAGATGGCAGATGCGCGCCTGCGGGCGGCGAATGCCGAGGACTACAAGGATCCCGAGAACTTTCGAGCTCTGCTTGTCTATGGCATGAGCGGCGGCAACCCGGTGACCGTCGAAGCGGCCACGTCGCGCGCTACGACGGACCCGCAAAGCCTTGCCATCGCCAAAGGCGTGATTGATTACCTCAACGGCCGGCCCGGCGAGGCTATCGAAGCCTTGAGGCCGATCGATCCCATGGCGCTGCCCCCGGATCTCGGCGCCTTCCTCGCCCTGGTCAAAGGCTCACTGCTTGCCGGCGATCAACCGGCGACCGCACTCCGTCTGCTCGACGAGGCAAGATTGCTCAGCCCCGGCACGCTGGTCGAGGAAGCGGCACTTCGCCGTTCGGTTGGCCTTGCAGTCGCGCAAGGCGACGCGGCACGCTTCGCCCTTGCTTCCACCCAATATGTCGAGCGCTATCTCTATTCGCCCTATGCCAGCCAGTTCGCCGACTCCTTCGTCTCCGGCGTCATCGCGCTGCACATGTCGATCAGCCAGGACAAGCTGGGCGACATCACCTCGATGATGGATCCCGAGCGCGAGAAGGTGATCTATCTGCGCATCGCCCGCCGGGCCGCGATAGACGGCCTGAACGACTTGTCGGCCTTCGCTTCGGCGCGGGCGGAACAGGGCCGCGACGGCAACACCAATCAGGACGATCCACGCGCCCTGCTCTATGCCAGCCTTTCCACCGTCACCTCGGGTACAATCGAGGACGTTCGCGCCAAGCTCGGCAAGATCGACCGCAGCCGGCTGTCGGAGGGCGACCGCGCTTTGCTCGACGCCGCGCAGGCCATTGCCGGCGAGGTCGTCGCGCCGCCCACCGCCCTTCCGGCGGAAAAGCCTGCCCCAGTTCCTGCCGCCGCGGCGCAGCCGGTGCCCGAGATCGCCACGGCGCAAGGCGCCGATGACAGTGGCCTGCCGCCGGTCGAAGGCGCCATCTCGGAGCAACCCGCCGTCACCGCGGCCTCCGGCGGACCAGCCGCCAATGCGCCGGACATGGCAGCAGCGGCATCCGCCGACCCTGCGACTGTCATGCCAGCGTCGGCACCGTCACCCGCAGCCGGTCCAGAGCCCGCCGATCCGACCGACGCCGCCATGACCAGAACACGTCGACAGCTCGACCTGATCGACCAGATGCTTGGAGCCGCCCCAAAATGACCACCAGCCTCGGCTCGGCCTTGCCAGGATTTGCCTCCACGCGCGCGACGTCGGAGCAGCCGGCCGCGAACGGCAGGAACGATGACGCCGGCTTCGGCGAGATGCTGCGCGACGATGCCGGTGCTGCCCGCCCGGAACGGCAGCCTTCGACAGAGGCGGGATCGCGCGACCAGCGCTGGAGCAAGCTCGCTGCCGGCCTTGCCGGGCATGACGCCAGGGCCGAACCAGCATCGGCCGAGCCCGGAAGGACCATCTCGGCCAAAGTGGCAAACGTGAAAACCGGCAAGGACGATTTGGAAGAAAACGCGAAGGCCGACGCTGAAGATACGGCGCCGGATGCCGGGCCGCTTCAGGACGACCTGCCGCTGCTGATCGCGTTTCATGACCTGCGGCATTTCGCGACAACGGCCAAGGCAGCCGGGGGCAATACGGCCACCGGCGAGAATCCGTCGGACCCGGCGCTCGATGGGCAGGCTTCACTGCCAAAGACCTACCGGCCAAAAGCCGCGGGCGGACGCGAAGCACTCGAAACCATGTCGAAGCCGGAGCAGGCGTCGATCGTCGACGGACCTTTGACGGCGTTTGACGGTCAGTCGCCGAGCGCTGCCTCCAGCGCGCCAAAACGCGACGCCGCAGCGGCGGCCCAGAAGCTGTCGGACGCACCGGCCGCCGATGTGCCCGGCGTGCGGTCGAAGCACACCGCGAATGCGATGAAGAGCATCGAGGATGTCCAGTCCTCGATGCGTCCAGAAGCGGGAAAACAGTCCCTGTCCACTGCGCGCATCGACGTGGTGTCGGAACGGAGTTTCCCCGCACCGCCGCAAAGTCCCATCAGCCAGGCAGCCCTCAATGTGATCAACGCCATAGCCGCCGACGCCGGGCCGCAAAAGGCGCTTTCAGCCTCACCCACGACCACCCATCTGGCCAGCTCTGTTGCCGTTCCGACACATGTGTTGAAGATCGAACTCCACCCCGCCGAACTTGGCATGGTGACGGCCAATCTTCGCCTCTCCGGGGAACAACTTTCGATTGAGCTGATGCCTGAAACGCATGACGCTTATCGTCGGCTGTCGGCCGACAGCGAGGCCATCGTCAAGTCACTGCGGGGGCTCGGCTTTGAGGTTGACAAGGTCACGATACTGCAACCTTCGGTAGCAGCTCCCGCTACAACCCGGACGGATGCAACCGCTCCTATGGCGGCGGCGACAGGCCGCGATCCAGCATCCTTTCAACCGGGGAATTCGGGCAGCGGCAATGGTGGAGCCGGCGGCCAGCAACCGGGCCAGCAATCCTCAGGGAAACGCAACGATGACGCGCAGGACTACGGCCGCGGCACTTCGCCTGCTCGCGAGCGCGCTGGCGGCGATATCTTTATCTAGCGCGGCAAACGCCGCCGCAGCTACGGCCAACCCCTGCGAGCCGGAGATCCTGCGCGCCGCCGATCGTTATGGCGTGCCCGCCGGCATCCTCTATGCCGTTGGCCTGACGGAGACCGGAAACAAGGGCAGCCTTCAACCCAATGCCTTGAATATAGAAGGAAAAGCAGTCTTTCCGAGGAGCCGGACCGAGGCCCTTGCCGCCTTCGCCAATGCCCGGCGCGAGGGCAAGACCCTGATCGATCTGGGCTGCATGCAGATCAATCACCACTATCACGCATCGCATTTTCGCAGCGTCGAGGACATGCTCGACCCACGCCAGAACGTCGACTATGCGGCGCGCTTCCTGGCCAGCCTTCATGCCCGTCACGAGACCTGGTCGATGGCCGTTGCCCGCTATCATGCCGGTCCCGACAACGACCCGGCGCAGAAGATCTATGTCTGCCGCGTCATTGCCAACATGGTCGCCACCGGCTTTGGAAAATGGACCGCGAACGCCCGCGGCTTCTGCAACCCGTAAGCGCATTTCCCGTTACTAATAGACCAACCGTACAACCCGAATTGTTGGTTTGACTTGATCATACCTTGCCGCCGAAAGCACATCTGGCCGCCCGCTAATGCAACCGGTACGATTCCAGACTCCCAAGAAACTAGCTACAAGAAATGACGGTTGTTCAGGATTCCCGCCAGCGGATACGCCTCTCTTCACGGGGCAAATGATTTGATTCGGAAGGCGGGGCCGATGATTGTGATCGTTGACGAGCGCGAGCTCGTAACAGAGGGATACAATTCACTTTTCGATCGTGAGGGCATCGCCTGTGCAGGCTTTGCGTCCGGCGAATTCGGTGAGTGGGTGAACTCGGCCGCGGACACCGATCTGCGCTCGGTCCGAGCCTTCCTCATCGGCGACTGCAACGAAGGTTCCATCTCTCCCCGCCAGATCCGCGACCGCACCGGCGCTCCGGTCATTGCGCTCAGCGAACAGCATTCGCTGGAGAACACGCTGCGGTTGTTCGAGAGCGGCGTCGACGACGTCATTCGCAAGCCCGTCCATATCCGCGAGATTCTGGCCCGCATCACCGCCATCCGCCGCCGCGCCCAGGAAGACGTCGCCTACACCGAGATCGGCGCCATGCGCATCTTCATGGACGGCCGCGACCCCGAGATCGACGGTCAGCCCCTCCCCCTGCCGCGCCGCGAGCGCCGCATCCTCGAATATCTGGCGAGCAATCGGGGGCGCCGTGTCACCAAGACCCAGGTTTTCAATGCCATCTACGGCATCTTCGACGAAGAGGTCGAGGAGAACGTGGTGGAAAGCCACATCAGCAAACTGCGCAAGAAGCTGCGCGAGAAGCTGGGCACCGACCCGATCGATTCCAAGCGTTTCCTCGGCTACCGGCTCGTCTTCTGATGCAGCGCCGCGCCAGCCTCGCGCAAGAAAACATGCGTAGCCTCGTAGCCAGCAGCATGGACACAGCGGAGACGTTTCGATGAGCCTCTACGGAATGATGCGGACCGGCGTCTCCGGCATGAACGCCCAGGCAAACCGCCTGTCGACGGTCGCCGACAACATCGCCAATTCCGACACCACCGGCTACAAGCGGTCCTCCGCCGAATTCTCGACGCTGGTCATGCCGTCGACCGGCGGTGCCTATAATTCCGGCGGCGTCACCACGACGATCCGCCAGGCGGTCAGCGATCCGGGTGTGCTTCAGTACACGACCTCGGTTTCCGACCTTGCCGTCAGCGGCGATGGCTTCTTTGTCGTTCAGGATCCGAGCGGCACCCCCTACCTGACCCGGGCCGGCGCTTTCGTTCCCGACGGTCAAGGCAGACTGGTCAACTCGGCCGGCTTCCAGCTGATGGCGTACAGCTACGACAACGGCGTACCGGCAGCGACGGTCAATGGCTTCGAGGGGTTGGTCCCGGTTGTCATCTCCGACCAGGGAATGACCGCAACGCCGAGCACCGAGGGCAGCTATGCCGGCAACCTGCCGGCCGGCGCGACCCCGGTCGCCGCCGGCAATCTGCCCACCACCAATGCTGTCGGCGCGCAGTACACCTCGAAATCCTCGATGGTTGCCTACGACAATCTCGGCAACAAGAAGCTGCTCGACGTCTATTTCACCAACACCGGCGCCGGCACCTGGCAGGTCTCGGTCTTCGATCAGTCTCAGGCCACGGCCGGGACAGCATTCCCCTATACCGGCGGCGCGCTGGGCTCGGCCAACCTGACGTTCGACGCCACCACTGGCAAGCTCACCGGCGCCGTCGACAGCGTCTCCCTCACCGTGCCCAACGGCGCCGCCTTTTCGCTCAATCTGTCTGCGCTGACCCAGCTTGGCGCCGGCTTCACGGTTTCCGACGCCCAGGTCAACGGCAACGCGCCGAGCACCATCGACAAGGTTCAGATCAGCAAGGACGGCACCATCTACGCGCAGTACAAGGACGGCTCCACCAAGCCGCTCTACAAGATCCCGCTGGCTGACGTACAGAGCCCGGATCAGCTCACCGCGCTGCCTGGCAACGTCTATTCGCAGGGCACCGAGTCCGGCGCGGTTCGTGTCGGCTTTGCCAATGAAGGCAAGCTCGGCTCCATCATCTCCGGCGCGCTCGAGAATTCCAACGTCGACATCGCCGAAGAGCTGACCAACATGATCGCGGCGCAGCGCAGCTACACCGCCAATTCGAAAGTCTTCCAGACCGGTTCCGATCTGATGGACGTCCTTGTCAACCTGAAGAGATAAGACGGGCGTCGCCCGCGAAAGACCCGCATGTCACTGTCTACCGCATTGAGTATCGCCCAGTCGGCGCTTATGAACACCGCGCGACAGACCAGCGTTGTCTCGCGCAACGTGGCCGACGCCTCCAACCCGGACTATTCACGGCGTCAGGCCGTCGTCACCAGCACGGCGCCGGGCGCGCGTTCGGTCGATATCCAGCGCGCAGCCAACGAGCTTTTGTTTCGCCAGAATCTCGGCGCGCTGTCGGCCTGGAGCGGGCAGAACGCGCTCTACAGCGGCATGGATCAGCTGGGCGTTGCGGTCAATGGCGTCGACAATGCGTCCTCGCCCTCGACCGCGATCGCCAACCTGCAGCAGGCGCTGCAGCTCTACGCCACCTCGCCGTCGAACCAGAACCTCGGCGCCTCGGTCATCGACGCCGCCAAGCAGGTCGTGCGCTCGCTCAATGAGGGCTCCAAGGCAGTCCAGGATTTCCGCACCCAGACCGACGGCCAGATCGCCACCGCCGTCGATGACCTGAACTCGCTGCTCAGCCAGTTCCAGGATGCCAACACGGCGGTCATGTCCGGAACCCGTTCCGGCACCGACGTTTCCGATGCGCTCGACCAGCGCGACGCGCTTTTGAAGAAGATTTCGAACTATGTCCCGGTGTCGACCTTCACGCGAGGCGACAATGACATGGTCATCACCACCGGTGACGGCACGACTTTGTTCGAGACGATACCGCGCACGGTCACCTTCGCGGCGTCGGCAGGCTATACCGCGGGTGCCGCCGGCAATGCCGTTTACATCGACAACGTGCCGATCTCGGCGGGAGCCGGCGGCAACACCAGCGCCAGCGGCACGCTTGCCGGCCTGCTGCAATTGCGCGACGGCGTCGCCTCGACCATGCAGAGCCAGCTCGATGAGACCGCGCGTGGCCTGATCACCGCTTTTGCCGAGACCGCACCCTCGATGGCCAATGCCGCCGGCCTGTTCACCTGGTCGGGAGCGCCGGCCGTGCCGGCCGCCGGCACGCTGGTCACCGGCCTTGCCGCGTCCATCAGCGTCAATGCAGCGATGGACCCGAGCACCGGCGGCAACCCGACGCTGCTGCGCGACGGCGGTGCCAACGGTGCGGCCTATGTCGCCAACACGGGCGGCGGCGCGTCCTATTCCACCCTTCTGGTTGCCTATGGCGACCGGCTCGACCAGCCGATGACTTTCGACCCCGCCGCCGGCGTTTCGGCAACCTCCAGCGTATCCGACTACGCCGCCAGTTCGATCGGTTGGTTCGAGAGCGTGCGCCAGCAGGCTTCGACCGCCTCCGACGCCAAGGAAGCACTGGCATCGCGCAGCGCCGAGGCGCTGTCCAACGCGACCGGGGTCAATGTCGACCAGGAAATGTCGCTGCTGCTCGACCTCGAACACACCTACCAGGCATCAGCCCGGATGATGAAAACCGTCGACGACATGTTGACGGCCTTGCTCAACGCGGTGGGATAATTCCATGACTTCAGTCTCCTCGGCCGCAATCTCCAATGCCATGCGCTCCCAGCAGATGCGCATGCAGGCCGAACTCGTCAAAGCCACCAAAGAATCCTCGACGGGCCGGGTCGCTGACGTCGGCCTGGCTCTCGGTGGGCGCACCACCCAGGCCGTCACCTTCCAGCGCGATCTTGACCGGCTCAACGTCATCATCGATTCCAACGGCCTGGTCGGCGCCCGGCTTTCCTCGACGCAGACCTCGCTTGGTCAGCTCTCCACCGCCGCGCAGACCTTCCTGTCCGCCCTGACCACCGCTTCCTCGAGCGACTCGTCCAACAGCCTCACCCGGGACTCCGGCAAGGCGACCATCCAGCAGCTGACCTCGATCCTCAACACCAGCGTTAATGGTGAATATCTGTTTGCCGGCACCAACACAGACGTCAAGCCGATCAACGATTTCACCGCTGCCGGCTCTCCTGCCAAGGCTGCATTCGATACCGCTTTCCTCACCAATTTCGGTTTCACCCAGGACGACCCGGCAGCGGCCAACATCACGGCTGCCCAGATGGACGATTTCATCACCAATGATGTCGTGCCGCAGTTCACGGGCGCGGGTTGGCAAGGCAACTGGTCGAACGCCACCGACCAGCAGATCGTCAGCCGCATCGCACTCAACGAAACCACACCGACTTCGACCAGCGCCAACAGCGATGGCATTCAGAAACTCGCCATGGCGGCAGCCATGGTCAGCAGCCTGATGTCCAGCAACATCAGCCAGGCGGCGAAGAATACGGTTGTCAGCCGCTCGACCACATTGGTTGGCGAAGCGCTGAGCGGCATTGGCCAGCTTCAATCCGAGACCGGCATCGTCCAGAAGCGGGTTTCCGATGCCAACGATCGGATGAAAACGCAGGTCGACCTTTTCGAACGGCACATTCTCGATCTGGAAGCCGTCGATCCGGCGGCAGCCGCGACACGGGTCGCGGACCTGACACAGCACATCGAAACGTCTTTCGCGTTGACCGCACGCCTGCAGCAGCTCAGCCTGTTGAATTACCTGACCTGACAACGCTTAACGGAACGGTAGAGCCCCAACGATGTACCAATTCTCCTACGCCGACATCCAGAGCAACTCCGTTGCCGACGCGAAGGACCGCGAGCGGGAGCTTCTGACCCGCTCGATCGACATGCTGGCGGCGGCAGCAGCGGCCGGCCACGATTCGATGGAGGCGATCGAGGCGCTTCACTTCACCAACCGCGTCTGGACCGCCTTCGTCGAGGATCTTGGCTCCAGCGACAACGCCCTGCCCAAGGAACTGCGCGCCAACCTCATTTCCATCGGCCTGTGGCTGCTGCGCGAGGCGGAGGACATCCGTCAGGGCCGCACCAACAATTTCGAAGGGTTGATCGAGGTGTCCCAGATCATCAGGGACGGCATTCAATGACCAACACGCTGAAGATATCGCTGAAGCCGAACGAAAAGATCTACATCAACGGCGCCGTCATCCGGGTCGACCGCAAGGTCACCGTCGAATTGATGAACGACGTCCAGTTCCTGCTCGAAAGCCACGTGATTCAGGCCGACGATGCCTCGACGCCGCTCAAGCAGCTTTATTTCATCCTGCAGGTCATGCTGATGAACCCGGCCGGCGCCGCCGCCGCACGCGACATGTTCCGCCGTTCGCTGCCGCTGCTTCTGGCAAGCTTCGAGGACACCCAGATCTGCAGCGCGCTGAAACAGATCGACCGCATGGTCGGCGAGGATCATATCTACGAGGCGCTGAAGGCGATCCGCGCGCTTTATCCGCTCGAACGCCGCGCGCTGGGTGGTAATGACGATGTTTCGGGTGCCGAGCGCCCGTTGGCTGTGGGAGCACGATACTGATGAACGTGGACATGACGACGACGATTCCGACCGGCGCCAATCAGGCCACGGCGTCGACCTCGAAGACAGCGGTCGACTACCAGTCGTTCCTGAAGCTTCTGATCGCCGAGATGAAGAACCAGGATCCAACCAAGCCGATGGATTCGACGCAATATGTCGCCCAGCTCGCCACCTTCTCTCAGGTCGAGCAATCGGTGCAGACCAACACCAAGCTCAATCAGATCATGCAGTCCTCGGCGCTGTCGCAGGCCGACGCACTGATCGGGCGCTCGATAACCTCCGCCGACGGCCTGACGACGGGCACCGTGGCTTCGGTGCGCCTCGCCAGCAACGGTCTCATCGCCGTGCTGCAGAACGGCACCGAAGTCGCGGTCGGTCCGGGAGTTTCGGTCAAGGCAGCAAGCTGACGCTTTCGGCAGAGAGCCAGTCCCATGAATGAGGCCGACGCTCTCGACATCGTCCAGTATGCGGTGTGGACGGTGCTCGTCGCGTCGGCTCCGGTGGTGCTGGTCGCCATGGTGGTCGGCATCGGCATCGCCCTCATCCAGGCGCTGACGCAGGTGCAGGAGATCACCTTGACCTTTGTGCCGAAAATCGTCGCCATCATGCTGGTGGTGGCGCTGACCGGCCCCTTCATCGGCAGCCAGATATCGGCCTTCACCAACGTCATCTTCGAGCGCATCCAGAACGGATTCTGAACCTGTTCCAGGATGGTGTGCCGCGGCATGCCGTTCGCAATTGTCTGAAGACAGAGCCGCCGAT
This sequence comes from Mesorhizobium sp. M0491, assembly GCF_040321265.1. NCBI lineage: Bacteria > Pseudomonadati > Pseudomonadota > Alphaproteobacteria > Hyphomicrobiales > Phyllobacteriaceae > Mesorhizobium > Mesorhizobium sp. M0491. The sequence goes on from NZ_JAMYRE010000019.1 coordinate 93,199, forward strand.
CCCCGCGGCACCTCCGGACCCACGGCGGACAAGGCCTGGACCGCCTCTATCCCATTGTTGGACCATGAGCTTTTTTGCCCTTTGCGGCGCCATGCCCTACTTTCGGCAAACGGTCTGCGCAAACGGATTGTCTGACGAGCAGGCACGACATGGCAGGAACCCCAAATGATTGACGAAAAGCCGGACAGCGAGAGCGTCTCGGCGCTGGCGCCCTTCCGTCACGGCATTTTCCGCGCCGTATGGGGCGCAAGTCTCGTCTCGAATTTCGGTGGCCTGATCCAGGGTGTCGGCGCCGCCTGGATGATGACCACGATCGCCACCTCGCCCTATCAGGTGGCCCTGGTCCAGGCTTCGACCACCTTGCCGATCATGCTGTTTGCACTCGTAGCCGGCGCCATCGCCGACAGTTTCGACCGGCGCAAGGTGATGCTGGTCGCCCAGACCTTCATGCTGGTGGTGTCGGTGCTCCTGACCGTGTTCACTTATTCCGGCCTGATCACGCCATGGACGCTGCTTGCCTTCACCTTCCTGATCGACAGCGGCACCGCGCTCAACAGCCCGTCATGGCAAGCCTCCGTCGGCGATATCGTACCCCGCAACAAGGTGCCGGCGGCCGTCGCCCTCAATTCGATGGGCTTTAACCTGACGCGCAGCGTCGGTCCGGCGATCGGCGGCATCATCGTCGCCGCGGCCGGTGCGGCGGCCGCCTTCGCGGCGAATGCGGTGAGCTATATCGGCCTGATCGTCGTGCTGGCGCGCTGGAAGCCGGACGTGCCGGTATCGACCTTGCCGCGCGAATCGCTGGGGGCCGCCATGGGCGCCGGCCTGCGCTATGTCGCCATGTCGCCTAACATCGGCAAGGTGCTGGTCAGAGGTGCTGCGTTCGGCTTCAGTGCAGGCGCTGTGCTTGCGTTGCTGCCCCTGGTGGCGCGCGATGTCGTCAAGGGCGATGCGCTGACCTATGGCATCATGCTCGGCGCCTTCGGCATCGGCGCGGTCGGCGGCGCCTTGATCAGCGTCAGGCTGCGGCAGTTGCTGTCCAGCGAGACGATGGTGCGCTGTGCTTTTGCCGGCTTCGCTGTCTGCGCATTCAATGCCGCCGTCAGCCAGCATGCCTGGCAGACGTCGCTCGGCCTGCTTGTCGGCGGCGCCTGCTGGGTGATCGCGCTTTCGCATTTCAACGTCACGGTGCAGATGGCGACGCCGCGCTGGGTGGTCGGCCGGGTGCTGTCGGTCTACCAGACCGCGACTTTCGGCGGCATCGCGCTCGGCAGCTGGATCTGGGGTGTCGTCGCCGATGCGCACGGCGCCGAAACCGCGCTGATCGCAGCCAGCGTCGCCATGCTGGCCGGCGGCGCCATCGGTCTTTTGCTCCCGCTGCCGCAACAGCAGGTGCTCAACCTCGACCCGCTCAATCGCTTCAAGGAACCGCACCTTGCGCTTGACCTGAAGCCGCGCAGTGGTCCCATCGCCATCATGATCGAGTATGTGATCCGGCACGAGGACGAACCGGAGTTCCTCGCCATCATGGCCGAACGCGGCCGCATCCGCCGTCGTGACGGCGCCCGCAACTGGACGCTGGCGCGCGATCTCGAGAATCCCACCGTATGGATCGAGCATTATCACACGCCGACCTGGATCGAATATATCAGGCACAATGGACGCATCACCCATGCCGACGCTGTCATCGGCGAACGCGTGCGGGCCCTGCACAGCGGCGACGAACCGCCGCGGGTGCGACGCATGATCGAGCGCCCGACCACCGCCGGCACGGCCCTGGTGATGGCCAAGGGACCGATCGAGCATTAGGGCTCCGCAACCGCGCCCCCTGTCGCAGGCACCCCGCTTGGCCCTCCCGTCACCCCTCGCCCGACAGGTCCCGGCGCGCCTTGTCGAGCTCCTCGGCATAGCGCCGCATCAAATGGCCTTCGGTCAACAGCCCCAGCACGATGTGGTCGGTGAAATCCTCGACGACAGCGAGTTCTTCGGCGCCCGCCCGCTGGAATGTTTCCGCGGCGGCCTGCACGTTCATGCTCGGCACCAGCACCGCGTCCTTGTATTTGGCAAGATCGCGCACCGGGACCTCGCCGCCGGAAGGATCGCTGTGCAGTTCGGCTACGATCAGCACGCCGACATAGTGGTCGCCCGCGTCGACGGCGATGACGCGCTGGGCAGAGCCGAGCGGCACTTGCTTGCGGAAGGCTGCCAGCGTCGTCGAGGCATAGATGGTCTTGATGTCCTTGCGCATCATCGAACCGACTGTGAGGCTGCGCATCCAGCCGACATCGTGGGCGCTGCGGATGGTCTCGCCGCGCAGATGGAAGCGCCATGTCGAGAACGAGTAACCGAAGGTTTCGCGCACCAGGATCGCCGACATGATCGAGGCGGCCAGCACAACGCCGGTCAGCGTCAGGTCGCGGGTCGATTCCAGCGCCAGGAAGGTCATCGTCAGCGGACCGCCGACGACACCGACTGCGAGCGACGTCATGCCGACGACGGCGGCAACGGCAGGGTCGATGCCGGTTGCCGGCGAGACGACAATCATCACATCCGCGAATGCCTTGCCGAGCAGCGCGCCGAGGAACAGCGAGGCGAAGAACAATCCGCCGCGAAAACCCGACCCCAGCGACACCGCCGACGCCGTCAGCTTGAGCACGAAGACGCTGGCCACCACGGCCAGCCCGTAATTCATCGAGAATTCGCGATGCAGCGCGCCATGGCCGCTTGACAGCACTTGCGGGGTGATAAGACCCAGCAGCCCGACGATGACGCCACCGATGACGGGGCGCAGCGCCGCATCGATCGACAGTCTGGCAAAACCACGTTCGATCAACGTCACCAGATGCATGATGGCGATCGAGGCGGCACCGCCGAGCAGGCCGAGCAGCAGGAACGGCACATACTGGCTGGCGGTGAGCGCAGGCAGGCCCGAAAGCTCGAGCGGAAACGGCACGCCGCCGAACATTTCGGCGGTCAGCGAGGCGCAGATCGCGGCTGTCAAGACCGGTGCGACATTGGCGACAGAGTAGATGCCGATGACCAATTCGAAGCCGTAGAAGGCGCCGGTCAGCGGTGCATCGAAGGCGGCGGCGATGGCGCCGGCCGCACCACAGCCGACCAGGATGCGGACATCGTTGCGGCGCAGCCTGAAGATGCCCGCCAGCCGCGATGCCAGCCCGGAGCCAACCTGCGTATAGCCGGCTTCCAGCCCGACCGAGGCGCCAAAACCGCTGGAGATCATCGTCTGGCCGGCGATGATGAAGGTGTCGGTCAGCGACATGCGCCCGCCATAGAGCGCATTGGCTTCGATCGGGTCGATCGGCGTGCGGAATTTCCGTATCCTGAGCCAGACCACCGTCAGCCCCAGCAGCATGCCGCCGATCGCCGGTATCAGCGCCTGCATCGGATTGGCGAGCGAGAACATGCCGGAAAGCCGGCCGCCTGGCTGAACGCCGAACAGCAGCCCGTGCAGGTCCTGCACGATCTGGCTCATCGCCGTGACCAATATGCCAGCCATCACGCCTACGACACCTGCGAGGATGACCACCACGATGCCGCGTGCCTCGAGCAGAGGCAACGACCTGACCAGCACCGCGCGCAGCCGGCGGGCGTAGACTTCGCTGTGGTTTCTGGAAAGCACCGGGGCGGCTCGCCGATATCGAAAGGCAGTGGAAAGCCAGCCTGATACGCCCGGCGGCACGGCATGGCAACCACAATGCCGACAGACACCACATTGGCGACAGCGGGCGCGATATCGATCGGCCGATGGACCGTTCAGGTCGGCATGGGCTCGCCGGCTTCATAGAGCACGAGGTTGCGCTCGCCTATGCCAAGCGCCGGCCAGCTCGCACGCCAGTCCGCAATGTGCGGCGAGGCGAAATGCGCGTCGAGCGCTGCCCTGTCGCTCCAGACTTCCGTGACCGGATGAGCCCGGCATCGAAAACATCCTGCGCATAGGAATATTGGATGCAGCCGAACTCGGTGCGGCTGCCGGAAACCATGCGCTCCATTGCGGGCTTGGCTTCCTCCAATTTGTTTGGCGGCAAGCGGATGGTGCCGATGATCAGAAGCACGGGTTTTCCCTTCTCTACAAGGCCGACCGACACGGCGACCTGCGCATGATCGTCCGAACTAGCCAGTCTCCCACCCTCGCGCAAGCTTGGCGGGCTACCCTCACAGGGCTGTCGCGCGCTCGGCAGTCTATGGGGTTTGAGGACGATATGGCGATCAGCGAAAGCATTCAGCCCGGCGCGGTGGCCAAGAACGGCCGCGACGTCTTCTTCGCCATCGGCATCGTCATCATCCTGGCCGTGCTGTTCCTGCCGATTCCGGCCTTTCTCATCGACATCGGCCTCGCCTTCTCGATCGCACTTTCGGTGCTGATCCTGATGGTGGCGCTGTGGATCCAGCGGCCGCTCGATTTCTCGTCGTTCCCGACCGTGCTGCTCATCGCCACCATGCTGCGGCTGTCGCTCAACATCGCCACCACGCGCATGATCCTGTCGCATGGCAATGAGGGCACGCATGCCGCCGGCTATGTCATCGCCGGCTTCTCCAAGCTGGTGATGGCCAGCGACTTCGTCATCGGCCTGATCGTCTTCATGATCCTGATCGTGGTGAACTTCATCGTCATCACCAAGGGCGCCACCCGTATCGCCGAAGTCGGCGCCCGCTTCACCCTCGACGCCATCCCAGGCAAGCAGATGTCGATCGACGCCGACCTGTCGGCCGGCATGATCGACGACAAGACAGCGCAGCTGCGCCGCCGTGAACTGGAAGAAGAATCTTCTTTCTTCGGCTCGATGGACGGCGCCTCGAAGTTCGTGCGCGGCGATGCCATCGCCGGCCTCATCATCACCGCCATCAACATCGTCGGCGGCATCGCCATCGGCTACATCAGGCACGGTATGGGCATGGGCGAAGCCGCCGACGTGTTCATCAAGCTGTCGGTCGGCGACGGCCTCGTCACCCAGATCCCGGCCCTGATCGTGTCGCTCGCCGCCGGCCTGCTCGTCTCCAAGGGCGGCACGCGCGGCTCGACCAACCAGGCGGTGTTCGGCCAGCTCGGCGCCCACCCGCGCGCCCTCTATGTCGCGGCATCGCTGCTGGTGCTGCTCGGCCTGATGCCCGGCCTGCCGCTGTTCCCGTTCTTTGCGCTGGCCGCCGGCATGGCCGGCCTCGGCTACGTCATCCCGATGCGCGCCAACCGCGCCGTCGCCGAAGCCGAGGCGATCAAGGACCAGGAAAAGGCGACTAAGGTCGAGGAGGAGAAGAACTCGGTCAAGGCCTCGCTCGCCACCGCCGAGATCGAGCTTTTGATAGGCAAGCAGCTGTCGACAAGGCTGCTGACGTCGCATCAGGAACTGGTTTTCCGCATGGGCAAGATGCGCAAGAAATTCGCCACCCAATATGGCTTCGTGGTGCCGGAGGTGCGCGTCGCCGACGATTTCGCCATCCCGCCGAAGAGCTACCAGATCAAGGTGCACGGCACCGTGGTGGCCGAGTATCAGATGCGCGTCGGCGAGATCATGGTGCTGCTCGGCAACCGCGACATACCCGAGATACCGGGCGAGGAAATCCGCGAGCCGGCCTTCGGCATGCGCGCCTATTCCGTGGTCGAAGCCTTCGCCGAGGATCTGAAGCGCGAGAACTACACCTTCGCCGACAACATGTCGGTGCTGCTCACCCATCTCTCCGAGGTCATCCGCAACAACCTGCCGCAGCTTCTGTCCTACAAGGACATGAAGGCGCTGCTCGAACGCCAGGACCAGGAGTACCGCAAGCTCGCCGACGAGATCTGCACCACGCACATCTCCTATCCCGGCCTGCAGGCGGTGCTGAAGCTGCTGCTGGCCGAACGCGTCTCGATCCGCAATCTGCACCTGATCATCGAGGCGATCGCCGAGATCGCGCCGCATGTGCGCCGCACCGAGCAGATCGTCGAGCATGTCCGCATCCGCATGGCCCAGCAGATCTGCGGCGACCTGTCCGAGGGCGGCGTGCTGAAGGTGCTGCGCCTCGGCAACCGCTGGGACCTCGCCTTCCACCAGAGCCTCAAGCGCGACGCCAAGGGCGAGGTGCGCGAATTCGACATCGACCCGCGCCAGCTCGAGGAGTTCGGCCAGGACGCGACCAAGGCGATCAAGAAATATCTGGAAGCCGGCGAGCGTTTCGTCCTCGTCACCGCGCCCGACGCCCGCCCCTATGTGCGCATGATCATCGAGCGCCTGTTCACCACGCTGCCGGTGCTCAGCCATGTTGAAATCGCCAAGGGCGTCGAGATCAAGGTGCTCGGAACCATATCGTGAGCGTGCTGTCGCAAGGCGTCGTCATCGCGGCATTCCTGGCTTTCTGCCGCATCGGCGCCTGTTTCATGCTGATGCCGGGCCTCTCCAGCGCCCGCGTCCCGGTCCAGGTCAGGCTGTTCGTGGCGGTCGCCGCCACCGGCGGCCTGCTCGCCTTCCTGTGGGACAAGATCTTTCCTTTCGTCGACCCGCGCCCCCAGATCCTGGTGCCGATGATCATCTCGGAACTTCTGGTCGGCGGCCTGATCGGCGCCATGACCAGGCTCTACATGGAAGCCCTGCGCTTCATGGGCTCGGCCATCGCCATGCTGGTGGGCTATGGCGGCAGCGGCGGACCGGCGATCGAGGAGCCCGAACCCCAGGCAGCCCTTGCCGCCATCATCTCGTTCTCGGCGCTTTTGATGCTGTTCGTCTTCGATTTCGACCACGAAATAATACGCGCGCTGGTTTCCTCCTACACGGTCGCGCCGGTCAACATCTTCTTCAACCCGCAGGCAGCCCTTGTCGATGTCACCGACACGGTGTCGGACACCTTCTTCCTGGTCATCCGCCTCGGCAGCCCGTTCGTCGCCTATGCCATTCTCGTCAATCTGACGATCGGCTTCGTCAACAAGCTGACCCCGCAGATCCCCATCTATTTCATCTCCCAGCCCTTCATCATCGCCGGCGGCATGATCATCTTCTATTTCGCCGTCGGCACCATGCTGTCGCTGTTCGTCGACGGCTTCGTCGACCTGACATTGGCGAGGTAGAAATGAGCACGCGCAAGGACCGCCTCAAGAAGCTGGTCAAGGTGCAGGAACAGCTGAAGGCGCTGCACGAAACCCGCCACGCCACCTTCCTTGCGGCGGCCAGTACCGCCGAGGCCGAGGCCAAGGAACTGGTCGGCCATTTCGACCAGGCCGATTCGCTCTCCGCCCTGTTTCCCGATCTCTACCATCGCCGCATTGCCCAGGCGGTGGTGCGCCAGGAGGCGAACCTGGCGAGCGCCAGGCAGGAAGCCAACCTCATCGCCGCGGCGACCGCCCGCACCAACATGGTCGAGCGCGCCTACAAGGACGTACGCAACCGCGACGAACGCGAACGCTCCGACCGCGAGCGGCTCGATATCATCGCGCAGAAGCAGGGCGAGGAGTAGCTGGGAGGATTGTGTGGCGCGAAGCGGACCCTCCAAGGTTCGGCCTTCCCGTAAACGCTTTACAGCCCGGTTTGGTAGCGCTACCGTTTGGCCTAGCGTGAGCCTGGGAGGAGCCAGGGCTGTCGCTGGCGGAAGCGTTTGTTCCTTCGACGACGTCGCAGGAATTGTTGGGAGGACCGATGGCGTCTGTCGCAATTGGCGAAGTCTATAAATCATTCGGCGCTGTCGAGATCCTGCACGGGGTCAGCGTGAACATCGAGGACGGCGAGTTCGTCACTCTGGTCGGACCGTCGGGCTGCGGAAAATCAACCCTTCTCAGAATGATCGCCGGCCTGGAAAAGATTTCACGCGGCCAGATCGCGATTGGCGAACGTGTCGTCAACAACGTTGCGCCCAAGGAGCGCGACGTCGCCATGGTCTTCCAGAACTATGCGCTCTATCCACACATGACCGTCGCCGAGAACATGGCGTTCTCGCTGATGCTCAAAGGAGTTTCCAAGCCGGAGAGCGATGCCGGCGTGCGCCGCGCAGCCGAAATCCTTGGGCTGGTGCCGTTGCTGGCGCGCTATCCTCGGCAGCTTTCCGGCGGCCAGCGCCAGCGCGTCGCAATGGGCCGCGCGATCGTGCGTGATCCGGCGGTGTTTCTCTTCGACGAACCGCTGTCCAATCTCGACGCCAAACTTAGGGTGCAGATGCGCGCCGAGATCAAGGAACTGCACCAGCGCCTCAAGACCACGACAGTCTACGTCACTCACGATCAGATCGAAGCCATGACTATGGCTGACAAGATCGTGGTCATGCATGACGGCATCGTCGAGCAGATAGGGCCGCCGCTGGAACTTTATGACCGGCCGAACAATCTTTTTGTCGCCAGCTTTATCGGCTCGCCGGCCATGAATTTGCTGAGGGGCGAGATCGCTTCCGACGGCTCACCCTCGTTCCGCGGCGCCGGGGGGATTTCAGTGCCGTTGGCCTCGGCACTTTCCATCCGCAACGGCGAGCCTGTGGTGCTGGGAATAAGGCCCGAGCATTTGCGGCTGTCCGACGAGCAGGGCATTCCGGTCACCGTCGCGGTGGTTGAACCAACCGGGTCCGAAGTGCAGCTCATCGGCAGGACAGCCGGCGGCGAAGAGATCGTCGCGAATTTCCGGGAACGACATTCCTTCACGCCGGGCGAAACCATCCGGCTTACGGCCGAGCCCAGCCTCATTCATCTCTTTCACGCAGAAACCGGACAGAGATTCCAAACACGTACCGATCAGTAGGACCATAGGCAAGGACAACAAACAGGAGGAAACGAGCATGAAGTTCACCAGACGCGACGTGATCCGCACCACCGCCGGCGCGGCGGCGGGTGCCTTGGGAAGTCGGTTCATCAGCTCTCCGGCCCTTGCCCAGGACGGACTGAAATACAAACCCGAGGATGGCGCCAAGCTTAGACTGCTGCGCTGGTCGCCTTTCGTCCAGGGCGACGAGGACCAATGGCTGGCCAACACCAAGCGCTTCATCGAAGCGACCGGTGTCGAGGTTCGCGTCGACAAGGAAAGCTGGGAGGACATTCGTCCCAAGGCGGCGGTCGCCGCCAATGTCGGGTCCGGCCCCGACCTGATGTTCGTCTGGTTCGATGACCCGCACCAATATCCCGACAAGCTGCACGACGTGAGCGAACTGGGTGAGTATCTAGGCGCGAAATACGGTGGCTGGCACGAGGGACCTAAGCAATATGCGACACGCGCCGGGAAGTTCGTCGGCCTGCCCCTGGCCACGATCGGCAATGCCATCGTCTATCGGGAAAGCTGGGTGAAAGAGGCCGGCTTTTCGGAGTTTCCCAAGGATACGAAAGGCTTCCTGGAACTTTGCAAGGCCTTGCAAGCGAAGGGACATCCGGCCGGCTTCACGCATGGCCATGGCGTCGGCGACGGCAACAACTATGCTCATTGGCTGCTGTGGAGCCATGGCGGCCAGATGGTCGACGAGAGTGGCAAGGTAACGATCAACAGCCCCGAGACCCTCAAGGCGATCGAATACGCGCAGGAGCTCTACAAGACCTTCATTCCAGGCACCGAAAGCTGGCTCGACGTCAACAACAACCGCGCCTTCCTGGCCGGCGAACTGGGGGTGATCGCCAATGGAATTTCCGCCTACAACACGGCCAAGATCAACAAGGACAAAGATCCAAAGCTGGCTGAAATCGCCAAGGACATACGCACGACCAACCTGCCCATCGGTCCTGTCGGCAAATCCGTCGAATTGTTCCAGGTGACCACGGCTGTCATCTTCAATTACACGCCCTACCCCAACGCGGCTAAGGCGTATTTGCAGTTCATGTTCGAGGAACCGCAAATGAAGGACTGGATCACCTCCTCGGCCGGATATTGCTGCCAGACACTGAAGGCATTCGACAACAACCCCGTATGGACCGCCGATCCCAACAACGCCGCTTACGCCAAGGCTTCGGCTACTCTGCGGCCTAACGGCTATGCCGGGCCGCTCGGCTATGCCTCGGCGGCAACCATGGCCGACTACGTGCTGGTCGACATGTTCGCCAAAGCGGTGACCGGCCAGGCGACGCCGCAAGAGGCAATGGAAGAGGCCGAGAAGCGGGCAAATCGCTATTATCGCGTTTGAGCCTGCTCAGCCGGGCAGCGCGGCTGCCCGGCTGGCTTCGGATTGCGTCGCGGCCGATCCGGCCTATCAATGAGACCTCAGCAGGAGCCAACCCATGGCCGTGCCGTCAGCTGCTATCCAGCCGCGATCTTCGATCTTCTCACGGATTCTGTCGCGCTGGAGCGAAAGTCGGAACGCACTTGGCTTCGGCTTCATGCTTCCGGCGGCTGCACTGCTGCTTGTCTTCCTGACCTATCCGCTGGGGCTTGGCGTCTGGCTCGGCTTCACCGATGCCCGCATCGGCCGCCCCGGCATCTTCATCGGCATCGAAAACTATGAATATCTGTGGAGCGACGCCGTCTTCTGGCTCTCCGTCTTCAACACCTTGCTCTATACGATCAGCGCTTCGATCCTCAAATTCGCGCTCGGCCTCTGGCTAGCGCTCCTCCTCAACCAGAACCTTCCCTTCAAATCGTTCTTCCGTGCGATTGTCCTGCTGCCGTGGGTGGTGCCGACGGTGCTCTCGGCCATCGCCTTCTGGTGGATCTACGATTCGCAGTTCTCCATCCTGTCGTGGGCGCTCATGGAAATGGGACTGATCGATCACCGCATCAATTTCCTTGGCGATCCGGAGAACGCACGCGCCTCGGTGATCGCTGCCAATGTCTGGCGCGGCATTCCTTTCGTGGCCATCACGCTGCTGGCCGGCCTGCAGACGATTCCCCAATCGCTTTACGAGGCCGCGACGCTCGACGGCGCCAGCCGTTGGCAGTTGTTCCGCTATGTGACGCTGCCGCTGCTGACGCCGATCATCGCCATCACCATGACCTTTTCGGTCCTGTTCACCTTCACCGATTTCCAGCTGATCTATGTGCTGACTCGCGGCGGGCCGGTGAATGCCACCCATCTGATGGCAACGCTCTCGTTCCAGCGCGGCATTTCCGGCGGCCAGCTTGGCGAGGGAGCCGCGATCGCGGTGGCGATGATCCCATTCCTGCTAGCGGCGATCCTTTTCAGCTATTTCGGCTTGCAACGTCGTAAATGGCAGCAGGGCGGTGGAGACTGACATGGCCGCGATCGAAACGAACAATCGTCCGAACACGGATGAAGGCGGCATGGGCTATCTCCAGAGCCTGCCCCGGCGCGTGGTGACCGTTTATCTGCCGCTCCTGATCTTCGTCATCGTGCTGCTGTTCCCGTTCTACTGGATGACGATCACGGCGGTGAAACCCAATCTCGAGATGACGGATTATGCCAATTTCAATCCGTTCTGGGTCGTCCATCCGACACTCGAGCATATTCGGTATCTGCTCTTCGACACATCCTATCCGGGCTGGCTTCTCAACACGATCATCATCTCGACCGCCGCAACTTTCCTGTCGCTGCTGGCGGCGGTTTTCGCTGCCTATGCGATCGAACGCTTGAGGTTTTCCGGGGCGCGGCAGGTCGGCTTGGCGATCTTCCTGGCCTATCTCGTGCCGCCCTCGATTCTGTTCATTCCCCTGTCGGTAATGGTTTTCAACCTCGGCCTTTACGATACGCCGTTCGCGCTGATCCTCACCTATCCGACGTTCCTCATTCCATTCTGCACGTGGCTCTTGATGGGCTACTTCCGCTCGATCCCTTTCGAACTGGAAGAATGCGCGCTGATCGACGGCGCCAGCCGCTGGCAAATCCTGACCAAGATAGTTCTGCCGCTGTCGGTGCCTGGCCTGATTTCCGCCGGCATCTTCGCTTTCACCCTGTCATGGAACGAATTCATCTACGCTTTGACTTTTATCCAGTCGTCCGAAAACAAGACCGTGCCGGTCGGCGTGCTTACCGAGCTCGTACGTTCGGACGTCTATGAATGGGGAGCCCTGATGGCAGGCGCGCTGATCGGCTCCCTGCCGGTGGTGGTGCTCTATTCATTCTTTGTCGAGCACTACGTCTCCTCGATGACGGGCGCGGTCAAGGAGTGAAGCTGAGGCGGAAATCGACGATGGAAAAAACTGCCCGACAACGCATGGCGCGAAGCCGGCAGCTTCGATCCGATCCCCGCACTTCCGCTCCCTCTCCTTCCCGCAAGCCTGCCACAAGCTTGTTGAGGCATGGTCTGGCTAAGGAAAACCGGTAAAAGGCGGACTTTCTTGGCGATTTCTCCACCCAGCGACATCGTTATGGATGTGGCCCGAGCCGTCGACCCGGCGGATATCGAGACCGCCCGCGCCGCGCTGGCAAAGCGGGCCGGCGGCGCTGCGGGCACGTTTTCACTCGACACCGCCGCTTCGGTCGATGCCGGCTCGATCCTGTCGCGCGCCACCGCCGACAAGGCCGCCGCTGCAACCGACCCGGCCAACAAATTCAAGAAGTTCGAGGCGATGGTGCTGCAGACCTTCATCCAGAACATGCTGCCAAAGGATACCGAGGGCGTCTACGGCAAGGGCCTGGCCGGCGACATGTGGAAATCGCAGCTTGCCGAGCGGGTCGCGGACGTGATGGCCGAACGCGGTGGCATCGGCATCGCCAAGTCGATGCTTGCCGACCACTATCTCGAAGGCAAGCGCGTGGTTCCGGTCGGTCCGGTTTCGGGCGGGTTGGAAAAGACCGAGATCGACCAGCAAAACAGCCTGTCGACCTCGCTGGTCCACCAATTACAGCGCAAGGCTGCGGGGTCGATGACCGGTGACGAGACGATCATAAAAACAAACATCAAGATCTAAACTGGGAAACGCCATGGCCGACTTTTCGGAATCCACCCCCAACCTGCCAGTACGCACGACGGCGTCGGAAGCGCCGATCCCGTTCGCGCGGCCCGGCAACCTCGCCGCCATCATCGGTCGCATCGAGGAAGTGGTCGAGGAAGAGACCGCCGGTATCCGCAACGCGACCAACTATGATCTCAAGGCGTCGAACGCCCGCAAGAGCCGCTACCTCTACGAGTTGACCCGCGCCATGAAGGGCGGCAGCGAAGCCGAATTCCTCGAACAGCACCGCGAGGGCCTGACCCGGCTGCGCCAGAAGCTGGCGAAGAACGAAGCGGCGATCCTCGCGCATCTCAGCGCGGTCAACGAAGTCGCCAGCCTGCTGCGGCACGCCATCCAGCGCGCCGAGACCGACGGCACCTACTCCGCCGGCGAGTTCGGCTGGATGAAGGCATGATGCCGAACACGAGCGACACTTCGGAGATCCTGCCGAAGCAACGGCGCAGTGCCGCGTCGCCTTCGCAAGGGACGGATCAAGGGACTGACAAGAGTAGATGATCAAGGTCATCGCCATCGCCGTCTGGATTTGCGCCGCAACCCTCGGCGCCGTGTTCTATTCGTTTCAGGCGGCCGGCGAGCGCGGTGTCGGCGAAACGCCGAAGCCGATGCTGGGCGGTCTCGACTACGTCAAGACCGACATCATTTCGGTGCCGCTGATCCGCGATTCTGAGATCGGCGGCTATTTCCTGACCAAGCTCGTCTACACCGTCGAACCCGAGCAGATAAAGAAGCTGTCCATTCCGGCCGAAGCGCTGATCACCGACCAGGTCTATTCCTACCTCTATTCCAATCCGCAGATCGACTTCACCAACAAGGCGACCATCGATCTCGATGCCTTCCGCGCCGCAATCCGCGATACCGTCAACGCGCGTGTCGGCGCGCCTTTGGTGCATGAAGTTCTGATTGACCAGGTCAATTTCCTGTCGAAGGACGAAATCCGCGACAACTGGCTGCGCCGCAAGAAAAGCGAAACGGCGACCGAAATGACCAAGGCGTTCAAGGAACACTGAGTTGCCCTGCTCACAGGCCCGGTCACATCGAGCCTCGCCTGCCGCAAGGGCAGGAACCAGCCACCCGAATCCGCGTTGACGTAAACGTCAACCCAAAGCTATATGCGGCAGCGACCGTGATCGCGAAACCGCGGCATGGGCTTCGGCTGGATCGAAGCGCCGTTGCGAGACAGATGCAACCAGACAAGGAGAACAGCGTGAGCGTTCAGGAGATTGCCGAGAAGATCAAGTCGCGGGTGGCCAGCAGCGGGTTCGATCGTTCCGTGAAATTCGACACCGGCAGCGACGGCGTCATCGTCATCGACGGCGCGACTGTCTCGAACACCGATGCACCCACCGACTGCACCATCAAGCTCTCGCTCGACGATCTGGATTCGCTGATCGCTGGCGACCTGAACCCGACAATGGCGTTCATGACCGGCAAGATAAAGGTCGAAGGCGACATGACCGTCGCCATGGCGCTCAGCCAGCTGATCGGCTGAAGGCATCCAGCCGCCCAGGCGGCGGCACCCACCAATTGCGAAAAAACGCCGCCTTTTTCGGGCGGCGTTTTTGCATGAAATGCTGGCGGCTTCGTGTCTCAGGCCGCCGATATCAATTCCTGCGCCTTCAGCTTGCGGCCGGCCGCCTTCAGCTTGCGACCGGCCGCCTTCAGCGTGCCGTGCACGCCGTCAAGCGCGCCTTCCACCAGTTCCAGCGCCAGCAGGCGGTGCCGCTCATAGGGTCCTGGCATGGCAAGTGAACCGGTCTTCTCGGCCGAGAAGCCGAAGCGCGCGTAATAGGGCGCATCGCCGACCAAAAGGATAGCGGCATGGCCGAGACGCGCCGCTTCGGCGATGGCATGGCGCATCAGCGCCGAGCCGATGCCGGCATTCTTGAGCGACGGGTCGACGGCAAGCGGGCCAAGCAGCAGCGCGGCCGCACCGCCCTCGCCCAGCCTGACATCCCACAGCCGCACGGTGCCGGCCACGCCGCCCGAAGCATCGCGGGCGACGAAGGCCAGCCCTTCCGAGGGCCGCCGGCCACGCCGCAACTTCTCCGACGACTTTTTCCTGCGCTTCGGCCCCATGGCCCGATCGAGCAACGCCTCGCGCGCCGCGACATCGGCGGCGGTTTCGGCGACCATCCCAAAGGCCGGTGCGTGGCCCCCAATTTCAACTGGCATTTCCATTTCAAATGACATTTCCATTTCCGCAATCCCTGGCGAGCGGAGATCTGTTCCACAGGCGAGCCCGGGTGGACGACAGGCGCCCACCTGGGGTGATCTGATCGGCTCTCTCAGCGCATTTTCAGGCGAAGTTGTGTCCGGTTCGCCGTCCGAAAATGCGCTGAGGAAGCGCCGTCAGATCACGTAGGATCGGAGAGGCTCGAAGCCGTTGAAGGCGACCGCCGAGTAGGTGGTCGTGTAGGCGCCGGTGCCTTCGATCAGCACCTCGTCGCCGATCGTCAGCGACAAAGGCAGCGGATAGGGCGTCTTCTCGTACATCACGTCGGCCGAATCGCAGGTCGGGCCGGCGAGCACGCAAGGTGCTGTCTCCGTGCCGTCATGCGCGGTGACGATCGGGTAGCGGATCGCCTCGTCCATCGTCTCGGCCAGGCCGCCGAACTTGCCGATGTCGAGGAACACCCAGCGCACATTGTCGTTGGCCGCTTTCTTCGAGATCAGCACGACTTCCGACTTGATGACGCCGGCATTGCCGACCATGCCACGGCCCGGCTCGATGATGGTCTCGGGAAGCGCATTGCCGAAATGCTTGCGCAGCGCCGAGAAGATCGCCTGGCCATAGGCCTGGGCGGCCGGCACGTCACGCAGATAGCGCGTCGGGAAACCACCGCCCATATTGACCATCTTCAAGACGATGCCTTCTTCGGCGAGCGTCGCGAACACCACCTTGGCGTCGGCCAGCGCACGGTCCCAGGCGGTCAGGTCGGTCTGCTGCGAGCCGACATGGAACGACACGCCATAGGCGTCGAGGCCGAGCCCCTTGGCATGGCGCAGCACGTCGACGGCCATCGCCGGCACGCAGCCGAACTTGCGCGACAGCGGCCACTCGGCGCCCTCGCCATCGGTCAGCACGCGGCAGAACACGCGCGCGCCTGGAGCGACGCGGGCGATCTTCTCGACCTCTTCGACGCAGTCGACCGCGAACAGGCGGATGCCGAGCTGGTAGGCGCGTGCGATGTCACGCTCCTTCTTGATGGTGTTGCCGAAGGAGATGCGGTCCGCCGGCGCACCCGCGTCCATCGCCATCTCGACTTCGGCAACGGAAGCGGTGTCGAAGGACGAGCCCATCGCAGCAAGCAGGCGCAGGATTTCCGGCGCCGGGTTTGCTTTCACCGCATAGTAGATCTTGGAATCAGGCAGCGCCTTCTCGAAGGCACGGAAATTGTCGCGCACGACATCGAGGTCGACGACGAGGCAGGGGCCGGTCGGACGTCGGGTGGCGAGAAAGTCAAGAATGCGCTGGGTGGCCATCGGGGTCTCTCCATCAGCGCCTTTCGGCGCGCAATAAGGCTGCGGGACGCGGGCTGTCGGCCTCGCGAACTCGCGGTGGACAAAGGCGGGACGGAAATTCATGGAACCAGCCGGTGGAGACCCCGGAACCATGAAGCGCCGTCTCGCGGCGGTGAACCTTGGCCTTGCCCGGCCTCGGTTCGCTTTGTCTGCCTTGGCTTGGATGGGAGACCCGTCCGCACTGCCGGCAATGAAGGTGTGCCTCTTCAGTAACCCCGGTTTTTGGACAACCGGCAGAACACCAGAAAGGCCCGCACCGTCGTTGCTTCAAGGTGTCCTCGGGCTGGCGGTTGGCCGCTAGACCGACTGGAGGGGTTGGCTCCAGTTACCTTACCGATTTCCCTCACCATTCGAGGATCGGCGGACACCCACAGGCACGTGCGACTTTGGGCAAGCGCGATATAAGGGCGAAGACTTTCACAATCAATAAAAATCGTATCGCAGGTTGTAAAATTTCTGGCGTCGAACAATGTTGCGGCAACCGTATCCGGATATCGAACGATGACAGGCACGCACGGCCCTCTCAACGCCTTTCTCGATCTTCGCCAGATGCCAGTGGCACATGCCGAACTCGGCCCGCTGGCCGGCCTGCGGCTGGCCGTCAAGGACATCTACGACGTCGCCGGCTACCGCACCGGTTGCGGCAATTTGCAAAAATTCGCCGAAAGCTCCGCAGCCTCGCGCACCGCACCCGCCGTGCAGATGATCCTCGATGCCGGCGCACGCTTCGTTGGCAAGACGCAGACCGACGAGCTTGCCTTCGCGCTGTTCGGCCAGAATGCGCATTTCTCGTTTCCGGTGAACCCGGCGGCACCCGACCGCGTCACAGGCGGCTCCTCATCGGGATCGGCGGCGGCGGTGGCGGGCAGGCTGGCCGATATCGCCACCGGCTCCGACACCGGCGGCTCGATCCGCGCCCCGGCGAGCTTTTGCGGACTGATCGGGCTGCGCACCACGCATGGCCGCATTCCGCTCGACGGCACGATGAAGCTGGCGCCGAGCCTCGACACGTTCGGCTGGTTCGCCGACGACATCGAGACCTACGAAACCGTCGGCAAGCTGCTGCTCGGCCGCGATCCGCACCAGCATGTGTTGGACCGGCCGCTGGCACTGGATTGGCTGGATGGATTGGTCGCCCGCCCGGCGCTTGCCGAATATGGTGAAATGAAGGGGCTGGCGGGCAAGGTCTTCGGCGCGCCGATGACGCCGGGAGTGCGCTTCTCCTCATCTCCCGATGAACTCTACTGGTGCTTTCGCCGGCTGCAGGCCAGGGAGGCCTGGGCGGTGCATGGCGAATGGATCACCAGCGGCGAGCGCGGCCTTGGCCCCGGCGTCGAGGAGCGTTTCGGCTTTGGCCGCGCCGTCGACGACAAGACAGCCCAGGCCGAGAAGGTGCGACGTCTGACCTTTTGCGGCGAACTGAGCGCCCTGCTCGGCAAGAACGGCTTCCTTGTCCTGCCGACGGTGCCTGGTCCGGCACCTTACGTGGACAGCACGCCGGAGCAGTTCCAGGCCTATCGCGAACGGGCGCTCCAACTTCTGTGCCTGGCCGGCCTGTCCGGTTTTCCACAGATCACACTGCCGGTCGGCGCGGTCGCCGGCGCTCCGTTCGGCCTGTCGCTGCTTGGCCCTTCCGGCAGCGACATTGCCCTGATACGGCTCGGCCGGAAACTTCTCGACGCGGCACGAAAGGCCTGACCATGGACACACTGACGCGCATGCGTGCCTTCATCGACGTGGTCGAGGCCGAGGGCTTTTCGGCGGCGGCGCGCAAGATCGGCCGTTCCAAGGCCTTGCTGTCGAAATATGTGCGCGAGTTGGAGGACGAACTCGGCGCTTTGCTGCTCAACCGCACCACGCGCCAGTTCTCGATGACAGAGGCCGGCCACACCTATTACCGGCGCGCCTCGGAGATCGTGCGCGAGGTCGACAGCCTGGCCGACGCGGTGCGTGAATCCTCCGGTGACGTGCGCGGCCGGATCAAGCTGTCGGCGCCGCGCACCTTCGCCGATGCGCCGATCGGCCAGTCCCTGATCGACTTCGCCAAGCAGCATCCCGACATCGTCCTCGACATCCAGCTCGACGACCGCTTCGTCGATCTGGTCGAGGAGGGCTTCGATCTTGCGGTGCGCATCTCGCGGCTGGAGAACTCGTCGCTGATCGCCAGGCGGCTGGCGCCGTTTTCGATAAAGCTCTGCGCCTCCCCCGAACTGATCGCCAAGCATGGCATGCCGACAAGGCCGCAGGATCTCAGCCGCATGCCTTGCATCGTCGACACCAATGGCCGCGGACTGAACAACTGGCCGTTCAAGGGCGACAATGGCGATCCGGTGAGCGTTTCGGTGTCCGGTCCGGTCGAGGTCAACAGCCCGATGACGGCGAGAGCCGCGGCCGTGGCGGGTCTCGGATTTACCGTCCTGCCGGATTTCATCGCCGCGCCCGACCTCGCGAGCGGCCGGCTGGTGGCGGTGATGGATGACCGTATCCTGTCGGGCGGCGGCATCTTCGCCGTCTACCCGCACCGTCGCTATCTGCCGGCGAAAGTCCGCGTCTTCGTCGACTTTTTGGTGCAGTGGTTCAGGACGCGCGAGGCTGGCTGACCGGCGTCAATAGTCTCGTGGTCCCAATTTCGCCCCCTTTCTGGTAACTCTCGGCAACTCTTCCGAGGCCTATGGACCGAGAATGAATCTGAAACGGCACGCAATCATGCTGGCTTCGGCCTTGGCGGCTACTTTTGCCGCCACTGGACCCGCTTACGTGCATCCGCATGTCTTCGCCGAGGCCCGCCTCGACGTGATTCTCTCCACGGATCACCAAAGCGTGAAGGCTCTGCGTCATCTCTGGCGCTTCGACGATCTGTTTTCCTCGACCGTGATGATGGAGTTCGACAAGAACTCCGACCTGAAGCTCGACGACAAGGAGCTGAAGGAAGTCGCCGACACCGTTCATGCCTCGCTGGCCGAGTTCAATTACTTCCAGCTCGTCACCGTCGACGGCAAGGACGTGGCGATGACGCCGCCGCCGCATCTGATGGCCAATTTCGACAACGATCAGCTGATCATTCTGTTCGAGTCCGAACCTAAGGTGCCGATCAAGCTCAACGGCAAAATCGATATCGGCGTCTACGATCCGACATTCTACACGGCGATCGACTTCACCGAGGACTCCAACATCACGGTTGAAGGCCTGCCTTCGAACTGCACCAGCAAGGTGGTCCGTCCGGACCCGGACGAGGCCATCAAGGAAAACCAGAAGACCCTCACCGATGCCTTTTTCAATGACCCGACCGGCACCGATATGAGCAAGATCTTCGCCACCAAGCTCGAACTGACCTGTCAGCCAGAAGGATGAAGCCGGTGACGAAACCGTCCCTGCGTTTGGCATTCGGCCTGTTGGCCCTCACTGTCGCCATGATGCATTTCGCCGACGCCGCTCATGCCCAGAGTTCGCTCGGCATCGGCGTCAATGACGGCATGGCGCCCACCACCGGCCCATTTGCCCACATCCTGATGTGGATCAATCTCAGGCAGCAGGAATTCTATCGTGCGCTGGCAACGGCGATGAAGGCGATGCGCCAGGACGGCAGCAAGATTTGGATACTCATCGGCCTGTCCTTCGCCTACGGTATTTTCCATGCGGCCGGCCCCGGCCACGGCAAGGCGGTGATCTCGTCCTACATGGTGGCCAATGAGGTGGCGTTGCGGCGCGGCATCCTCTTGTCCTTCGTCTCGGCGCTGCTGCAGGGCCTGACCGCGGTCGCGGTGATGGGGGTCGCCTATTTCGTCCTGCGCGGCACCTCCGTCTCGATGACGGACGCAGCCTGGTTCATGGAGATCATGAGCTTTGTCTTCGTCACCCTGTTCGGCGCCTGGCTGCTGTGGCGCAAGCTCGGCCCTTCCATCCTCCGTCTGTTCGGAAGAGGCCCGGCCTACAGCCTGTCGGCGGCTCACGCCGGCCATTCTCACGCCGGTCATTCTCATGGGGGTCATTCGCATGCCGGTCACTCCCATGCAGCTCACAGCCATTCGGCGCATGCTCATGCGCACGCGCTACACGCGCATGACCATGTGCACGGCCCTTCGCACGATCATCACGATCATGCCGAACACGATCATGAACACCACGATCACGCGGCGGGCGAAGTCTGCGACACCTGCGGCCATTCGCACGCACCCGATCCGGCGCTGCTGTCGGGCGATCGCTTCGACTGGCGCACGGCGTGGACGGCGGTGGCGGCGGTCGGCATCCGCCCCTGCTCCGGCGCGCTGATCGTGCTCAGCTTCGCCCTGCTCAACGGGCTCTGGCTCGGCGGCCTGCTGTCGGTGCTGGCGATGTCGCTGGGAACGGCGATCACCGTATCGGCACTGGCGACACTGGCGGTGACCGCCAAGAACTGGGCGGTGTATTTCGCCGGCGACGGCCGCATGGGCAACCGCATCCACTCGATCGTCGAGATCGGCGGCGCAGCCTTCGTGTTCCTGTTCGGATTGTTGTTGCTGTCGGCGAGCTTGGCGAGCGGCGGATGATGCCCGGCGCCGCGAGGCTCGGGGTTTAACCCGCGATCTTGCCGCCGAGTTCGTCCTCGATATGCGCGCGGATGATTTCGTCAAAACTGTTCTCGGCGCTGAAGCCCAGTTCCCTTGACCGCCGCGCCTCGAACCGTGTTGGCCAGCCCTTGACGATCGCCCAGATCGTGTCATCCGGCTCCTCGCGGATCAGGCTTACCGCCTTCGGCCCGGCGATGCGTTCCAGCGCCTCGATCTGTTCGCCGACGGTGACGGCGACGCCAGGCATCGTCAGGTTGCGGCGTGGCCCGACGGCGCTGCTGTCGATCCCTGCCGCATGGATCAGGAAGTTGACCGCCGAGCGCGGGCTGGCATGCGTGTGCACGACCGAGCGCGGCACCGGCAGGATCGCCTCCTGGCCGCTCAACGGCTCGCGGATGATGCCGGAGAAGAAGCCGGACGCCGCCTTGTTCGGCTTGCCCGGCCGCACGCAGATCGTCGGCAGCCTGATGCCGATGCCGTCGAAGAAACCGCGCCTGGAATAGTCGGCCAGCAGCGCTTCGCTCATCTGCTTCTGGGTGCCGTAGGAGGTCAGCGGCGTCGGATGGAAGTCATCGGGAATGACATCCGGGAACGGCGCGCCGAACACCGCGATCGACGAGGTGAAGACGACGCGCGGCGCAAAGCCCGCCAGCCGGATGGCATCGAACAGGGCCCGCGTGCCATCGAGATTGACGCGGTAGCCGAGATCGAAATTGGCTTCCGCCTCGCCCGATACGATGCCCGCGAGATGAAAGACGACATCGGGACGCGATGCGACCAGGCGCTCAGCGGCACCCGCTTCGGCGAGATCGCCGGTGTGCAGCGTGACGCTGACGCCATCCAGGCTCGGTGCCTGCGGCGGCACGATATCGTGTAAATCGAGCGCGGTGATCTTGCCGCCGCGCAGCGTGCCGTCCTTGGCCAGCCGGGCGATGAGCTTGCGGCCGACCATACCCGCGGCGCCAGTGATCAGAATGCGCATATCGAAAATCCCTTGCCTATTTACCCTGGTTTTTGCGCTGGTTGCGGGCCCGCAGCCAGAACACCGAGAAGAACGCCAGCACGAAGACGACGCCGAAGGCGCCGGCCAGCACGGTCGAAAGGCTGCCGAGTGCCAGCATCACGGTCGGCAGATAGTAGGCGCCGATACCGAACAGAAGCATGATCCACACTGCGGCGATAAGAGCATTCCTGGTGTCGCGATCCATCACGCCGCACCAGGGCAGCGGGTGTTCATCAAGCTGGTTTTCAAGGTTTTGCAACTCCCGAGGCAGGACCAATCGACGTCGATCGATCGGTCCTAATGATGGTGGTCGTGATAGGCTGCCGCTTCATGCTCGTGCCCATGCCCGTGCTCGTCGCCATCGTCGGCGCACTGGCCGAATTCCGGTTCCACGGTGGCATGGCTGATGCCGTGCTCGCTGGCAAGCCGCTTCTTGACGGCACTCACCGCCTGATGCGCATCGACGCCCTCGTCGAGACAGGCATGCAGCGTCGCCATGTTGCTGGTCCCGTCGAGCGACCAGACATGCATGTGGTGCACTTCGCGCACGCCCTGGATCGTCGCCTCGATATCCCTGGCGATCAGATCGCGGTCGAGGCTTGGCGGCACGCCCTCGAGCAGGACATGAGCGGCTTCTCGCATCAGCGACCACGCCGTGTACAGGATCAGCAGCGAGACCAGGACCGACAGGATCGGGTCGATCGGCGTCCAGCCCGTCGCCAGGATGACCAGCGCCGCCGCTATGGCCGCAGCCGAGCCGAGCAGGTCGCCAAGCACATGCAGGATGGCGCCGCGCATGTTCAGGCTCTCGCGGTCGCCGCCATGCAGCACGAAGAACGAGCCGATGTTGACCAGCAGGCCGAGGATCGCCACCGCCAGCATTGGCCCGCCAAGCACTGGTGCCGGCGCCTGCAGGCGCCCCCACGCCTCATAGACGATCCACAGCGCGATGACGAAGATGGCGATGCCGTTGGTATAGGCCACCAGCGTCTTCACCCGGCCGAAGCCGTAGGTGAGGCGAACGGTCGCCGGGCGGCCGGCTAGATGGAAAGCATACCAGGCCAAGCCGAGCGCGATCGAGTCGGCGAGCATGTGGCCGGCATCGGCCAGCAGCGCCAGCGATCCGGTGAGGATGCCGCCAAGCGCTTCGGCGACCATGAAGCCGCCGGTCAGGCAGGCTGCGATCAGAACGCGTTTCTTGTCGGTCGAGCCATGCACATGGCCAGGCCCATGATCGTGCCCAGTGTGATCATGCCCGCGGTGATCGTTTGTATGTGCCAATGGCGAACTCCTAAGCGCCGAATTCCGCGCGACAATCCTCGAGCCGTCGCTTCTGCTGGCCGTCGCCATCGAAATTGGCCGGATCGAGCCACGCCTCATAGGCACTGCGCAGAGCCGGCCACTCCTTGTCGATGATCGAATACCACGCGGTGTCGCGGTTTTCACCCTTGACGATCAGATGCTGGCGGAAAATGCCTTCGAACTTGAAGCCGAACCGTTCGGCCGCCCGCTTCGACGGCTCGTTGCGGTTGTTGCACTTCCATTCGTAGCGGCGGTAGCCGAGTTCGTCGAAGATGTATTTCATGAACAGGAACTGCGCTTCGGTTGCTCCCGGCTTGCGCGAGATGAGCGGTCCCCAATAGATGTTGCCGATCTCGATGACGCCGTAAGCCGGATCGATGCGCATCAGCGTCTGGCGTCCGGCGACCTTGCCGCTGGCTTTGTCGATGACGGTGAAGAACAGCGGATCCTCGCTGGCCTCGACCTTGTCCAGCCATGGCTGGAAGGCGGCGCGGGTCTCCGGCGGGAAGTCCGGCAGCCAGGCGAAGCGGCCGTCGATGTCGGACACGGAGGATGCTTCATAGAGGCCATCGCCGTGTTTTGCAGCACTCAGCGGCTCAAGCCGGACAGTGCTTCCGTCGATGGTCTTGCGTTCAGGCCGCGGGCGCGGTTGCCAATCCCTGAGATTTTCCGACACCGAAAGCTCCAATCCGTTTGACTTTTGCCAGCCGAAGCTCACAAAAACGCGACCCAACAGCAAGAACCACACGGACGGGAAAAATGCTCCACACGATTTCGGCCTTCGACCGTCTCGGCGAGGAAAATGCATTCGCGGTGCTGGCGCGGGCGACAGCCCTTGCAAGCCAAGGTCGGGACATCGTCAATCTCGGCATCGGCCAGCCGGACTTCAAGACGCCGCAGCACATCGTCGAGGCGGCGATCAAGGCGTTGCGCGACGGTCACCACGGCTACACGCCGGCCAACGGCTTGCTGGCGACGCGCGAGGCGGTGGTGCGGCGCACGCTGACCACCACCGGTGTCGAAGTATCGCCCGAAACGGTGATGATCCTGCCCGGCGGCAAGCCGACCATGTTCGCGGCGATCCTGATGTTCGGCGAACCTGGCGCCGAAATCCTCTATCCCGATCCGGGCTTCCCCATCTATCGCTCGATGATCGAGTTCACCGGTGCGGCGCCTATTCCGGTGCCGATGCGCGAGGAGAACGGCTTTGCCTTCTCCGCCGAGGAGACGCTGGCCTTGATCACCTCGAAGACCAGGCTGCTGATCCTCAACTCACCCGCAAATCCGACCGGCGGCGTCACGCCGCGTGCCGAGATCGAGAAACTGGTCAAGGGGTTGGAGGCGCATCCGCACGTCGCCATCCTCTCCGACGAGATCTACGACGTCATGACCTATGATGGCGAGACGCATTGCTCGCTGCTCGGCTTTCCCGAGATCCGCGACCGGCTGATCGTGCTCAATGGCTGGTCGAAAACCTGGGCGATGACCGGCTGGCGCATGGGTTGGTCGATCTGGCCGAATGGCGACAAGGGCGCCCATCTCTACGACAAGGTGCGCAAGCTGGCTGTCAACTGCTGGTCCTGCGTCAACGCGCCGAGCCAATTCGCCGGCATCGCGGCAATCGACGGCCCGCAGGACGATGTCGCCAATATGATGCGCGCCTTCGACCGCCGCCGGAAGATCGTCGTCGAGGGACTGAACGCCCTGCCTGACATCTCCTGCATCACGCCCAAGGGCGCGTTCTACGCTTTCCCCAACGTCTCGAAGACCGGCTGGAAGGCCAAGAAGCTGGCCTCGGCGCTGCTCGACGATGCCGGTGTGGCGCTGATCGGCGGTCCCGATTTCGGCATTCTCGGCGAAGGCTATATCAGGCTCTCCTACGCCAATTCCGAGGAGAACATCTTGCGGGCGCTGGAACGGATCGGGGCCTTCCTGGCGAAGTAAGCTTGAAAGCGGCCCGCTGTCCTCTTCCGGACAATTGCGGCTGTGGCATCACGGTGTCATGAGCCGTCCGGAGGCGCGCGGCCAAGACTGGCGTGCATGTCGAGAACGGCTACGGTCCTCGGATCAGGATCGAAGTGGGGTGACATCGGATGTTCTATGCAATCCTTGCCTATC
Organism: Mesorhizobium sp. M0491; assembly: GCF_040321265.1. NCBI lineage: Bacteria > Pseudomonadati > Pseudomonadota > Alphaproteobacteria > Hyphomicrobiales > Phyllobacteriaceae > Mesorhizobium > Mesorhizobium sp. M0491. The sequence goes on from NZ_JAMYRE010000019.1 coordinate 118,488, forward strand.
ATGTGGAAGACGCAATCAAAGCGCTGACGCCGCAGGAAGATACGGCGCTGATGGCTGACTTGCTCAAGATCCATCAAGGGCTCTATGCCGACGGCAGCCTTGGGCCGTCGGCGCGGCTTGACGCGACACAATCGGCCTGCACCTTGCGCGACGGCATGATCGTCGACGGCCCCTTCGCCGAAACCAAGGAACAGCTTCTCGGCCTCTATGTCGTCGACTGCCCGACGCGGGACGATGCCATCGCTATCGCGCGCGAGTTTCGTCGCGTCAATCCGACCGCCGTGTACGAGATCCGTCCTATCGCGCTCTATCTACCCGGCGCAGAGCTACCGGGAGAATAACTACCCACGCCCGACAAACGGCATCTTGGTCGCCATGACGGTCATGAACAGCACGTTGGCCTCGAGCGGCAGGCTGGCCATATGGACGACGGCGTCGGCGACGCGCTGAACATCCATCACCGCTTCGGCTGATATCGAGCCGTTGGCCTGCGGCACGCCGACCGTCATCGGCTGCGCCATATCGGTCAGCGCATTGCCGATGTCGATCTGGCCGCAGGCGATGTCATAAGGCCGGCCGTCGAGCGCCAGCGTCTTGGTCAGCCCGGTGATGGCATGCTTGGTCGCCGTGTAGGGCACCGAGCCCGGGCGCGGCGCATAGGCCGACACCGAACCGTTGTTGATGATGCGGCCACCCATCGGCTTCTGCTTGCGCATGGCGCCAAAGGCGGCACGGGCACACAGGAACGAACCGGTGAGATTGACGCCGACGATATCGTTCCACACTTCGACCGGTATCTCGTCGATCGGCGCCGATTTGTAGCCCATGCCGGCATTGTTGAAGAGCAGGTCGACACGGCCGAAGGCCGCCGCCACGGTCTCGAACAGATCGTCGACCTCGCCTGCCTTGCTGATATCGCAGGCTACCGCCAAGGCCTTGGCGTCGGTGCGGCCGGCCTCGGCGACCGCAGCGTCCAGCACCGACTTGCGGCGCCCGCAAAATACCGTGTTCCAGCCGTTCTTGAGCAGCGCCGTGGCGACGCTCTTGCCGATGCCCGTGCCGGCCCCGGTGACGATGGCGGTTCTTTGCTCGGTCATGGCTGTTGTCCTCCGGCAGAGCTGCGCTTGCTCGACTGATTTTCGGGTTTTGGCTCGAAAAAGGAAGGCATCGCAAATGACGGCGGCGATGGCAAGCGTGTCCATCCGATCGGGCCGACAAAAAGGGCGGCCATTGGCGACCGCCCCTGATCTGAACCGGGCTTGGGAGGAGGAAAAGCCGATCCGACTGTGTTGAATGATGCGCTTGCTGGGTTAACGAGAGGTTAACCCGGAAAGTGCCTCCTGTGCCGTTTTGGCCTACCAGCGCGGATTGGGTGACGTCCCTGCCTTGGCCGGCACCTTGGCCGCCGAAACCGTTGCCTCGACATGGTCGACCAGCGCGTCCGGCAGGCCGAGCCGGCCTGCAAGCAGGTCGAGATAGCCACGCTCGGCGCGGGTGTCGGGATCGATGGTCAGGCGCGATGCCGTGTAGAGTTCGAGCTTCTGCGCGTCGGTCTTGGCGCCGGCCACCAGCGTGTCGAGGTCGAGCGGGCTTGCCAGCTCCGCCATCAGGAACTTTTCGGCATCGGAGTCTATGCCGGCCAGGCTGAGCTTGCCGGCGATCTTCTGGCGCTCTTCATCGTCGATATGGCCATCGGCCTTCGCCGCCGAGATCATCGCCCGTATCAGGGTCAGCGTGAATTCGTCCTCGCCTTGCGGCGACGGGTGGAAGGCGGTGTCCTTGGGCGGCGGCAGCAATTCCGGCTCGCCGGCCGCCGGTGCTTCGGCGGGTGCGTTGCCGGCCTTGTAGTTCTGGTAGGCCTTGTAAGCGAGGCCGCCGATGGCAGCAAGTCCGCCAAGCTTCACCGCGGCGCCCGTCACGTTACGACCGGCACCAGTTCCAAGCAGCACGGCGGCCAGTGCGCCGGCGGCCAGCGGATTGTCCTTGGCCATCTGCACGGCCTGCCCCGCCTTGTCGCGAACGGTGCCGCTGGTGCCGGGGATTTGCGAGCCGAGCAGATCGTCGAGAAGCTTCTTGGGATCGAACATTCAGTGCCTCCAGGCTTTGCCCGGCCGAACGGGCAGGTTTCGGACGTCGAAGACGTAGGTCCCGAAACTTGACATTGCAATGACAGCGGCCGCTTTGCAGCAGCTCGATGCCTGGATCAGGAGCCGATATGCGGCTCTCTGCCCCGCGCCTGCGCAAGCTCGACCTGGCGCTGGCGCTCGGCATAACGCTGGCGGTCCTCGTCCGAACGCGCATCGAAGCAATGCGGGCAGGAAATACCGGCGGCGAATTTGGGCGACGTCAGGTCGCCCGGCGTCAGCGGGCGGCGGCAGGCGCGGCACAGTTCCGCTTTGCCCTCGGCGAGGCCGTGCGACACCGAAACGCGCTCGTCGAAGACGAAGCATTCGCCTTGCCAGAGGCTCTGTTCGGCCGGAACCTCTTCGAGGTATTTGAGGATGCCGCCCTTGAGATGAAAGACGTCCTCGAAGCCGAGCGATTTGACATAGGCGGTTGCCTTTTCGCAGCGTATGCCGCCGGTGCAGAACATCGCCACCTTGCGGCCTTCGAACTCCCCCCGGTGCGCCTCCACCCAGGCCGGGAACTCGCGAAAGCTTGCGGTGGCCGGGTCGATCGCACCCCTGAATGTGCCAATCGACACCTCGTAGGCGTTGCGCGTGTCGATGATGACAGTGTCGGGCTGCGAAATCAGCGCGTTCCAGTCGGCCGGCGCGACATAGGTGCCGGCACTTTTCGAAGGATCGATGTCATCGACACCCATGGTAACGATCTCGCGCTTCAGCCGCACCTTCATGCGGTGGAACGGCATGTCCGCGGCTGCGCTGTACTTGACCTCGAGGCCAGCCAGCCCTTCGATGGCTTCAAGGTACAGGATCAGTTCGGCAATTGCCGTCTCGCTGCCGGCGACGGTGCCGTTGATGCCTTCATGCGCCAGAAGCAGCGTGCCCTTGATGCCGCGCCCACAGCAGAAGGCGGCGAGCGGCGCGCGCAGTTCTTCGAAAGCGTCGAGCCGGGCAAACCGGTAGAGCGCTGCGACGCGGAAGGGTGGAAGTGATGTCATTGCCGAAGCCACTAAACGCTCACGAAAGCCGATTCAAGGCAGAGCAAGCATCCTGTTCGGAGGTCACTGGCGCAAATCTGCACCATAGGCGAATTTGTACCATAGCTGAGATCAGGGAGTCAAGAAAAAATTCCTATCCTGAAAAACTGTCGGCACAAAACTGCCGACACCGCCGAGCTGGCAGCCGCCTTTGTGAGCTAAGCCTGGCGAGCATGGGCGACGCGTGACATCGCGACACGGCCGGTTTCGTGGACAGGAAAACGGCCTTCTGCTAACCGGTTGAATTGTCCCACGCCACGGAGAGACACATGCCCAGCAAGACCGAAAAACTCCTGTCGCTCCTCAACGGCCAGCCCGTCATCCCGGTGCTGAAGATCTCTGATGTCGCCAATGCGGTGCCGCTGGCACGCGCGCTGGCACGCGGCGGCCTGCCGGCTATCGAGATCACGCTGAGGACCGCCGACGCACTGGAAGCGATCCGACGGGTGGCCGGTGAAGTCGAGGACGCCATCGTCGGCGCCGGCACCATCCTCGATGCGGGCCAGTTCGAAGAGGCAGCCGCCGCAGGCTCTCGGTTCATCGTCAGCCCCGGCATCACCCGCGAGCTTCTGGCGGCAGCCGCCGGCAGCGATGTTCCGCTGCTGCCCGGCGCCATCACACCCGGCGAGATCATGGCCGCGCGGGAAGCCGGCTTGCGCTTCCTGAAATTCTTCCCGGCCGAGCAGTCGGGCGGCATCGCTTCGCTGAAGGCCTTCGCCTCACCGCTCGCCGATGTGAAATTCTGCCCGACCGGCGGCATCTCGGCCAAGAACGCGGCTGACTATCTAAGCCTGCCCAACGTGGTCTGCGTCGGCGGTTCTTGGGTGGCGCCCGACGACCTCGTCAAGGCCGGCAAGTGGGACGAGATCGAAGCCCTGGCGCGCGCGGCGAGCAAGCTTGCGAAATAAGGCTTCGGCCACGGCATGAAAATACCCGGCCGACTCGCGTCGACCGGGTTTGCCAAATCGGCTCCGAACCGGATCAGCTACAGACCCGAACCTTTTCAACCACCCTGTGGTGATGCTTCCAGCTTGTGACCACCTTGGTCCGGCAATGCTTCTTCATGTGCATATGGTCATGAGTCTTGACGACAATGGTCTCGGCCTGCGTAGGGGCGATGGCCGCCGAAGCGGTTGCCAATGCGATGACCGATGCCAATAGGATGTTCTTCATGGATCTCCCCGGGTTTGAACGAACCTACATTAACCCGGGGAATAGGCCGACCGTTCCGGCTTCACGAGAAGTTCAGCCGCGCGTGACCGTGCGGGCTGGCCCGGTTCGCTGAACAACAAAAAGCCGCGCTGGTTGCCCGGCGCGGCTTTGTCGATTGATTTGCCGTCACTTGGTCTGGAAGCGGGCCACCGACATGAACTTGACGGCGTTGCCGGTGAAGCGATTGGCATCGGCCACCTGGCTGCTCGGCTGGAAGCCGGCCGTGTAGACCTCGCTCGGCGGCGTGTGCACGATGCTGTAGGCGTAACCCGGCGCCGTCGTCGCGCTTGAAACGGTGGCGACATGCTCGCCGCTGGTCAGCGCCCAGCGGGCGGCCTGCGGTGCGGCTGCAACCACCATGGCCTTGGGGCCTGGCTTCAGGTCGCGGGCGGTGGCTCTCGATTCCTTGCGGGTCGTCTTGACGCCGGCGCCGATCGCGGCGGCCGGATCGGAACCGGCCGGACGGGCAACGACAGCATCGCGCGGCGATGCGGCGTTGGTGCCCGGATCGTTGAACGCCGAACGCGGCTCGGATCCGGACAAGGAAGCAAGCTGGTAATCGGCCGCACCGACCTGTGCATTGGCCTCGTCGAGCACGGCCTTGACCGCATCCGGCCTGGCCATCTCGGGCCGCGCCGTCGGCAGCACCGAGAACGCATCGGTCGCGGTCTTGCCTTGATCAGCCGTCTCGGCCAGCGCCATCAGCACATCCTTGCTGGGCGGCGCAGCCAGAGCGGCCGGCAGCGAATTGTCGGGACGCCATGTCGGCAACGGTATGTTGTTGACCGCGATCTGGGCCGGATTAGCCGAAGCCGTTGCATCGGCCAAGCCGAAAGGAACGCTCGCCGGCGCATGCGCGGTCGCCACGGCCTGCTCGGTGGTGGCTGTCGCCTCCGCCATCGCAAAAGGAACGTTCTCAGGCTGCTGAGCGCCGACATCGGCTTTCGGCCGCGGTGCGAAATCCGGCAGCGGAATGCTTCGGGCCGGCAATGCCGCGATGATCGTCTCCGGCGTGTCCTCTTCCGGCTCCGGAGCCTGCTGCTCGGTCACCTGCGGAATCTCGGCGCGCCGCGCATTCTCCGGCGCCACGATGGCAATACCCGGGAGGTTGCTGGTCTTGGCTGCTGCTGCCGGCTTCAGGTTTCTCGCCTTGGGCGGGGGGGCGGCCGAAGCGGTCTGGACATCGGCGCTGTCTTCGGCCTCGTCGTCGCCGCCGCCGAAGAATGCCGACAGGAACCCGCCTGACTTCTTGCCGCTGCCGCCAGCACTGGCCATCTCGATGGCCGGCGAGCCTGAACCCTTGCGCGCCTTGTAGGAGGCGAGCGCCTGCTCAAAGCCGGGCAGCGGCCTGCCGTCGCTCGGCACATGCAGCGTCTTGCCATTGGGGAACAGGCTGACCAGTTCCTGCCGGCTGATACCCGGCCAATGGCGCACATTGCCGACATCCATGTGGACGAACGGCGAACCGGATGACGGATAGTAGCCGACGCCGCCGCCCTGCATCTTGAGACCGATGTTACGCAGCTTCTTCAGCGGCACGCCGGGGATGTAAAAATCCATCGCCTTGCCGAGCATGTGCTGGCTCTTCTCGGCGACGCCCCTGCTGCGGCCGCGCAGCATCGAGTTCGTCGACGGCGAGCGATAGCCGCAGATGACCTGGATGTAGTCCGTGGCACCTGCTTCCCGATACGCTTCCCAGACCAGATCCAGCAGACGCGGATCCATCTTGGTCGGCTCGTTGCGACGCCAGTCGCGCAAAATGATGTTGATCTTCCTGAGACCCTCGGGAACGTAGCGGCCGTTGCGCTTGTAGACGATCTCGGCCTTCTCATGGGTGTGGAGATGATAAAGCTTCAGCGACCGTGTTTCGGCGCTGGCTCCGCTCGCAGCCGCGGCAACAAAACCAAAAGCGACAACCAACACTGCCAGCCACTTCGGCCAGACGCTCAAATGATGGTGCCGCCTGTTTGTGTGTCGTTCGATTCTGTTCAAATCAAAAGGCCTTGCAGGCTGCCGTTTGTCCCCGGATTTGTCCAAACGGATGTGGCATTAGCACACCCGAATATCGATCCTAATGGTTAATCATCGCTTATTGAAGCCGAAATGCGGTAACACCGTGGCGATATCCCGTCAAAAATTGTTCACAAGGTTTCTTGGTAAACCGCTGGTTTAGATCAGATTTTCGCCTTCGGCCCGAACACGATCTGTTACCGTTAGCCTTAATGCGTGAACAGAGCTGTCCATGACACAGCCACAATGCCGCTGAAACGGCGACACAAGGGCTGTTATGGCATTGCAGCTGGCGCCGGTCTTATGGCAAAGCCGGATTCGGGCCGAAGCTCAGCCCGGCATCACCTCTAGGAGGCGAGTCGGTCCACGCGGCCTGTCTCCGGATCGATGCCGTGTTCCTTGAGCTTGCGATAGAGCGTCGAGCGGCCGATGCCGAGTCGGCGGGCGACTTCGCTCATCTGTCCGTTGTAGTGATCGATGGCAAGCTTGATCATCTCGAGTTCGACATCGGCCAATGCCCGCACATTGCCGCGCTCGTCGAGCGCCCGCAACGTGCCGAAGCGAGGCTGCAGCCTTGCCGGCGGATCGAACGCGATTGCCGGGCCGCCCTCGCCGGGCAAGGCTTCGTCATCGCGCCCCTCCAAAGACAGGGACGGCGACGGCGCGTCGCCGTCCATATCCAGGTTGACGGTGCCTTCCACTTGCGCCCGTATCTGCGGGAAGTCCTCGGCGGAAAGCACATCGCCTTCGCAAAGCACGGAGGCCCGGAAGACGGCATTTTCGAGCTGCCGGATGTTTCCGGGCCAGTCATAGGCCTGCAGCACGGCGAGCGCTGCCGCCGAAATACCTTGCAGGCGATGACGCGGGTCGGCCGGCGCCACCTTCTCCATGAAATGGGTGACCAGATACGGGATGTCGTCGCGGCGGTCGCGCAGCGGCGGCACGAAGATCGGATAGACGTTCAGCCGATAGAACAGATCCTCGCGGAACTTGCCGTCCTTGACCTGCTGCAGGAGGTTGCGGTGCGTCGCCGAAATCAGCCTGATGTCGACCCTGACGGTCGAGCGGCCGCCGACCGGGTCGACCTCGCCGTCCTGGACCGCGCGCAACAGCTTGACCTGCACGTCGAGCGGCAGGTCCCCGATCTCGTCGAGGAACAGTGTGCCCGAATGCGCTTCGACGAACTTGCCCGTGTGCTTGTCGGTGGCGCCGGTGAACGAGCCCTTCTCATGGCCGAACAGGATCGATTCGACCAGATTGTCGGGGATGGCGCCGCAATTGACCGTGACGAAGGGTTTCGAACGGCGGTCGCCACTGCCCTGGATGGCGCGCGCCACCAGTTCCTTGCCGACGCCGGACTCGCCCTCGATCAGGATCGGGATGTTGGATGCCGCCGCTTTCTGGCCAAGGCGGATCACCCTGTCCATGGCCGGGCTGTGCGTGATCATGTCCTTGAAGGTCAGGAGGCCGCCGCGCCGGCGCGACGTGCGCTTGACCTCGCCCTCGACGGCCTCGACCTTGAGCGCATTGCCGATCGACGCCTGCAGCCTGTCGGGAGACGCCGGCTTGACGACGAAATCGAAGGCGCCATGACGCATCGCCGAAACCACGGTCTCGATGCCGCCCTGCGCGGTCTGCACGATGGTCGGCACGTTGATGTCGCGTTCGCGCATCGCCTTCAGCACGCCGATACCGTCGAGACCGGGCATGACCAGATCGAGGATGACCACCGACACCTCGCGGGCGCCGGGTCCATCGAGGATATCGAGAGCGGCCGCGCCGCCGTCGACGACGATTGCGCTGTAGCCGAACCGCGTCACCGCCGCTTCGAGCAGCCGGCGTTGCACCGGATCGTCATCGACTATGAGTATGGAACCTGTCATGACTGATACGACTATGCCCGCCCGAGGAATCCTGCCCTGTGGACCATCTTGGCACAGGGTTCTAAATAAGGTTTCAAAAAACCCGGTGAATGAATTCCTTAGGATTTGACCGGCTTCTCGTTTCCCCTTGAACCTTGGCCACGGAAGGTGTCGGCAATGCATAAGGATTCTGGCAACATGGTCTCTGCTCGGCGGCTTGCGGCGCCGGCGTCCGGTCAGGGCGCGGCCGAGCTGGGCGACCTGCCGGAATGGAACCTTGCCGATCTCTATGCCGGCATGGATGCGCCGGAGCTGAAGCGCGACATCGCCAAGGCCGCCACTGATGCGGTCAGCTTCGAGAACCGCTGGAAGGGCACGCTGGCCGCCGAGGCCGAGCGCGGCAGCGCCGGCAGGCTGGGCGAGGCGCTTGTCGCCTACGAGGCGCTGGAGGAACTGATCGGCCGCATCGTCTCCTATGCGGGACTGGTTTATGCCGGAAACACCGCTGATCCCCAGCGCGCCAAGCTCTATGGTGACGTCCAGGAGAAGATGACCGACGCCAGCGCGCACCTTCTGTTCTTCGCGCTCGAACTCAACCTGATCGACGATGCGTCGATCGAAGGCGCGCTCGCCGGCGACCCCGCCTTCGGTCACTACCGGCCATGGGTGCTCGATCTGCGCAAGGACAAGCCTTACCAGCTCGAGGACCGCGTCGAGCAGCTCTTCCACGAAAAGTCGATCACTGGGCGCGGCGCCTGGAACCGCCTGTTCGACGAGACGATGACCGACCTTCGCTTCGACATCGACGGCGAGGACCTGACGCTGGAGCCGGCGCTGAACCGCTTGCAGGATGCCGACGGCGAGGTGCGCCGCCGGGCGTCCGAGGCGCTGGCCACGACCTTCCGCAAAAATTTGCGCACCTTCACGCTGATCACCAACACGCTGGCCAAGGACAAGGAAATATCCGACCGCTGGCGCGGCTTCGAGGACATCGCCGATTCACGTCATCTCGCTAACCGCGTCGAGCGCAGCGTGGTGGACGCCCTTGCTTCCGCCGTTCGCGATGCCTATCCGCGCCTGTCGCACCGCTATTACGCAATGAAGGCGCGCTGGCTGGGCATGGAGGTGATGAACCACTGGGACCGCAACGCGCCGTTGCCGGATACGCCCCAGGCGATCATCGGCTGGGACGAGGCCAGGAACACGGTGCTGTCCGCCTATCAGCGCTTTTCGCCCGACATGGCCGAGATCGCACGAACCTTCTTCGACCGCAACTGGATCGACGCGCCGGTGCGGCCCGGCAAGTCGCCTGGCGCCTTCGCGCATCCGACCGTACCGTCGGCGCATCCCTATGTCCTGCTCAACTACATGGGCAAGCCGCGCGATGTGATGACGCTGGCGCACGAGCTTGGCCATGGGGTGCATCAGGTGCTGGCCGGCGGCCAGGGCGCACTGATGGCCTCGACGCCGCTGACGCTGGCCGAGACGGCATCGGTCTTCGGCGAGATGCTGACCTTCCGCTCGCTGCTCGACCAGACCACCGACCGGCGCGAGCGAAAGGCCATGCTCGCCCAGAAGGTCGAGGACATGATCAACACGGTCGTACGCCAGATCGCCTTCTATGAATTCGAGCGCAAGGTGCATGCCGAACGCAAGAACGGCGAACTGACCTCCGACAGGCTCGGTCAGTTCTGGCTCGAAGTGCAGGCCGAAAGTCTGGGTCCCGCTATCAAACTGCGCGAAGGCTACGAGGTGTTCTGGACCTACATCCCGCACTTCATCCATTCGCCCTTTTATGTCTATGCCTATGCTTTCGGGGACTGCCTGGTGAACTCGCTCTACGCCGTCTACCAGAACGCCGAGCGCGGCTTTCAGGACAAGTATTTCGAAATGCTGCGCGCGGGCGGCACCAAGCATCATTCCGAGCTTCTGGCACCCTTCGGGCTCGACGCAACCGATCCCGCCTTCTGGCAGATCGGACTTGGCGTCATCAGTGGCCTGATCGACGAGCTGGAAGCGCTCGACACCTGAGATGCGTCCCTCAGGCGTCGCTCTAACAGTTTAGCCGGAATGCATGTTGGGACAGCTCTACTATCGCCCTAAATATCTGTTCTTGAAGTACTCTCCACCGAAGTTTTCCGATAGCTTTCCACAAGCTCTATGATAGCCTTCGCTCCAAGCTCAGCCGGAGCGCATGCGGATCGGCGAGGAGAAATCTCAGCCGGCCGTGGCGCTCAGGCGAACGCGACAACGGCCGTTGGCCATGGGCAAGCAAAGCCGATCGCCGCAGCTCGAACCGAAGCCGGCTGTTCTGCTTACCGCGGAACCACCAAGAGTAGTCCTTCGCCGAAGGTCATGACCCACGGCAGACGGATCTGACTGGAGAGAGACAATGGGCACTTTTTTCTACGTGGTCCTGGCGTTCCTGATAGGCGTGTTGGTCGGTTGGTTCCTTTGGGGGCGCCTGCGCGGTGAACTCGACAGCTTGCGCGGCGACCTCGACCGTACACGCAGCGAACGCGACAGGCTGCGCACCGACAGCGACCGCCTGACCGGCGAACTCGATGCATGCGGCAAGACCCGCGCCGACCTCGAGCGCCGGCTGCGCGACGCGCCGGCCGCACCTGCCGCCGGAAGCAGCGCGGCAAAGCCGGCAAGCCAGGCGCCGGCGGCCCTGATGTCGACCCCCGCGCCGGCCAAATCCGCCGCCACAAAGCCCGCGCCGGCTAAACCGGCCGCCGCTGCGAAAGCGGTCTCTGCCAAGCCGGTCTCTGCCAAGGCGGTCTCTGCCAAGCCGGCGGCGAAACCCGCCGCCACCAAAGCCTCGGCTCCAGCCAAATCCGCGACGAGCAAGCCTGCAACAACAGCCAAGCCAGCAGCCGGCCCAGCATCCGGAAAGCCCGACAATCTGCGCCGGCTGATCGGTATCGGTCCGGTCAACGAGAAGCTGCTCAAGGCGCAAGGCGTCACCAACTTCGCCCAGATCGCGTCCTGGACCGCGGCCGATATCAAACGGATCGAGGACGTCATGAATTTCGACGGCCGTATCGCGCGCGAACGCTGGATCGAGCAGGCCAAGCTGCTCGCCTCCGGCAACGAGAAGGAATTCGCCAAGCAGTTTCCAACAGCCGGAACCACCGGCAACAGCTGATCGCTGGCGAATATTGAAGATTGCAAGCGGCGGCGCCATATCGGCGCCGCCGTTTGCTCTTGGTTCCTGAGTTGGCCCTAAGGTCGGCTTTAAGAGGCAGCGTGCCGTTCCCTCGATTGCGCGCGGGCGGCACCCCATATAGAGCGGTTGATGGCTTCATTGACCGCAGCATTCGGTGCCCATGTCCCTGCCCGCCGCAATTTTTCGCAATGACAAAAGCGCGCGCCAGCTCGTTTTCGACCGGCCGGCCGATATCATCGTGGCGCACGAAGCAGGGGATTTCGGGCCGGCTCTGGAAGCAGCACAAGCCGCGCATGATGCAGGCAAATGGCTTGCCGGCTATTTCTCGTATGAGGCGGGCTACCTGCTCGAACCCAAGCTCGTTCCCCTGCTGCCTAACGGACGCCGCTCCCCACTCGTGTGCCTTGGGGTTTTCGATGCCCCGGTCGAAGAGGCGGTGCCGCCGCGCGACACCACGGCGACCAACGGCCCGATCTTCGACGCCCGTGCGACGTGGTCGCCCGAGGATTATGAAAAACGCTTCTCGCGGCTGCACCAGCACATCCGGCAAGGTGATTGCTACCAGGGCAATTTGACCTTTCCCGTGCATGCGCAGTGGTCGGGCGAGCCGCTGGCCGCCTTCAATGCATTGACTGAACGTCAGCCGGTGAAATACGGCGCGCTGATCGCGCTCGGTGAACCCATCGTGCTGTCGCGCTCGCCTGAACTGTTCTTCGAGATCGACGCCGAGGGCATGATCGAGACGCATCCGATGAAGGGAACGGCGCCGCGCGGCGCCACCAAAGCCGAGGACGAACGGCAGAAGATCTTCCTGCGCAATGACGAGAAGAACCAGGCCGAAAACCGGATGATCGTCGATCTCCTGCGCAACGATATCTCGCTGATCAGCGAGGTGGGCACGCTGGACGTGCCGGCGCTGTTCCGCATCGAGACCTATCCGACCGTGCATCAGATGGTAAGCGACGTCAGGGCCAAACTGCTGCCGGGTCTCTCTATCCGCCAGATTTTCGCGGCGCTGTTTCCTTGCGGTTCGATTACCGGCGCGCCTAAGATCCGTGCCATGGAGATCCTGCGCGATCTGGAAGGCACGCCCCGCGATGCCTATTGCGGCGCCATAGGCTGGATCGCGCCCGGCGGCCCGATGCGCTTTTCCGTGGCGATCCGCACCATCTCGCTCTTTTCGGGCGGCGAGGCCGTCTACAATGTCGGAGGCGGCGTCGTCTTCGATTCCACGGCGCAGGAGGAGTATCAGGAGTGTCTGCTGAAAGCGCGCTTCGCGACGGGAACACCGCCGACTTTCAGTTGATCGAGACCATGCGCTGGGAACCCGGCTCGGGCTTCCTGCGCTTCGATCGTCATCTTGCGCGCCTCTATGGCTCGGCGGCGGAGCTCGGCTTCCACTGTGATCCAGGCACGGTCGGCGAGGCACTGAGCAGCGCGGCCGGCGGTTCCGGCGTTGCCATGCGCACGCGGCTTGTCCTGTCGCACGATGGTGAGGTGACGGCCTCGGCGCAACCTTATGAACCGCTCGCCGCCGACAAGGTCTGGATACTGCGGCTGGCGCGGACGAGGCTCGATTCGAACGACACGCTGCTGCGCCACAAGACCAGCCGACGACAGCTCTACACGCATGCCCGCGCCGAATATCTCGTCACCCAGGCCGACGAGGTGCTTATGGCCAACGAGCGCGGCGAGATCTGTGAAGGCACGATCACCAATGTCTTTGCCGATCTCGGCGACGGCGTGCTGGTCACACCCCGGCTCGACTGCGGCCTGCTGCCTGGTGTATTGCGCGCGCAGCTTCTGGATGAAGGCCGCGCCCGCGAAGCAATCTACAGCTTGGACGATCTGAAATCCGCCAAGTCCCTGTTCGTCGGCAATTCGCTGCGCGGACTAATCCCCGCAAGACTGACCTGAAACATGACGACTGTGCCCACTCACACACCCCCAGAGCATACGCCGCCCACCCACACGCCCTATGACGGCTCGTCGAAACTGTTCAGTATCGGGCTGAAGCCGCTCGACCCGGCGGACTGGATCGAGGTCGACGGCCATCTGCTGCCGTATCTCGCCGAAAAGCGCCGGCTCTATGCCGAAATCCCAGAGCGCGTTTTCGTCGAGGAAAACGGCACGCGGGACGCCCAGCAGGAAGTGCTCGACTTGCTCGCTGCGCATCTCCTGGAGAGGTTCCCCGAAACCCATCGGCTCGGCGGATCAGGCGTCGAGGTGGCGGGCGCGGCGAGCCGTCTGCCTGCTTCCCTTGCCGATGCGCCGCTGGCCAAGGCCTCACAGCTCGTCCAGGAAGACCTCATCCTGATGCGCAGCAGTGACAGCGGCTGGCGGCTGGTTGCCGGCTCGCTCTGCTTTCCCTCGTCCTGGTCGCTCCTGGAAAAATTCGGCAAGCCGCTGCAGGACATCCACGCGCCGGTGCCCGGTTTCGGCCCGGGCACGCGTCCGGCGGAACTCATCAACCGGATGTTCGATGGCCTCCAGGGGCAGGCCGTCGAGCGCTACAACTGGTCGATCCAGTCCGATAACGCGCTCTACCATCCGCTTTCCGACCTGCAGCGCATCGACCGCGCTACAAATCGGCCGTCGCGCTTCCCCGATGGCGACATCGATGCCCATGCCTTCATCCGCGTCGAGCGGCAAACCCTGCGCAAACTGCCTGTTTCACGCGATATCCTGTTCACCATCCGCATCCATCTCGACCCGCTCGCCGTACTGGCGAAGCACCCTGATAGGGCGAAGCTCGCGGCGTCTTTCGCCGCCCAGCTCAAGGCGCTCGATCTCGCGCATCTCGACTACAAGGGCCTGACATCAGACCGCGATCGGCTAGTCGACCGGCTCGGGGCGCTGGCGCTGTCCTAAATCGCGGCTAGGCCCAGCAGCAGGATCGCGGACATCGCGCTAAAGACGGTGACGTTGACATCCCACCGCCAACCCGCCGGTCCGAACGGCGGTCGGAATGGCAGATAGCCGTTCTCGTCGTAGAGCACGCCGCCATAAATCGGTCGTGAGAGCATTGCCACGAAGAACGCTCCGTACATAGCGACGCCCAATCCCCCTGCGAGATAGAGCCGCTCGGCTTCGAGTGGCCCCTCGATCCAGATAAGCCCCAGCGCAATCAGCGCAACTCCGGTGTAGCTCAGCACCTGCCAAACGACGTGAAACCGGGCGTGCGGGGTCCACAGCGGATTGGTGGCGTGGGTGGCGTTGAGGTCGGCTTTGATCGTCACCACACCGTAGCCCACGGTCGCGACGCTCAACAGAATTCGGGCAAGCAGATGACTGTCGTAAGCGAGTTCCATCGCACTTTCCTCCTCCATTAGGGAAATCGATGACAGGCACTTCAGCAGATCGGAGTCCGGCCGCACGCGGTCGGCCGGGCCAGGACGCGGCAGTGTCACGCCACCGCAACGGATTGAATGGCACCTTGGGCACAGAAGAGCTGCCCATCGGCCAGACGCGCATAATTATGGACGATCCCGTTTTCATGATCCTGCAACTGCACGATGAAGTTGCCGCTCTGCTCCGTCCAGCTCATGAGAACGAGGTTCGGGCGTACGCTGGTCATGTCGATCTTGACCATCTCGTCAATTTCGGTGGCACCGATCGACGCCTGCACATGCAATTCCTCCGGCGAGAAAAACGTCAGCCGGGGTACGAACGGGCCGAAAACGCAGTCGAAAGACTTACCGACAAGCGAGGCTGGAAAAACATTGGTTTCTGCCATGACTCTCTCCTTGGGCATGGCCGCCGCTGTGACCAACCTTTTGACAATCTCCGTTGTTTCAGACGCGAAATATAGCAGATATGTTTATTTGGAGCGCTCCAAGTGATACGATCCCCCTTTTTCACTTTCGAGTCAACGAAATTCTTGGAGCGCTCCAAAAAATGGTCTAACTGAAGGGAAATGGGTGAATCACAATGCCAACGCTAGCCGATGTGGGCAAGGCTGCCGGTGTCTCCCGGGGCACTGTTTCCAACGTCTTCAACCGGCCGGAACTGGTCAGGCCTGAATTGCGCCAACGTGTTGAAGCGGCCGCGAGAGCGCTCGGATTTGGCGGCCCCGACCCGAAAGGACGATTGCTGCGGGATGGCAAGTTCAATGCCATCGGGTTCATGCCACCTGGCGCCTACGCCATCGCCGAGGTGATGAGAAGCCCCTATGGCCGCGAGTTGGTGCTGGGCGTTTCGCTCGCCTGCGACGAGGCCGGAACGACGCTCAGCCTTGTAAACGGCACCGACAATACCCGCTTCGCCAGCATCCGCGAGGCCCTCGTTGACGGCTTCATCCTTGGTCACAGCGGGGACATCGGTCTCATAACATCGGCACAACGACGGCGCCTGCCCTTCGTCATTCTCGAAAATGACGCAGGTCCCGACATCAATTCGATAAAGATCGACGGCAGAAGTGGCGCGGTCGCCGCCGTCCGGCATCTGACCGGGTTAGGGCACCGGCATTTTGCCATCCTTTCCATACGGAGGACTCCAGGCCCTCCGATCGTGCACATGCCCGGACAGGCAGAGCGCCCGCTTCTAGCCGGCTTCTCACTCGACGACGAAAGGCTCGACGGTTTCAAACAGGGTTTGGCGGAGGCGAACTTGTCGATCGACGATGTTCCGATCATCGAGACGACGCCGGGCGATCCATCTGCTGGGGCGGTGGTATTCGACAATGTGCCCGAAGCAACCGCAATCCTGACCATGTCGGATTGGCAAGCGATCACAATACTCGACGAGGCGGTTCGTCGTGGCATAGAGGTGCCGCGCCATGTGTCGGTTATCGGCTTCGATGGCACTGCCGAATCCGCACGCACCACGCCTCCGTTGACGACTGTCGCGCAAGACGTGATCGGAAAAGGCAGGCTCGCCGCCCGCATGGTTCTTGACAATCAACCGCCCCGCCAAGTCGTTCTGCCCGTGGAACTGGTGGTTCGGGCGTCCACAGCCGCGCCGAGGGCAAAAATCCGTTAAACCGGTGCACTTGGCGAATGGGCAAGCTCAGGCTCGGATAGAGCCACTCATCCACGGTTTCGGCCTTAACCACGTAGCCAACGCAGCGTAGCCGCTGGTTGGCGCTTTTCGCTGGTTTGTGACAATGATCTATGATGTAGCGCATGGCCGCCGGGCAGAAATTCCCGGTTTGCGCGTGTTTTCCCAGTTTCCTGGGTTTTGAAGGAGTGCTCGATAAAATGGCGAATGAAAACTGGCCCGTTTACGGTGAGATCAGCGGCCCCGTCGTGATGATCGGCTTCGGCTCGATCGGCCGGGGAACGCTGCCGCTGATCGAACGCCATTTCAAGTTCGACAAGTCGCGCATGACGGTCATCGACCCGCGCGACACCGACCGCAAGCTGCTCGACGAGCGCGGCATCGCCTTCGTCCAGGAAGCGGTGACCGAGAAGAACTACAAGAAGCTCTTGACCCCGCTTCTGACCAATGGCGGCGGCCAGGGCTTTTGCATCAACCTGTCGGTCGATACCGGCTCGGTGGATCTGATGCGGCTCTGCCGCAAGCTTGGTGTGCTCTACATCGACACCGTCGTCGAGCCGTGGCTCGGCTTCTATGTCGACGCCAAGGCGGACAACGCCAGCCGCACCAATTACGCGCTGCGAGAGTCGCTGCTCAAGGAAAAGCACGACAAGCCCGGCGGCGCTACGGCGGTCTCCACCTGCGGCGCCAATCCAGGCATGGTCTCGTGGTTCGTCAAGCAGGCGTTGGTCAATCTCGCCACCGATCTTGGCCTGGAATTCTCGGAGCCCGCGCAGGACGACCGCGAGGGCTGGGCCAAGCTGATGAAGAAGGCCGGCGTCAAGGGCATCCACATCGCCGAACGCGACACCCAGCGCACCAAGAAGCCGAAGCCGATGAATGTGTTCTGGAACACCTGGTCGGTCGAAGGCTTCATCTCCGAGGGCCTGCAGCCTGCCGAACTCGGCTGGGGCACGCATGAGACGTGGATGCCGAAGAACGCCAAGAAGCACAAGCAAGGCTCGAAGGCCGCCATCTATCTGGAGCAGCCGGGCGCCAACACGCGCGTGCGCTCATGGTGCCCGACGCCCGGCGCGCAATACGGCCTGCTGGTGACGCATAATGAGGCGATCTCGATCGCCGATTTCTTCACCGTGCGTTCCAAGAAGGGCAAGGTGCATTACCGCCCGACCTGCCACTATGCCTACCATCCCTGCAACGACGCGATGCTGTCGCTTGACGAAATGTTCGGCGCCGCCGGCAAGCCTCAGCCGGTGCATCATGTGCTCGACGAGAACGAGTTGATCGACGGCGTCGACGAACTCGGCGTGCTGCTCTACGGCCACGACAAGAATGCCTACTGGTACGGCTCGCAGCTGTCGCTCGCCGAGGCGCGCAAGCTGGCGCCCTATCAGAACGCCACCGGCATGCAGGTCACCTCGGCGGTGCTCTCGGGCATGGTCTGGGCGCTGGAAAACCCCGAGGCCGGCATCGTCGAAGCCGACGAGATGGACTACAGGCGGTGCCTGGAAGTGCAGTCCCAGTATCTCGGACCGGTCAAGGGCTACTACACCGACTGGACGCCGCTCGATAACCGTCCCGGCCTGTTCCCGGAAGACCTCGACCGCAACGACCCGTGGCAGTTCCGCAACATCCTTGTGCGATAGCAGCACCGCCTACCTGCCTCACTGCCTTGCAATCGCCCGGAAATCGGGCGATTGAAGGGATGCGGACCACAGCGATACGTGTTCATCTGGACGCACGTCGCTCTGGAAACTTGGATGCACGCCTCGTGCCTGTCGAAAATCGATTCCGATTTTCGGGCCGATGCGAGAGGAGAGGATTTTCACATGATCATTGCGCGCAAAATTCTTTCGATGAGCGTGGCGGGTGCCATTGCGACGATGCTCGCCGCCTGTGCGACCAGCGGTCCCGATGAGCCGCCCATGGCGGCGGCGCCGAAAGGCGTCGAGGGCTCCTGGATCGACGCCAAAGGCACCGGCCTGTCGACCTTCGCCGGCGGTACCTTCACGACGGTCGCCACCGACACCGGCCAGAAGCTTGCCGACGGCAGCTATACGATGACAGGCGCCACATCGGTGCAGATCAGCGGCACCTCGCTGATCCGCCAGACCGCGGTCAGCTTCAACTGCCTGATGGTGTCGACAAGCCAGCTCAACTGCACCAGCTCCAGCGGTCAGAATTTCGTGCTGACAAGGCGCGTCTGAACCCACGACCATTCGTTTTCCAAGGACGGCGGCCAGTTGGCCGCCGTCCTTTTTTATGCCGGCAAAGGGTCCCGGATTCCGCTTGCGTCATCCCGAACGCGATGGGAACATGGCCGAAGCGCCGGCTGTTATGTTCCAGTCAAGCAAGAGCGCTAATGGCCTCCGATCAGCTTTCCGGGAGACGAAGATGAAGAAGCTTGCCGCCATTGCAGCCCTGTCAGCCTCAGCACTCGGTCTGTCGGCCGGCGCGTCCTTTGCCGACTACACGCTGAACATCCTGCATATCAACGACTGGCACAGCCGCATCGAAGGCAACAACAAATATGAATCGACCTGCTCGGCGGACGAGGAGACCAAGGGCGAGTGCATCGGTGGCGCGGGCCGGCTGATCACCGCGATCGCCCAGGAGCGCAAGAAGCTGGAAGGCCAGAACGTGCTGCTGCTCAGCGCCGGCGACAATTTCCAGGGATCGCTGTTCTACACGACCTACAAGGGCAAGGTCGAAGGCGAATTCCTCAACGACATGAAGTTCGATGCCATGGCGCTCGGCAACCATGAATTCGACGACGGCGAAGTGGCCCTGGCGCCGTTCCTCGACATGATCAAGTTCCCGGTGCTCGGCGCCAATGTGAAGGCCAACGCGCAATCCAAGCTCGGCGACCGCATCAAGCCGTCTGTTGTCGTCGAGGTCGGCGGCCAGAAGATCGGCATCATCGGCGCGATCACCAACGACACGCCGGACCTCGCTTCCCCCGGACCCAACGTCACTATAGAGGACGACGTCAGGTCGATCACCGCCGAGGTCGAGAAGCTCAAGGGCGAAGGCGTCAACAAGATCATCGCCGTGACCCATATCGGCTACAGGCGCGAACGCGACGTCATTGCCAAGATCCCGGGCATCGATGTCGTCGTCGGCGGCCACAGCCATTCCCTGCTGTCGAACACCGATCCGAAGGCCGAAGGCCCCTACCCGACGATGGTCGACAATCCGGACGGCTACAAGGTGCCGGTGGTGCAGGCGGCGTCCTACTCGAAATATCTCGGCGAGTTCAAGGTGGTGTTCGACGACAATGGCGTCGTCAAATCGGCCAGCGGCGACCCGATCTATCTCGACAAGTCGATCACCCACGACCCGGCCGTGCTCGCCCGCATCAAGGAACTTGGCGCGCCGATCGAGGCGCTGAAGAACAAGGAAGTGGCGGAAACCACCGACGTCATCGACGGCAGTCGTGAGAGCTGCCGCACCCGAGAATGCGCGATGGGCAACCTCGTTTCCGACGCCGTCCTCGACCGCGTCAAGGGACAGGGCGTCGAAATCGTCATCTCCAATGGCGGCGGCCTGCGCGCCTCGATCGACAAGGGCACCGTCACCATGGGCGAGGTGCTGGCCGTGCTGCCGTTCCAGAACACGCTGGCGACCTTCCAGATTTCGGGCAAGGATCTGGTGGCCGGCCTCGAGGGCGGCCTCAGCCAGCTCGAGGACGGCGCCGGGCGCTTCCCCCAGGTCGCCGGCCTGAAATATTCCTTCGACAAATCCGTCGCGCCCAATGCCGGCCGCGTCAAGTCGGTGGAAGTCATGGAAGGCGGCGCCTGGACGCCGATCAAGCCGGACAAGGACTATCTGGTCGCAACCAACAACTATGTCCGCCAGGGCGGCGACGGCTACAAGATCTTCGCCGACAAGGCCAAGAATGCCTACGATTACGGCCCCGGCCTCGAACAGGTGGTTGCCGACTATCTCGGTGCCCACCGACCCTACACGCCGAAGCTCGACGGCCGCATCACCGAAATGGCCGCGACCGTCGCTGCGGCGCCTGCGGCCCCGGCAACCGATCCGGCTGAAGCCGCCAAGCCTGCTGAAGCGGCACCTGCAATGCCTGAATTGCCGGCCAACTCGGGCGACATCGCCAACACGCCCCCGGCCATATCGACGGAAGGAGCACCAGCCCCGCCAGCGCCACCAGCCGAGGCGGCAAAACCGGCTGAAGCAGCCCCCGCCCCGGCGGCACCGGCTCCCGCCGCCGAGCCGGCAAAGCCTGCTGAGGCCGCGCCGACCGAAGCCAGCCATGTCATCGTTGCCGGCGACACCTACTGGGATCTGGCAAAGAAAGCTTATGGCGACGGCGCCAGGTGGAAGGTCATTTCGGGCGCCAACAAGGGCTATGAGCCGCGCCGGCTTCCGGTCGGCGCAACGCTGACCATCCCGCCGAAATAGCCTCGCTTAGATGCCTGAATGACACCGCCCGCCCGAAAACCGGACGGGCGTCCTGTTTTCGGGCTAATGCATGTCGCCCAAAAGTGAACTCGATTTTGGGAGAACGACATGTATAAAAACAAAGACTTAAAGCGGGTCGTCTGAATCCATTCAGACAATCCGCTTTAAGGTGCGGCCAGACGCTGCATTGAATGCGCGCGCAAGATGGTTAGGTTCGCGTCTTCCGGAGAACCCTTATGACGCTTTCCACCCCTGCCGAACCCAAGGCCGCAAAGGCGCTCGGCCCGTTGCCCGCTGGGCATCCGCCGATCAAGGCGGGCAAGATCGGCGTCATGCTGGTCAATCTGGGCACGCCCGACGGCACCGATTTCAAGCCGATGTGGCGGTATCTCCGTGAATTCCTGTCCGACCCGCGCGTCATCGAACTCAACAGGGCAATCTGGTATCCGATCCTCTATGGCCTTGTGCTCACCAGGCGGCCCAAGAAGTCGGGCGCCAACTACGCACGGATCTGGAACCGGGAAAAGAACGAGTCGCCGCTGCGCACCTATACCCGCGCCCAGGCCGAAAAGCTGGCTGAAGCGCTGAGCGACCTGCCTGATGTCGTCGTCGACTGGGCGATGCGCTACGGCAACCCTTCAACCGCCAGCATTGCCCAGCGTCTGGTCGACCAGGGCCGCGACCGCATTCTTTCCTTCCCGCTCTATCCGCAATATTCAGCGACGACCACGGCAACAGCCAACGACCAGCTGTTTCGCGCGCTGATGAAAATGCGCCGCGCACCGGCCGTCCGCAGCGTGCCGCCCTACTATGACGAACCGGTCTACATCGAAGCGCTGGCGCGCTCGATTGAACGGCATCTGGCGACGCTGGACTTCGAGCCGGAGGTGGTCATCACCTCCTATCACGGCATTCCAAAACCCTATTTCGAGAAGGGCGACCCCTATCATTGCCATTGCCAGAAGACGACGCGGCTGCTGCGCGAACGGCTTGGCTGGGATGACAAGAAACTGATCATCACCTTCCAGTCGCGCTTCGGGGCGCAGGAATGGCTGCAGCCCTATACCGACAAGACGGTCGAGAAACTCGCGCAGGACGGCGTCAAGTCGATCGCCATCGTCAATCCCGGCTTTTCCGTCGACTGCATCGAGACGCTGGACGAGATCGGCCGCGAGGCGGCCGAAACCTTCCACCATGCCGGCGGCAAGAATTTCGCCCATATCCCTTGCCTCAACGATAGCGCGGAAGGGATGGCGGTGATCGAGGCGATGGTGCGGCGCGAACTGTCCGGCTGGGTCTGAACCGGAACAACGCCTGCTCCGAGGCGTTAAGGCGCGCCCTCCGGAGAATTCGATGTCCCGCAAACTCGACCTCAGTAGTGGCCGGCCCGTCTGGTCCGCCTATCGGGCGCCTGCGGTGCCGACGGACAGTCTGACCCGAGATGTCAAGACGGATGTGCTGATCGTCGGCATGGGCATCAGCGGCGCCATGATGGCCGAGGCGCTGACGGCCGATGGCCATCGGGTGATCTGCATCGACCGGCGCGGCCCGCTGAAGGGCTCGACGGCCGCAACCACCGCACTGGTGGCATTCGAAATAGACCAGCCTCTCTCCACGC
Organism: Mesorhizobium sp. M0491; assembly: GCF_040321265.1. Lineage (NCBI taxonomy): Bacteria > Pseudomonadati > Pseudomonadota > Alphaproteobacteria > Hyphomicrobiales > Phyllobacteriaceae > Mesorhizobium > Mesorhizobium sp. M0491. The sequence goes on from NZ_JAMYRE010000019.1 coordinate 140,945, forward strand.
TCGCGAAGATGGTTGGCAGAGCCTCGGCCCAGCAGGCCTGGCGACGCTCGCGGCTCGCCGTTTCCAATCTCGCCGGACGGATTGCCGAACTCGGCATCAACTGTGGCCTGAGCCGCATGCCATCACTCTATCTGGCCGGCACGATGCTTGGTCCGTCGGAACTGCGCGACGAGGCCGAGGCACGTCGGCTAGCCGGCATCGGCGCCATCTGCTTAACCCGACAACAGCTAGCCGAGAAATTCGGCATCGACCGCGAAGGCGCCATTCTCGGCCACGGCAACATCGCGCTCGACCCGCGCAAGCTGACGGCTGGGCTGCTGCTGAAATCCCTGGAGCGCAAGGCACGCTTCTATGCCCCCGTCGAAGCCACAATGATCGAGGACAGCGCCGAAGCTGTTGTCGTCGCGACCAGGGATGGCCCAACCATAACCGCACGACATGTTGTTCTGGCCACCGGCTACGAACTTGTCGACATCGTGCCGGCCGCGGCCCACCGGATCATCTCGACATGGGCGATTGCGACACGCCCGCAACCGCGAAAGCTCTGGCCGGACGCAGCATTCATCTGGGAAGCGTCGGAGCCGTATCTGTATATGCGCACGACGGTCGACGGCCGGGTCATATGCGGCGGCGAGGACGAGGATTTTATCGACGAAGCGCGGCGCGACGAGCTGATCGCCGACAAGAGCACACGCATCGCCGAGAAGCTCGGCCTGATATTTCCGCATCTCGACACCAGACCCGATTTTGCCTGGACCGGCTCGTTCGGCACCACGACCACCGGCCTGCCTTATATCGGCGCCATTCCCCGCCACCCGCGCATCCATGCGGTGCTGGGCTACGGCGGCAACGGCATCACCTTCTCGCAGATCGCTTCCGAAATTGTCCCGGCTTCGATCAACGGGCTGGATGACACGGATGCAAGGCTGTTCGCCTTCAACCGCTGAGTGCAAACCTATAAACAATCCATCATCACCTGATTGTAACGCATCTGAAACACACTTAAGTCTTTGGTGAAGTCGGCTGCGCGAGAATGGCTTGAGCGGCCTTCGTCTGAGGGAGAGCCAAATGGATTTCAGTGGTTTCGATATTGCGGTTGGTGCACTTGCCCTTCTGGTATTGGTGCTGCTGATCAAAGGCATCAGGACAATCCCGCAAGGCTACAACTATACGGTGGAGCGCTTTGGCCGTTACACCAAGACACTGAGCCCGGGTCTCAATTTCATTTACCCGTTCATCGACCGCATCGGCGCCAAGATGAACATGATGGAGCAGGTGCTCGACGTCCCGAGCCAGGAAATCATCACCCGGGACAACGCCATCGTCGGTGTCGACGGCATTGCCTTTTTCCAGATCCTCAACGCGGCGCAGGCCGCCTACCAGGTTTCCGGCCTGCAGAACGCCATCCTCAATTTGACGATGACCAACATCCGTACCGTCATGGGTTCGATGGACCTCGATGAACTCCTGTCGAACCGCGACGCCATCAACGAGCGCCTGCTGCGCGTCGTCGATGAAGCAGCCCACCCGTGGGGCATCAAGATCACCCGCGTCGAAATCAAGGACATCAACCCGCCGGCCAACCTTATCGAATCGATGGGCCGGCAGATGACCGCGGAACGCAACAAGCGTGCCCAGATCCTTGCCGCCGAAGGCCTCAAGCAGTCGCAGATCCTCGAGGCCGAGGGCCGCAAGGAAGCCGCCTTCCGCGATGCCGAGGCGCGCGAGCGCTCGGCCGAGGCGGAAGCCCGCGCCACCCAGGTGGTGTCGGAAGCGATCTCCAAAGGAGATGTGCAGGCGCTGAACTATTTCGTAGCGCTGAAATACACTGAAGCGCTTGGCAGGATCGGCACGGCCACCAACAGCAAGATCGTGCTGATGCCCTTCGAGGCATCGTCGCTGATCGGCTCGCTCGGCGGCATCGGCGAGATCGCCAAGGAAGTCTTCCGCAGCGAAGGCACGACCGGCTCGCAAAGGCAGGCCGCGCGCCCGCCGGTCGTTCGCCCAACCGACAACTGAGGTCGAAACCAATGATCGACCGCATCGTTTCCGAACTCGGCCCGTGGAACTGGATGGTACTCGGTTTCGTCCTGCTGGTGATGGAAATCATCGCACCGGGTATCTTCATGCTGTGGATCGGCATCGCCGCGCTGATCATCGGCGCCGTGTCGCTGCTGATCTGGGACGCCGGCTTCTGGACCTGGCAGGTTCAGGTCCTCGCCTTCCTGGCGCTGTCGCTGGTCTCGGCCTATGTCGGCAAAAAGCTGGTCGGCAGCCGCAACGACCCGACCGACCAGCCGCTGCTCAACCGGCGCGGCGCGCAAATGGTCGGCAGGATGGCGACACTTGCCGAGCCGATCCGGGACGGACGCGGCCGCATCAAGCTGGGCGATACGCTGTGGCGTGTCTCCGGCCCGGATTTGCCGGCCGGCACGCAAGTGCGCGTGACGGGCGCAGCCGATACGGATCTGGAACTGACCGTCGAGGCGGTCTGAACGAGCGGCGTTAAGAGTGTGTCGAGATCCGGGTCAGGCCGGCATCACCTGAATATCGACGCGCCTTAGGCCGCGCCGATACGCAGCAGGTCATGCAGGTGGATGAGGCCGACTGGTTTCCGGCCCTCCACCACCATCAGGCTGGTGATGGCTGAATTGTTGATCGTTTGCAGCGCCGTTGCCACCAGCGTGTCCGGCGTCGCGGTCTTCGGGCCTTTTGTCATCACCTGATCCACCGTCATCGCCAGCAGATTGCTGCCGATGTGACGGCGGATGTCGCCATCGGTGATGATGCCGACCAGCGCACCGTCGGCGTCGGTGATCGCGACGCAGCCAAACCCCTTGCGCGACAGTTCCAGGATCGCGTCCTGCATGCCGGTGCCCGCAACCACCACCGGCAGCCTGTCGCCGACATGCATGATCTCGCGAATCTGTGTCAGGTTGGCGCCGAGCTGTCCGCCCGGATGAAAGGTGCGGAAATGGTCCGGCGTGAAGCCGCGTGCCTCGAGCAGCGCGATCGCCAGCGCGTCGCCCATCACCAGTTGCAGCAGCGTCGATGTCGTCGGCGCCAGGCCGTGCGGACAGGCCTCTGGAGCGCGCGGCAAAAGCAGCACCACGTCCGCCGCCCGCGCCAGCGCCGATGTCTCTCCGGCGGTGATGGCGATCAGCGGAATGGAAAAGCGCCTGGAATAGGCGACGATGCCCATCAGTTCCTTGCTTTCGCCCGACCACGACATGGCGATGATGGCGTCGTCCCTGGCGATCATGCCGAGATCGCCGTGATTGGCTTCGGCGGGATGGACAAAGAAAGCCGGCGTGCCGGTCGAGGCCAGCGTCGCCGCGATCTTCGAACCGATATGGCCGCTTTTGCCGACGCCGGTGACGATGAGCCGGCCTTCAATCCCCGAGATCATCTCGACGGCCTGGGCGAAAGGCCCGGCCAGCCCATTCTCCAGCGCCTCGGCAAGGGCTGCGACACCAGCCTGTTCTGTCGCCACCGTCCTCAGCGCCGAAGCGATCGAGGCTTGCCTGTCCGAAGGTTTCTTATCCATGGATCCCGCATGCATGGCTGATGCGATTAGCGCTTTGCCGGCGCGCTGTCCAACAGAAATGGCCCAAGGCATGTTGCCCGAACGTGTGCGGTGGTTTTTGACGACGGTAGAGGCGAAAACCAAAAGCTTGACGCACGCGGTATGAATGCCTTTGGAAATCAGCGCTTCAGGCGGCTGACGGGCCGCCGCCTCAACCCTCCGTTAACCATCCCCATTTACGGTTCGGTAAGTATGGCGCGCGTGCGCCGCGCAAGCAGTGGTGGCGATGTCCGGGGCCCAGCCAGAAAATTCGACAGGACGTGGGGGCAAGGCGGTCTGCGCCTTGCTGCTGGCAACCAGCATGTTTGCCTTGCTGCGCCCGACGGCGCTCCATGCCCAGGAAACCGAACTGCGCGGCGAGGTTTCGGAATCGGCGATCCTGTCCGACCAGCAGCGCAAGGCGAGACAGCTGGCCCTGGCAGCGCAGGGTCAACAGCCGGCCAATGCCGCGCAGGACAATGCGCCGGCCCGCACCTACCTGCCGGCCAGCGCCGGTGCCGTGCCTGACGACGCCGACACTGGCGACGCCACCGCGACCGGCAGCCTCTTCGACCCGCCCGCAGCCACTGACGACATGTCCGCCGACACTGCGGCGCCGCCCAAGCCTCGCCGCCGCTCATCGACCGCCGGGCAGAATGCTGCTGACCAGGCCAAGGACAAGGCTGCCGACAAGTCGAAAAAGAAGAAGAAATCGACGGCCGACACCTCCGACATCACCGCTTCCACGACGGCCTCCACGACGGACGCCGCCGATGGTGCAGAGACCAATGCGGACACGGCCAACCGCCGCGCCCTCACCATCGACAGTGCCGACAGGCAGAAGCTCGACCCAGGCGCAGAGCGCACGGACGCCATCGAAGGCCAGAAGAAGAAGCCGGAGGATGATCCGTTTGCTGCCACCGGCGTCAAATGGGGCTCGTTCGTCATCCGGCCGACGATCGAACAGGGCCTGACCGCCACCTCGAACGGTGATTCGAGCAGTGCCGGCACGTCGGCGCTGCTGTCCGAGACGGCGCTGCGCTTTTCCGCCGCCTCCGACTGGCGCGAGAACTCAGCCACGATCGACGGCTATGGCCTTTTTCGCGAGACTGTCTCGGGTTACCCGGTTCACGACGAGCAAGGGCGCATCGAAGGCCAGCTCAATGTCGACCTTGACAATGAGTTGCGCGCCATCGCTAAGCTCGGCTACGAGGCCGTGCCGGAATCGGCATCATCGCCGGACGCCATCGCGGGCGTCAGCAAGCAGCCGCTGCGGCAGACCATCGATGGCAGCCTCGCCGTCGAAAAGCATCTCGGCAAGATGCAGTACACGTTGACCGGCGCGGTCTCGCACGACTTCTACGGCGACGCCAAGCTCTCGGACGGCACCTCGCTGTCGCAGAAGGATCAGGACTCCACGCTCTACACGGCGACGTTGCGCACCGGCTACGAGATCTCCCCTGCCCTGACCCCTTTCACCGAAATCGAGGTCGGCCGCCGGACTTATGATCAACGCATCGACAATGAAGGCTTCGAGCGCTCGTCGACGCGGCTCGGCGCCCGCGCTGGCCTTGCACTCGACATGGGTGAGAAGCTGTCGGGCGAATTCTCGGCCGGCTGGCTCAGGGAAGCGATCGACGACAAAAACCTTGACGCGATCTCTGGTGCCACCGTCAACGCCGACCTCAAATGGTCACCCGAGCGCGGCACAACGATCGGCCTGACCGGGCGGACTACCGTCGAGCCCACGACCACATCGGGCGAAAGCGGCGACATCCTCTATTCCGGTCGCCTGACCGGCGAGCGCCAGATTCGCGCCAACCTCACCGCCAATGCGGCTCTGGGCCTCGACTGGCGTGATTACATCGGCATCGACGGCCATGACAGGGTGTTGAGCGCCGAGGCCGGACTGACCTGGTGGCTGAACCGCTACGCCGGCCTGACCACAAGAGTGAGGACCGAGAAGCTGACCAGCAATCTGCCGGGCCGGGACTACACCGCCAACAGCATCTTCCTTGGCGTCAAGGTGCAGCGCTGAACGGCCGCACCAACGACATCCGGCCGCTCGCTAGAATACCTTAAAACGCAGCGCCGCGGCGCTCAGACGGCTTCAGCTCGTCGAGAAGCGTGCGGATGACGCCAGCCATGTTCTCATTCATGTCGCTGCGCCACAGCGCGAAGGCGACGTTGGCCTCGACGAAGCCTTCCGGCGATCCGCAGTCGAACGTGCGGCCTCGATAGTGGTAGCCGTAGAAAGGCTGCTGCTTTTCCAGCTTCAGCATGGCGTCGGTGAGCTGGATCTCGTTGCCGGCGCCTTTTTCCTGGCCTTCGAGGATCTTGAATATCTCCGGCTGCAGGATGTAGCGGCCGTTGATGTAAAGGTTGGACGGCGCGGTGCCGGCCTTCGGCTTTTCCACCATCTCGGTGATGCGGAAACCGTGATGCGTGTCCTCGCCGCGGCCGACGATGCCGTATTTGTGGGCTTCGGCGGGAGCGCATTCCTGCACCGCGATGATGTTGTTGCCGGTCTCCTCGTAGAGCTCGACCATTGCCTTCGTGCAGCTCTTCTCCGACTGCATGATCATGTCGGGCAGCAAAAGCGCGAAGGGCTCGTCGCCGACGAGCTCGCGGGCGCACCAGACGGCGTGACCAAGTCCCATCGGTACCTGCTGGCGTGTGAAACTGGTCTGCCCCGGCGCCGGCTGCAGCCGTTGCAGGCGGGCGAGCTGGTCGTCTTTGCCGCGCTGGGCCAGCGTGTCATAGAGTTCGAACTGGATGTCGAAATGGTCCTCGATGACGGCCTTGTTGCGGCCGGTGACGAAGATGAAATGCTCGATGCCGGCCTCGCGCGCCTCATCCACCACATACTGGATCACCGGCCGGTCGACGACGGTCAGCATTTCCTTGGGGACCGCCTTGGTGGCCGGGAGAAACCGTGTGCCGAGACCGGCGACCGGGAAGACTGCCTTGCGAACTCTCTTCATGCTTTCAATTATCCGTTTGAGGGCCAGCTCCGCAATCCCCGTTCCAAGACATTTTCACGCCGGAATTGGGGACTACTGGGCAACTGAGAGGAATGTCCACCGGTAAAGCTTCGAAGCGTCTTTTCGTTCCCGGTGGCGCCTATGGTAAACTAATTCCTAACCTGGTTCGGCGATGAATGGTCTTTCCTGAGACAGAGAAGGAGGAAAAGATGTCCGTTCGCGATGCCGCAAAACGTTTTACCAGCGTCATAGCGGCAGCCAGCCTATCGCTCGCTCTGCTGATGCCTGGCCCCGCTTTCGCCGATGCCGGTTTCCGGCAGTGGGTCGCCGGCTTCCGCGCCACCGCCGTGCAGAGCGGCGTTTCCGGCGCCCTCTACGACCAGGCCTTCAGGAACATCAGGGATATCGATCCGGTGGTGCTGGAAAAGGCGCGTACGCAGCCTGAATTCACGGCTCCTGCCTGGGACTATTTCGACAACCGCGTCCATGACCAGTCGGTCGCCGTCGGCCAGCAGATGGCCAGGAAATGGAAGCCGTGGCTGGATCGGATCGAGGCCAGGTTCGGCGTCAACCGTTACATCCTCCTGGCCATCTGGTCGATGGAATCGAACTATGGCGAGATCCTCAAGCGCGACGACATCATGCGCAATGTCGTGCGCTCGCTGGCAACCTTGGCCTATGCCGATCCGAAGCGGGCGAAATTCGCCCGCACCCAGCTGGTCGCCGCACTGAAGATCCTGCAGACCGGCGACATCGACGAAAGCCATCTGAGCGGATCCTGGGCCGGCGCCATGGGCCACACCCAGTTCATTCCGACCAGCTATCTGCACTATGCCGTCGACATGGACGGCAATGGCAAGCGCGACATCTGGAATTCGATCCCCGATGCGCTGGCGACATCAGCCAATTTGTTGAAGAAGAATGGCTGGCAGGCCGGCAAGACCTGGGGCTATGAGGTCGCCTTGCCGGCCGGCAAACTTCCCGCCGGGTCCAAGACGCTGTCGCAATGGCAGGCGCTGGGCGTCGTCAGGGCCAACGGCAAGCCGTTCAAGAACGGCTCAGACAAGGCGACGTTGAAGGTGCCGGACGGCCGCAACGGGCCGGCCTTTCTGATGATCAAGAATTTCACGGTCATCAAAGCCTACAACAATGCCGACAAATATGCGCTTGCCGTCGGCCTTCTTGCCGACGAAATCGCCGGCTCCAGCGGTCTCGTGCAGGACTGGAAGCGGCCTTTCACCAAGCTCACTTTCGACGAAAGGCAGGAGCTGCAGCAGCGGCTTTCCCAACATGGCCTTTATGACGGCAAGTTCGACGGCAAGATAGGCGACGGCTCGAAATCAGCCATCTTGGCTTTCCAGGCCAAGGCCGGCTTGACCCAGGACGGTTACCCGAGCATGGAAGTGCTGAAGTGGCTCCGGCAGAAATAGAGCCGCCTGCGGTGCCGCGCGGCCTTTCGGCCGCGCAAAGGACGCTGTAGCAATCTGGTTGGCGCAAAGTCCGTTTGAAAAGTACGACTTTTCAAAAAAAGGGCTGCGCCAAGGGATGGAGGAAACGATTGGCTTCGGCTGCGCGCATCGCAGGGCTTGTTCGTCGCATGCCGGTGCTCATCCTGGCCGTGATCGTGCTCACCGTCGGTGTGGCTGGCGCCTTTCATGCGCCCGCCATGGCGCAGGAGCAGCAAAACCGCGGCTGGTCGCTGCGCGACCTTCTGTTCCCGCGCCGCAGCGAGCGCATCGAGCCGCCGCAGGACATCCAGAAAGCAAGGCCCAGGCCCAAGGCGAAAAAACCCCGCGCCCCTCGCCCGCCCGCGGAACCGGAAATCCCGGTGGTCGACAAGGCACCGGACGCCCGCACCGTCATGGTAGTCGGCGACTTCATGGCGGCCGGCCTCGCCGAAGGCCTCGACACCGCCTTTGCCGAGAATACCGGCGTCAGGATCGTCGTTCGCAGCAATGGCTCGTCCGGCTTCGTACGCGACGACTTCTACAACTGGCCCGAACAGATCAAATCGCTGATCGAGACCGAAAAACCTGCCGCCGTGATCGTCATGCTGGGTTCCAACGACCGCCAGCAGATGAAGGTGGGAGACGTGCGCGAACAGCCCCGCTCTGAAACCTGGACCAAGGAATATGAGCGCCGGACCGAGGCGTTCGGCAAAGCTATCGCGGAGGCAAAGGTACCTTTCCTATGGGTCGGCATGCCGGCGTTCCGGGTGCCGAAGATGACCTCCGACATGCTGGCCTTCAACGACATCTACCATCAGGCCGCTGAAAGCCATGGCGGTGAATTCGTCGACGTCTGGGACGGCTTCGTCGATGAGAACGGTGCTTTCGTCACCAGCGGCCCCGACATCAACGGCCAGCCGGTGCGGCTGCGCGCCGATGACGGCATCAACGTCTCGAGGGCGGGCAAGCGCAAACTCGCCTTCTATACCGAAAAACCGCTGCTGAAGATCCTCGGCCTGACCGCGCCGGGAAGCGTGGTTACGCCGTCCGCTCCGGCGGGCGCCCCTGTCGAGGCGCCGGCGCCGGCCGCGGCACCCATCGTCATCGACCGCACCGCGCCGATGCTGCTCAGCGATCCGGCACTCGATGGCGGCTCCGAGCTGCTTGGCGCGGCCCCGCCGGCGAAGGCAAGTCCGGACCTGCCCGGTGAAAAGCTTGTGGTCGAGGGCAAGGCACCGATTGCATCGCCCGGCCGCGCCGACGATTTCTCCTGGCCGCCGAAGGCTGCAGCCGCAACCGACACCACGACCGCGATCAATCGTTAGAGCGTTTCATATTTTGACGGAAGCGTAGCCTGCGTTTTCGAAGTAGTTCTTGCATTCGGCTGCCTCGATTGTTTCGACGAGGTGGCCGATGTGGCGCCACGTATCCTCGACGGTTCGTTTCTGAGCCTGGCGCATCCAGTGTTTGATCTTGGCGAAGGCCTGCTCGATCGGATTGAGGTCTGGAGAGTAGGGCGGCAGATACCAAAGCCTGGCGCCGGCAGCCTTGATCATCTGCCTGATGGCTGCCGACTTATGACTTCCCAGGTTATCCATGACCACGATGTCGCCGGGCTTCAGCACGGTGATGAGCTGCTGCTCGACATAAGCACGGAAGCATTGGC
>NZ_JAMYRE010000020.1:0-140095 GCF_040321265.1 Mesorhizobium sp. M0491
GCGAGCACAAGAAGCTCGCTCTACGCCAAGCCGCATGACCAGCTTCATGATCGCCCATTTTGCAGAACTTGACGCACACAACCAGGCAGGGCATGAGCGGGCGATATCGTCGCTATGCCAAGACGCGTCTGGTCCGCTTCGAACCGTCTCGGCCGACGGTCGCCGGTCAACAGTGGAAAACGATCGCAATCGGTTCACGATCGAGTGAGAGCCATGACCGTTCCTCTGCGGTGCTCAGACTGCCGCCGAGTGCCTGGCCGTTCCAGTTTCGAAATATTTGTCGAACCTGGCCGCGATGCTTCGGACGAAAGGGCGACTTTCAGCCGGCACAACGAATCTGTCGCCATCAAGTTCAAGCAATCGAACCGGATCGTGGAGGGCCATGGAACTTGACTGAAGGAGGAGCCTCTGGCCGGCCTCGCCGAAGCGTTCCACCAGATCGATGGCCGAGAAGGCGAAGTCGCACATCAAACGTTCGATGATCCAGCCGCGAACGCGGTCGTCGTTGGAAAGTGCGATACCGCGGACGGCGGCCAGCCCGCCGTCATCAACCGTGCATCGATATTCGCTGGTCGAAGGCATGTTCTGCGCATAGCCCTGCCGAAACTGGCTGATGGACGATGGGCCTAGCCCAATCAAGGTTTCGCAGCAATCGTCGGTGTAACCCTGAAAGTTCCGGTGCAGTGTTCCGGCGCGGGCGGCAAGGGCCAGGGCATCGCCGGGTTTGGCGAAATGGTCGAGGCCGATTGCTTCGTACCCCTGGTCCACGATCGCCCGCGCCGCCAGTTGCAATTGAGCAAATCTCTCCGCGGGACCGGGCAGCCATGCCTCGTCTATCATGGTCTGATGTTTCTTGAACCACGGCACATGGGCGTAGCCAAAAAGCGCTATCCTGTCGGGTTCCAAGGTCAGCGCCTGCGCGACGGTGGAGGAGACGCTCTCCCTCGTCTGGTGCGGCAAGCCGTAGAGCAGGTCTAGATTGACCGATTCGACGCCGCGCGAACGAACACCGTCGACTACCGCTTTGGTCTGCAAAAAGCTCTGCTCGCGGTTGATTGCCTTCTGAACCTTCGGATCGAAGTCCTGGACGCCGAGGCTCGCACGGGTCGTGCCGATTTCGGCAAGCGCATCGAGGCGGGCATCGTCCATATCATTGGGTTCGATTTCAACGCTGATCTTGGCGCCGGGAAGAAAGGCGAAGCTGTTGCGCAGGACGCTTCCCAGCGCCACAATATCCTCAGGTTCCAGCATCGTCGGGGAACCGCCGCCGAAATGAACCGCGCGAACTCGGCCCTTGCCGGTAACAAGGCCGCCAACCGTGGCGATCTCCGCATACAGCGAGCGCAGATAAGCGGCCACCGGCTCGTAGTGGCGGGTCTGTTTGGTATGGCACGCGCAGAACCAGCAGAGCCTGTCGCAATAGGGAATATGCAGGTAAAGCGATATCTCGTCACCACCTTCGAGCGCCTCCAACCAGCCTCGGTAAACGACGGCATCGACGCCCGCATGGAAATGGGGCGCAGTCGGATAACTGGTATAGCGCGGGACGTTCTCGCCCAGTCTGGCAGCTAGCTTTTGTCGCATGTCGTGGTCCACCGTGTTTGCGTCGCCCGAACTGTGGATGCTTGGATGAGCCTAAGCCCTGATTTCGATCAACCTTCAGCACGGACAAACTGCCGCAAGGATTTTTCTACCGTGGATTGCTATCCTGCCCGCACTGGACCGGTAGAGCGATCGAATGACATTACGGCAGGATATTCACAGTTCCGGCATTCCCGTTCTTTGCTTGCCTTGCGAGGCACGGCGCCGCGGTGTCTGTGGCGCGCTCGAGCCAGACGATTTGGCTCAGCTCGCCAAGACGTCGTCGCGGCACAATATCGAGCCGGGGGTCGAACTGATCGGCGACGCCGAGGCGGTCGACTGTTATTCAAACGTGCTTTCAGGCGTGGTGAAGCTCACGAAGAGCCTTTCGGACGGCCGCCAGCAGATCGTCGGTCTCCAGTTCGCGCCGGATTTTCTGGGACGGCCCTTCAAGATGAAAAGTGCGATCAATGCGGAAGCGGCAACAGCTGTCTCGCTGTGCTCGTTTCCGAGAGCGGCCATCGAACGGATGATGAAGCAGTCACCCGAATTTGTGCATCGCCTGCTCAAGCAGGCGCTGAACGAACTTGACGAGGCCCGCGAATGGATGGTGACTCTGGGGCGCAAGACCGCACCAGAGAAGGTGGCGAGCTTTCTCCTCATGATTGCCCGGAACATCGACTCCAATGTTGACCCGGCGGCTAGGTCGGCGTGCTTCGAGCTGCCGATGACGCGTGCCGACATCTCTGATTTCCTTGGAATCACTAACGAGACCGTGAGCCGTCAGCTGACCAGCCTGAGAATGGACGGCGTGATTCGGATCGAGAACAACCGCCGCGTCACCGTGGACAGCATGAGCCGGCTGGAACGGCGCTGCGGCGGCCGAGGCGCAATAGCCGTTTGAATGACACGAAGCTGCATGGCCCACGCCACTTACTTCATTCGGGGCAGGGCATGCTCGCGTTGGGCTCAGAAGACATCGCGTAGCGACAGCCCGTTCTAATTCCGATCGTATACGCCAGTTGCGTTTGGGCTCGTCGGCGAAGCATCCACACTTGGCCGAAGTCAATATGCCTCATACTCAGGCGAAAATCGCCGTCCAAACTATAAATGTCGCGAAGGCAGCGCTACGCTGGCGCTGGCTGTTCCAAGGCATTGAAACGATCGACGTTCGGTAAGGCATCGGCCTGCTTACCAGCGTCAAGGTGCGCTTCCCCACACGCCCGCGGTCGCCTCCTACCCGGGCCCCGACTGGGGACGCCGGGCCTGTCCATAAACCGTCGGCCGGTGCTGCACTTCCACATTCGACACAGTCTGATCGCAACGAACTCGATGCTGCTCGAAGCAAAATGGTGCGGCTCTGACATGGATCAGGGCGAGCAGGCGACGGCTGCGCAATAAGGCACCGCGGTTTGGCATCCGCCGGAATTGGAAATCGGGGCTTGCGATGAAATTCGGCAAAGAAATCGTGCTTCTAAGCCTGTTCGCATTCGCGGCTTTGGTGGCCGCTGGCGCTGGGGTGGATGAACCCTTTCGCCAGCATATGTGGGTCTTGTTCTTCGCCTTGGCTGGCTTCACTGCGATCCTGTTGCGCAACACTGAGTTCAGGCCTGCCGCGCCGATCGACCCGTCCGCTTACATGGACGGGCCAATCCGCTATGGCGCCATCGCCACCATGTTCTGGGGTGTCATCGGCATGCTTGTCGGCGTGGTCATCGCGCTGCAGCTTGCCTATCCCGATCTCAACATCCAGCCCTGGTTCAACTTTGGCCGTTTGCGGCCACTGCATACGTCGGGAGTCGTCTTCGCCTTCGGCGGCAACGCGCTGCTTTGCACGTCTCTCTATGTCGTGCAACGCACCTGCCGCGCCCGGCTGTTCGGCGGCGATCTCGGCTGGTTCGTGTTCTGGGGCTACCAGCTCTTCATCGTCATGGCCGCAACCGGATACCTGCTCGGCATCACCGAGAGCCGCGAATACGCCGAGCCCGAATGGTATGTGGACATCTGGCTGACCATTGTCTGGGTCGCCTATCTCATCCTGTTCCTCGGCACGATCCTGAAGCGCAAGGAACCCCACATCTACGTCGCCAACTGGTTCTACCTGTCCTTCATCGTCACCATCGCGATGCTGCATGTGGTCAACAACCTCTCCATGCCCGCCTCCTTCCTGGGCTCGAAGAGCTATTCGGCTTTCTCCGGGGTCCAGGACGCTCTGACGCAATGGTGGTATGGCCACAACGCCGTGGGCTTCTTTCTGACCGCCGGCTTTCTCGGCATGATGTATTATTTCGTACCCAAGCAGGCGAACCGGCCGGTCTATTCCTACCGGCTGTCGATCGTCCATTTCTGGGCAATCATCTTTCTCTACATCTGGGCTGGACCCCATCATTTGCACTACACCGCCTTGCCCGATTGGGCGCAGACGCTCGGCATGGTGTTCTCGATCATGCTGTGGATGCCGTCATGGGGCGGCATGATCAATGGCCTGATGACGCTGTCGGGCGCCTGGGACAAGCTCCGCACCGATCCGATCATCCGCATGATGGTGATGGCCATCGCCTTCTACGGCATGTCCACCTTCGAGGGCCCGATGATGTCGATCAAGACGGTCAACTCGCTGTCGCACTATACCGACTGGACCATCGGACACGTCCATTCGGGCGCACTCGGCTGGGTCGGCATGATCTCGTTCGGCGCGCTTTATTACATGGTGCCGAAGCTGTGGAACCGTGAACGGCTCTACTCGCTGCGCCTCGTTACCTGGCACTTCTGGCTGGCGACGCTTGGCATCGTTGTCTACGCGTCGGTCATGTGGGTGTCCGGCATCATGCAGGGCCTGATGTGGCGCGAATACGACGAGCAGGGCTTCCTGGTCTACTCCTTCGCCGAAACCGTGGCCGCCATGCACCCCTACTACATCATGCGCGCCATCGGCGGAGCCATGTACCTTTCCGGCGCCCTGATCATGGCGTGGAACATCGCCATGACCATCCTTGGCTACCGGCGCGAGGAGGATCCGATGCCCGGCTCCGTTCCCGCCCTCCAGCTTGCGCGATGATGAGACAGAAAATGAGGTTGATGAACAGACACGCGGTCATCGAGAAGAACGCTACACTTCTTCTCCTCGGGTCGCTGCTGGTCGTGACAATCGGCGGCATCGTCGAGATCGCGCCGCTCTTCTATCTCGACAACACGATCGAGAAGGTCGAAGGCATGCGGCCCTACTCGCCGCTCGAACTCGTCGGGCGCAACATCTATGTGCGTGAGGGATGCTATCTATGCCATAGCCAGATGATCCGCCCGTTCCGTGACGAGGTCGAGCGCTATGGGCATTACAGCCTGGCGGCCGAGTCGATGTATGATCATCCCTTCCAGTGGGGATCGAAGCGCACCGGACCGGACCTCGCTCGGGTTGGCGATCGCTACTCAAATCTTTGGCATGTCGAGCACCTCACGGACCCTCGTTCCGTGGTGCCGGAATCCATCATGCCGAGCTATGGCTTTCTGAAGGATAGGCCGATCGCGGTGAAGGATTTCTCGACGCATCTGGTTGCCAACAGGCGCGTCGGCGTCCCCTACTCCGACGACATGGTCGCTAACGCCAATGCTGATTTGATGGCGCAGGCTGATCCCAATGCCGACACGTCCGGCCTCGAGGCCCGCTACCCCAAGGCCAGGATCGGCGATTTCGACGGTGATCCGCAGCAAGTCACCGAAATGGACGCCCTGGTTTCCTATCTCCAGATGCTCGGCACGCTTGTCGATTTCAAGAACTACGATGAGACCGCCGGCTACCGCTGAGGACAATGGCGATGACGTACAATTTCATGCGGGAGTTTGCTGACAGCTGGGGCCTGCTTGCCATCGCTCTTTTCTTCATCGGATCCGTTGCCTTTGCACTTCGCCCCGGCAGCCGCAGGCAAGCCGGCGAAGCAGCTCAAATTCCTCTGAAGGAGGACTGATCATGAGCAGCGATCACATTGACGAGGTTTCCGGCATCTCGACGACCGGTCATGAGTGGGACGGCATTCGCGAGCTCAACAACCCGCTCCCGCGCTGGTGGGTCATCACCTTCTACATGACCATAGTCTGGGCGATCGGTTACACAATTGCCTACCCGGCATGGCCGCTGTTGCACTCCGCGACAAAGGGCGTACTTGGCTATTCCAGCCGCAACGAAGTCAAGAACGAGTTGTCCGCGGCCGAAGCGGCAAAGGGCAAATATGTCGCCGCAATAGAGTCGAAAAGTGTTTCGGAGATTGCTGCGGATGACACGCTGCGCGAATTCGCCGTCGCTGCCGGCGCCGCCGCGTTCAAGGTCAATTGCGTGCAGTGCCACGGTTCCGGCGCCCAGGGGTCCAAGGGCTTTCCGAACCTAAATGACGACGACTGGCTGTGGGGCGGCGAGGTGGACCAGATCCAGCAGACGATCGCTCATGGCATCCGCTTCGCCTCCGACCCGGCTACGCGCCTGTCGGAAATGCCGGCCTTTGGCGACATCATCACCGCCGATCAGATCAAACAGGTCAGCACCTACGTTGCCAGCCTGTCCGGCACTGTCGGCGATCAATCGTTGGTCGCGCCCGGCGCCAAGGTCTTCGCCGAAAATTGCGTGGCCTGTCACGGCGACAATGCAAAAGGCAACAAGGAACTCGGCGCTCCAGATCTGACCGACGCCATCTGGCTCTACGGGTCAGGCGAAGCGGCCATCGCCGCCCAGGTCACCGCGCCGAAACAGGGCGTGATGCCGGCCTGGGGCGCGCGCCTCGGCGAGACCAAGGTCAAGGAACTGGCGGTCTACATCCATTCGCTTGGCGGCGGAGAATAGGAGCAGAAGCCTATTCTCGTCCTCCCCCTCCCGCCAAGCGACGAGGCCCGGCGCAAGCCGGGCCTCGGCATCATCCAGAACCGATGAGTCGGTTTCCGGCGAAATCGTCGCTGGTGACTGGAGCTTCTCGTGCTTGATAACACGCAAATAGAAAGGATCGAACCCACGCCGGTCAACTCCGCCAAGGTGCGTCAGCCAATGTATGCCGCGCGCAAGAAGATCTTCCCAAAGCGGGCCTCGGGCAGCTTTCGCCAGTTCAAATGGCTGGTGATGGCGGTCACGCTCGGCATCTACTATCTGACCCCGTGGCTGCGCTGGGACCGTGGCCCGTTTGCGCCGGACCAGGCCGTGCTGCTCGATGTCGCTAACCGGCGTTTCTATTTCTTCTTCATCGAGATATGGCCGCAGGAATTCTACTATGTCGCCGGCCTTCTGGTCATGGCCGGCGTCGGTCTTTTCCTGATCACGTCGACTGTCGGCCGTGCCTGGTGTGGCTACACATGCCCGCAGACCGTATGGGTCGACCTGTTCCTGGTCGTCGAGCGCGCGATAGAGGGCGACCGCAACGCTCGTATCAAGCTTGATGCCGGTCTCTGGACCCCCCGCAAACTCGTGCTGCGGGTATCGAAACACGCCATCTGGCTGGCCATAGGCGCGCTGACGGGCGGCGCCTGGATCTTCTATTTCGCTGACGCGCCGACGCTGCTCGGCGAACTCTTCACCGGCACGGCAGCGCCTGTCGCCTACATCACCGTCGCGGTTCTGGCGGCTACCACCTACACGTTCGGCGGTCTGATGCGCGAACAGGTCTGCACCTATATGTGCCCGTGGCCCCGCATCCAGGCGGCCATGCTCGATGAAAATTCCCTCACTGTCACCTACAATGACTGGCGCGGCGAACCGCGTTCGCGCCACGCCAAGAAGGTGCTGGCCGCAGGCCAGCTCGTGGGCGACTGCGTCGACTGCAATGCCTGTGTCGCGGTCTGCCCGATGGGGATCGACATTCGCGATGGCCAGCAGCTCGAATGCATCACTTGCGCGCTCTGCATCGACGCCTGTGACGGCGTCATGGACAAGCTCGGCAAGGAGCGTGGGCTGATCGCCTATGCGACGCTCTCCGATTACAACGCCAACATGATTCTGGCGACCGCGGGCGGGTCCAGCTCAGTCAATCCGGCGCTGGTCAGGACGGATGACGGCCTGTTTTCGGACAGAGTGGCGCATTTCCACATCCGCAAGATCTTTCGGCCACGCACCTATGTCTACATGGCTATGTGGTCGCTGATCGGCCTGGGCCTCCTCTACTCGCTGCTGACGCGCGACCGGCTCGAAATCAATGTCCTGCACGACCGCAATCCACAATTCGTGACGCTCTCCGACGGCTCGATCCGCAACGGCTACACCGTCAAGCTGCTCAACATGATCCCCGAGCCGAGGACGATCGTCGTAACCATGCAGGACCTTGAAGGCGCTGACATGGTCGTCGTCGGCGACGACATCCCCGCAGGCCGTTCCTTCGCCATTCCGGTCGAACCCGACCGCCTGAAAATGCTGAAGGTCTTCGTGCGCCAGCCAGCGGGTCAAATCCAGGACACAGCGCAGACCTTCAAGTTCCGTGTCGAGGACAAGGCGAGCTTCGAGTCGGACGAATACACCGCCACCTTCAACGCGCCGGAGACTGCCAGATGAGCGCCAGAACACAAAAAACCCGCGAATTCACCGGCAGGCACATGCTGTTCACCATCCTTGCCTTCTTCGGTGTGGTCATCGCGGTCAATCTGACCATGGCGACGCTTGCCAACACGAGCTGGACCGGCCTGGTCGTCGAAAACACCTATGTGGCGAGCCAGCAGTTCAACAGGAAGGCCGAGGAAGGGCGGGCGCAGGCAGCCCTCGGCTGGACCGGCAAGCTGACCATCGCATCGGGTGAAGTCCGCTACGGCCTCATCGACGCCGCCGGCAAACCGGTTCCCTTGCATGGCGTGAAGGCGCTGTTTCGCCATCCCGCTTACGAAAAAGAGGATGAATCCATCAAGCTCGTCCTCGCCTCGGGTCAGGAATTCGCCGCCCAGCATTTGCCGAAGGATGGTGTCTGGATCGTCGAAGTCGACGCCGATGCCGGCCTGGATAAACCGTATCGCGACGTCCGCAGGATCATGATTTC
Source organism: Mesorhizobium sp. M0491 (assembly GCF_040321265.1). Taxonomy (NCBI): domain Bacteria; kingdom Pseudomonadati; phylum Pseudomonadota; class Alphaproteobacteria; order Hyphomicrobiales; family Phyllobacteriaceae; genus Mesorhizobium; species Mesorhizobium sp. M0491. Next base: position 8,574 of record NZ_JAMYRE010000020.1, read on the forward strand.
CCATGGAGCGCTGCAATGAGCTGTTGTGCGCCGGGTGCTGAAATGGCGCTTGATCTGGTCAACGCCGGATCGGTCCTGCCGTCCAGCCAGGAGATCAGGCTGGCGAGCCGATCGCTTGGCGATGATCTCCGCCAGACCGATCTTTCGGTCCCCACGGTTCATTGCGCGGCCTGCATCCAGGCGATCGAGACAGCACTGGGAAAGCTCGATCAAGTGGAGAGCGCTCGTGTCAACCTGTCGACGAAGCGGGTCGCGGTCCGCTGGCGTGGAAACCAGGTACCACCATTCGTCGCCGCGCTGGGACGGCTGGGCTACGAGGCGCATCTGTTCGACCCCGAGGTCGACAACAAGGACAAGACGCTTTCGGAGCTGATCCGCGCCGTTGCTGTCGCCGGCTTTGCGGCGGGCAACCTCATGCTGCTTTCGGTCTCTGTCTGGTCCGGTGCTGAAGGCGCTACCCGCGACCTGTTCCACTGGGTCTCGGCGCTTATCGCCATCCCGCCACTGGCCTTCTCCGGCGGCATCTTCTTCCGCTCGGCCTGGAATGCGCTGCGTCACGGCCGCATGAACATGGATGTGCCGATCGCGGTCGGGGTGTCCCTAGCCTACGCCATGAGCCTCTATGAGACGATCAACCATGGCGACCACGCTTATTTCGATGCATCGGTGTCGCTGCTGTTCTTCCTGTTGATCGGCCGCACGTTGGATCACGTCATGCGCGAACGTGCCCGGACCGCCGTGAAAGGCCTGTCCCAGTTGGCCGCACGTGGCGCCATGGTGCTGCGCGGCGATGGTGCACGCGACTATCTGCCGGTTGGCGAGATCGAACTTGGCATGCTGCTGTTGATCGCTGCCGGCGAGAGAATCCCCGTCGACGGCAAGATCATTCAAGGGGCCTCGGATCTGGACTGCTCGTTGGTTTCCGGCGAGAGCACGCCTCGAAACGTAGCGGCAGGCGAAGCCGTGCAGGCCGGTGTCCTCAACCTAACCGGCCCGCTGACGATCGAGGCGACCGCCGCCGCGAAAGATTCGTTTCTGGCGGAAATGGTTCGGCTGATGGAGTCCGCAGAGGGCGGCCGCGCGCATTATCGCCGGATCGCCGATCGTGTTTCAGCGCTCTATGCCCCGGTGGTTCATCTCACAGCCTTCGCGACGTTCCTTGGCTGGATGGCGGCGACCGGTGACTGGCACCGGGCGATAACCATCGCCATTGCCGTTCTCATCATCACATGCCCGTGCGCGCTCGGCCTCGCCGTACCGATCGTCCAGGTGGTCGCGGCGCGGCGCCTGTTCGAGAACGGCATCATGGTCAAGGACGGTTCGGCCATGGAGCGCCTGGCGACGATTGATAGAGCGGTGTTCGACAAGACCGGAACGCTCACCCTCGGCCAGCCCCGGCTGGTCAATGCGGACTCGATTGATCCGGCCATGCTGGCAATCGCGGGAGACATGGCTGCGCATTCGCGTCACCCGTTTTCAAAGGCCATAGCCGGTTTTGCCCGCCTTGGCGGGCAGCACAAATTCGATGCCGTCACCGAGCACCCGGGTTTCGGGATCGAGGCCACAGCCGCCGGTAGCACCTGGCGGCTGGGCCGGCGCGGATGGGCTGGATGGAAGGCCCGGACCGGCGGCGAAGGCAAACATGGCTATGGCGGAACGGTGCTGACAAAAGACGGGTTCATTGTCGCGACCTTCGATTTTGAGGACGCGCTGCGCGCCGACGCCAGGGCGGCCATCGATCAACTGCACAACGCTGGTATGTGCGTGGAAATGCTGTCGGGCGATACCGCGGGCGCCTGCGCCGAGGTTGCGGACGGGCTTGGTGTCGATGATTTCGTTCCGTGCCTGCTGCCGTCCGGCAAGGTCGAACGCATTGAGACGGCGGCGAAAGACGGGCACAAGGTTCTGATGGTTGGCGACGGTCTCAACGATACGCCTGCGCTGAGCGCTGCGCATGTCTCGATCGCTCCTGCCACCGCCGCCGACATTGGCCGCAACGCGGCCGATTTCGTATTCCTGCGCGAAAGCCTTCTGGCAGTGCCTCTCGCGCTGGATGTTTCGCGCAAGGCGGGAAGCCTGATTCGCCAGAACATCGTGATCGCGATCGTCTACAACGCCATCGCCGTGCCGATCGCCATTCTGGGCCATGTTACGCCTCTTATCGCCGCGGTCGCGATGTCAGCCTCGTCATTGCTCGTGGTTGGAAATGCCATGCGTCTGCAAGGCTTCGCAACGGGTGCGTCGTCCGCGATTGCGCGGCAAGACAGGCCCGCGCGGGCCGGCGCCTTGGCTCAATCGTCATGACGACGCTCGTCTACCTCATCCCCGTAGCGCTATTGCTTGGCGCACTCGGCCTGTCCGGCTTCCTTTGGGCGTTGAGAAGCGGCCAGTACGAGGATCTCGATGGCGCGGCGGAGCGCATTCTCATCGACAGCGACGACGGCGCGGAGAATGCCACTCGTTCCAAGTGACTCAGATCAACGCGCCGCGGGTCGGGATGTCCTATCGTCGTCCGACGAAAGATCAGGAGGGTGAGGATGCAAGCCGAATCCTTAATGACAAAGCCAGTCATCACGACGCATGCGAACGCGACGATCGCCGAAGCGGTCATGCTTTCAAGCAAAGTCAGCTGCCTGCCAGTAACGACCAGCGACGGCACCTTGGTTGGCATTGTAAGCAAAAGCGACTTCTTGCGCCGAGAGGAACTCGGAACCCAGCGTGTGCGTCCGCGCTGGCTGGAGCTTGATCTTGGCCCGGGCACAACCGCCAATGACTATGTGTGCGCTCGAATGGACGGATCATCCATCAGGTGATGACCACACACGTCATCTCGGCGCCTCCTGTCGACCTGATGATGCAACATCTCACAACAATGTCCCGATTGTCGATTCGGGAAAGGGTCGTCGGCATCATCACGCGAACTGATTTGCTGCTTGTCCTGATCCGCCATGCCGAAACAGGGAACCACGCCACCCGATGACGAACTGATCCGCAAGGCTATCCTTGCCGAACTGCAGCCACAAACCTGGAGCGGTGGTGACTTGATCGATGTGAGGGTCAGCGACGGCCTTGTCGAACTGAAGGGGGCGATTGTCGACGAGCGTCAGCGGAAGGCAGCGATCGTTGCGGCTGAGAAGGTTGCCGGCGTCGGGCAAGTCAAGGACCGCCTCCTCCTCAGTACGGATCCGTTCTCAGTGATGGTTTCATAGCTGCGAAAAAAGCGGGGACGCCAAGCAGAGTCCCTTTGGTTCTGCTCCCTTCCCACATCACTTGGACATGAGGCCGTCGGCGAGTTCCTTCGGCGTCTAGCGCGTTAGGAGAGCATGCTGTCGGCAGCAAGACGCCCGTCCAGACGGAAATGCGGTGGCCGCTGCCTGTTTTGGTGGGGCTTGGACCGGGGCTTCCTGTGGATCTTGAAGAGCGGCCAATACGAAGATCTCGACGGCTCCGCCGAGCGGGTCCTTATCGATCGGGAAGAGCCGCGAGGCTGAACCGGCTGGCGGCGCCAACGACTGTGCGGATGCTGGTCGTCAGTCGACCGAATCTTTGCTGGCGATTGCCCGCGTCATGCCGATATCGGCGCGCGTGCGAAGAACGGATCAGCCACAATACGTTGCCGAACCTTTGGCCAGGAGGGGCACGCGATTGGGAAGCCGACCATTCAGAATGCCCAGACATGCAGACGTTTTCACGGCAATCGACCACTCGACCGTGAACCCGCCGCTGCCGGGTTTGTCGAGCCTGGTTGATCCAGATCAGCGTTATCTCTTCATCGGCATGGTTTCATTGACCAGGCTTCCAACGGAGAACGCATGTCTATCGAGTTGGGGAGATGAGCGGCAAACCGTGGGTGATTGCGATGCTTCAAGAGCGCTTCGTATCGAAGATAGCCGCTATGGCGGCACGCTGATGGCCGGCTATGTCGACACATTCGACATCATTGTCGTCGGAGCTGGGCCGGTCGGACTTGCCTTCGCAGCATCGCTCGCCTGGAGCCGACTCAAGGTGGCAGTGGTTGAACGGCAGTCGCTCGACAGCCTGGCGAATCCGGCTTTCGACGGTCGCGAGATCGCGCTGACCCACGCATCAGTGAGAATCCTTCGCGAGCTCGGCGCCTGGGATGCCATCCCCGCATCGGACAAATCACCGCTTCATGGCGCGCGCGTGCTCAACGGATCCAGCCCTTTCGCCCTGAGCTTCGATGCTCCCAGCGGATCTGGGGAACCACTCGGATTTCTGGTCCCAAATTGTCGGATCCGCGATGCCCTGTTCAAAATTGTCCACTTCCAGGATCATGCCCGGCTGCTGTGCGGCAACTCGGTCGTCAATGCAACAAATAGCGAAGACGAGGCGGTCATAACGCTTTCTGATGGCAGGCAATTGGCCGCTCGGCTGCTCGTAGCAGCGGATTCGCGTTTGTCCCCGATGCGCGACCTGCTCGGCATTGGCGCCAACATCCATCCGCTTGGCCACTCCATGCTGATTTGCCGAGTGAGGCACGAGCGCGTCCATCACCAGATCGCGGTCGAATGGTTCGACCACCATCAGACCATAGCGATGTTGCCGCTCATGCAAGGCGTGTCGTCGCTGCTTCTGACTTTGCGCTCAAGCGAGGCCGACAGACTGTTTGCTCTCGACGACGAATTGTTCCGCATGGAATTGATGAACCGGTGTCGAGGACGCCTCGGGCAGATGACCCTGGCAAGCACCCGCCATGCCTATCCGCTGGTCACGACCTGGGCGCACAAGTTCTCGGCTCCGAGTGCGGCACTGATCGGCGATGCTGCCATCGGCATGCACCCGGTGACCGCGCATGGCTTCAACATCGGCCTCGGCGGCCAGAAGCAACTCGCTCATAAAATACTGACAGCATGTCGCGCCCGCCGCGACATTGCCGATCCCGACATGCTCGGCAGATACGAAAGCCGGCTGCGGCTGTCGGCGGGGCCGCTCTATCATGCCACCAACATGCTTGTCGGTCTCTACTCAAGCGAGCACCCGGCGGCACGGCTTGCAAGACATGCTGGGCTCCGCTTTGCCCAACATCTTCCCTTTGTCCGCCATGGCATTTCGGCCATGCTCAGGCGGTGAATCGCACAGAGCGCTGCCGCTCTGGAACGCTGTCTCGGCGAGGCTTCCTTGTCTTGCTGGCGCGCGTCGTCGCGGGGCAAGGCTGTCTCCTGGTGACGTTGCCGATCATGGCATGATTCGGATCAAGGCACGCGCGCGGGCGAAGCCTTGATGATTCGGCAATGCTAAGCCAAAGGTGTGACCCGCAGCATGGTGAGCGCACTGGTTACCCTCGCTGGGTAGTTAACCCGTCCTTCAGTGGGCTTGCATAGGTTTGGTCCTCGCGAACAACGACGCAAGCAAGCTGGTCCATTCATGGCACCCCTAAAGGAAGAAGAATCGCTGGAGGCCAAAATCCGTCAGGATCAGCTTGCTGACCTGAGGGCCGGGCTCTTCGTGTCGATGCCGATAAGCGCGATCCTGTCAGGCCTGATTTGCGCGGTGCAGGCCCTTTCTGGCGGCGGCTTTGCCGCTGCCAGCTGGTTCCTGGTCGTCAATGCGCTAAATGCCGCCCGGCTTGCACTCGCCCGTTTTCAGCTAAAGGAAACGGGGCGCCATCAGGATTTGCTTGGCGTTTTGCCGCGCCTTCGCATGTTTGGCGTCCTTGCCCTTCTGGCAGGGTTTGCATGGTCCTTCCCGGCCGTGCTGACTGTTGGATACACAACACCACAAGCACCGATGCATCTGGTCATACTGGCGGGCATTTCAGCTGGTGCGGTTACATATGGCAGTTCGTATGCCGCGGCGGCGACCAGCTTCATCACACCTCCACTCCTCATCACGGTGGCGTGCCTTTTGGCGAAAGGCAATTTTGAACGCTACATTCTGGCTTTCACCGTTCTGCTCTTCATGGGCGGCTTGGTCCGAGCTTCGTTTGTTGGGCAGGCGCGCTTCCGCGAAGCAAGCCGCCTGAGACATGAGGCAGAGCGATTTGCGTCGGAAATGGAGCGCAACTCCAGGGAGGACCATCTGACCGCCCTTCTCAACAGGCGGGGCCTTGAACACGCCATCGGTCGGTTCAAGACCGCGGATGGCCCCTTCGTGGCAATGCTGATTGATCTGGACGGCTTCAAATCTGTCAACGACACCTACGGTCACAGGACCGGTGATGAACTGCTTGTCATGATCGCCCGCCGCATAGAGCAGGAAGCACCCGAAGGCTCAACGCTCGCTCGTATCGGCGGCGATGAATTCGTGCTGGTTTTTCCCTCAACGAGAGCTTCGCTTTCTGCCAGTGATCTCGCCTCCAATATCATAGCCAAAATTGCTCGCCCCTATATCGAGGTCGCGTCCGTTCGGGTCGGGGCATCGATAGGGATATACTTGGCGCAGACGCCGAGCCTGACTGAAATGTTGTTGCGGGCGGATATCGCCCTGTATACGGCCAAGCGCCATGGCAGGAACGAATTTTGCCTGTTCGATGCCGAACTCGACAGGGAACTGCAACGTCGCCAGTCGATCGAACGGGATCTTCATTCGGCGATAAAGACGGGAAGATTGCAACCTTGGTTCCAGCCGATCGTGAAACTCGAAACCGAGACCGTGGTCGGTTTTGAAGCCTTGCTGAGATGGTCCCATCCGACGCATGGTGCCATCTCTCCACCCGAAATCATCACGGCCGCACGCGAAACCGGAATGCTTCAGCTGCTGACGCAAACCGTATTCGCCGACTGTTGTGCTTTTATCGACGGCTTGGTGAAAGCTGACTGTCGTGACATTCGTGTGGCGATGAATGTTTCCCCTCGCGAACTGGAAGCCGGCGATATCGACGACATGGTTCTGGAGGGTCTGGCGGCAAGAGGCCTGCCTGCGACGATGTTCGAAATCGAGATTACCGAAGAATCGCCGGTGGACCCGGACAGAGTGGATGAAAAGCTCGGACGGCTTTCACATGCCGGTATTTCCATCGCGCTCGATGACTTCGGCACCGGCTTTTCTACCTTGGCATCTCTCAAGGACCGTCGGATACGCAAGGTGAAAATAGACCAGGGCTTCATTCGCGGCTTGGCCAAGTCCCGAGAGGACCGACTGCTTGTCAAATCGGTCATCGAACTCGGTGACATGCTCGGGATCGAGGTCATGGCCGAGGGCGTCGAAACAGAGGCGGATCGGCAAACCCTGCACAAGCTTGGCTGCCGAACCGCTCAAGGCTTCCTCTTCTCCAAGGCTGTGCCTTTGATGCAAGCACTGGAAGTGGCAGTCAAACAGCACGCGAACCAGTTGTGACCGCTCCCGCCGCGCCGGCCGTCGCGGCCGTGCGCTGCCGAATTTGGCTACAGAGACTTGCCTGCTCGAAACACGTGGCAGTGGGCGTTATGCATCAGCCGGCGAACAGTTCCTTGTAGCCGGTCGTCACCATCCAGTTCGCACGGTCGATATGGCTGCGAAGAGCTTTGCGGGCGCGGACCGGGTCAATGGACGGGTCGATGCCGAGAATGCGCTCGGCCATCTCCTTTTCGCTGGCATTGTCGGCGCAGGCATCCAGGATCCGCAGGTAGATTGTGAAATGCTCGCTGTCGTAGCTCGTGAGGTTCTCCGACCAGGGGACTTCATCGCTCAAAGTTGAGCTTCGAGTCTCATCTGTTCCCATTGGTCCATTCATGCCTGCGAACCTCGCCTGTGAGCGCACGCAGTATATCCCAAAATGGGATAATCCGAAACCGGGATTAGTCGCTGATCCGGTCTTTACCCGACCGGTTCGCCTCCATGCCCAAATCCCTTCGATCGCCCCGCCACCAGCGGTTTCTGGCCCAGCTGGTTTCGCTGCGCAAGGCCAAAGGCCTGACCCAGGAGCAACTGGCTGACAAGCTTGGTCGTCCCCAATCCTTCGTGGCCAAGTACGAGGGCGCAGAGCGGCGTCTCGACGTCATCGAGTTTCTCGACATAACTGCGGCCATTGACGCTGATCCGTGCGAGATTCTGTCCAGCCTCCGGTCCTAGCGGGCGCGCCGCATCTATCATGATCCGGACAGGAATATTGTCTAGGACAATGCCTCAATTTGTTGGAAGGCGAGCGCTGGTTTTCGGAGGAAGCCGCGCACACGGCGGCGGTGCCTTTGGGTTCTCGACGTAACTGCGCCGCCTGACCATGTGCGAAAAAACTTGGCGCGCGCCCGCGCGCCTGACGACGCGCACCAGGTGCTCGTGAACCGAGCCCGCTTTTCTTCGGCAAGCTCAGGCGGTCTCGGCCATTCGGCTTCGCCCCTTGGCGTGGGCAGCCCTTCGGGCTGTGACGGCCGCCGCCCTTGCGGGCGGCGCGGTTTGTCTGTTGGCCTTTCCCGGTGGCGCGGGGCGGGCGGCACTCCCTTCTAGACCCGCTGCGGCAGCCCGCAACCCTTCGCGTGCCGCTCAGGGTCCTCCTCTTCGTTCCGGTCCTTCGGATGCGGTCCGCCTACTGGGCGGGCCCTTCCGGTCGCGACTCGCCGCCCACCCCGCTTCCGGGGAAAGGCGCGGCGATTGGTGAGCGGAGGATAACACATGCGTGCAAACAGCAAGCGTACCACCAGCGGAGAGGCTGGCGCAGGCAAGGGCAGGCGCCCGGGCGCCAGCCTCTATCAGGAGATCACCGACCGCATCATTGCCGAGCTGGAGCGCGGTACCGTGCCATGGGTCAAGCCATGGGGCAGCGCAAAAGCAGGCCTCGGCCTGCCGAGGAATGCGTCCACGGGGCGCAGCTATTCCGGCATCAATATCCTCATCCTGTGGGGCGCCGTCATCGAGCGCAGCTATCCCAGCCAGAATTGGCTGACCTTCCGGCAGGCGCTTGCCCTGGGCGGCAATGTCAGGAAAGGCGAGCGCGGCACGACCATCGTGCATGCCGACCGCTTTGTCCCCAAGGACGAGAAGGAGCGCGCACGCCACGAGGGCGATGCACCACAGGCCGTGCCTTTTCTGAAGCGCTTTACCGTCTTTAATGTCGCGCAGTGCGACAATCTTCCGGAACACCTCCATGCCCCCGCCGAGCCGCTGCCTCAGTGCGAGATCGTGCCGCAGGCCGAAACGCTGATTCGCGCCAGTGGTGCGGATTTCAGGGTCGGCGGCGATCGCGCTTTCTACATGCCGGGCAGCGACCACATTCAGGTGCCGCCGCAGCCGGCGTTCCATCAGCAGATCGACTATTACCGGACCTGCTTTCACGAGCTTGGCCACTGGACCGGCCACCCGACGCGGCTTGCTCGCGACCTCTCCGGCTCCTTCGGCTCCAAGGCTTACGCGCGTGAAGAATTGGTCGCCGAAATCACTGCCGCCTTCGTCTGCAGCAATCTCGGCATCGAGCCGACCGTGCGTCACGCCGATTACATCGGCTCATGGCTGAAGGTGCTGCGCGAGGACAACCGCGCCATTTTCCGTGCCGCCAGCCTCGCTTCGAAGGCCGCCGATTTCCTGCTTGGCCTTCAGGCCGATGCGGAAGGCGAGGCGCAAGAAGGGACTGCGGCATGACGATGCCCGATGCTCAACTGGCCACGACCGAGCCGACGCCGGATAGCGAGGAGATGCCCATTCCCGACGGCGCCCGGGACTCACCCGCCCCGATGCAGAACTATGCCGATCTGCATCGCCAAGGTGCGCCCCGGGTCGCAGCGCGCAGCCAACGAGACAGTGACTGCCAGCCTTGCCGGCTGCAAGGCTGACGCCGCATTCGGCAATATGCGGCACAAGCTGTTGGCCTGCCCGGTGGTGGCCAGCGGCAATCGCGACCCCTTGCTGCCGCCGGCATGTTCGCGCGCAAGGTGGGCGCTTGGCGACGACAATATCGTGCGCGTCGTCGGCATATGGCGGCAACCGGACAATGGCGTTTCGATCGCTTGCGCGACAAGGAAATCGCCGATTCGATGCTCGCCGAAATCGGCGGTAAGCATGGCGCGGACAGCAGTTTCGCCTGGAAGGTCCGCGGCTTCCTGGTGGCGAGAATGGCCGCCGCCTCAAGTTGAGGCCTGGCTGCCGCGCTGGATCAAATTCCCGGCCGAAAGCTGCCCAGCCGCGTGGCCTTCCTATTCGCCGATCTGTGCGCAAGGAAGCAGTCGCTGTTCGTGGCGAATAGTCGATCAGGGCCCGAGCGGCGTTTTCTCGAGTACTGCCGCTAAGGACGCGCGCGCCGCTCCGGGCCGCGCCGGCTCCGATTGATCGTCTTGCCGAGCCAGTGCCGCGTGCGATAAATTCCAACGCCAATTCGCCCCCATTTCGGCAGCCCGCACCGCCCCGGATTGCTTGCTGAGGCGCCAGGCGCATGGCGCCAATTGTACATCCGATTGCCGAGAGAGCCCGCGCCGCCGGCCCCCCGCATACTGCCGCCTGCTCGTTGTGCCCCCGATCGCGCAACCTGTCTCCATTGTGTCTCAGGGACCATTCCCCTGCGCCTGGCTTGACGACCTATGGGCGGATCCGGCCCGCCCGAAACCCTCGCCGGCAGCTTTTTTCCCCGCCGCCTGCGGCGGCTTCCTCGCGCCGCTTCGCTTCAAAAAAACTCCCCGCTCGGGTCCTCCGCTATCGCTGCGGCCGTGCCGGTTCCGGCGGTCCGGACGCGCCCAACACGGTCCGCCATCGCAGGGGAATGGTCCCCTGCGAGCACCAAGAGGAGACTGAAAATGACCGCAATCGGATACGTCACCAAACAGGAGAACGGCGGCTACAAGGGCCAGCTCAAGACGCTCAGCGTCCGCGCCGACATCGACATCGTGCCCAATCAGGCAAAGAGCGCCGACACCCATCCCGACTTCCGGGTGCTGACGCAAGGGGTCGAAGTGGGTGCGGCCTGGATCCGCACCGGCGAGGCCTCCGGCAAGGACTATGTGAGCCTGTCGATTGCGGCCCCCGAGTTTGGCCCGCGCAAGCTCTACGCCAATCTGGGCCGCGCCGCCGGCCAGGATGACGACGACACTTACGCCATCATCTGGAACCCGGTCGACTGACCGGCCGACCCGCAAAGCCCTGCGCCGCCAACCGGCGCAGGGCCTCTCTCAGGACCCGTGAGGCCGCCGAAGGGGCGGCGAAAACTCGCCCCCCACTCTTCGCCCGTCCCCAAAACGATCTCGCTCGCCGATCCTCGCCTCGCTTGCCCGTAACGAACCGAGGATCATCATGGACGACGAAAACGAACGCGCAGCCCGCGCCAAGAAGGGCAGTCCGTTTCTCAACACCGCGCAGGCGGCCTTCTATATCGGGCTGTCCCAGCGCACGCTGGAGAAGATGCGCCTCAAAGGCGGTGGCCCACAATTCCGCAAGCACGGCCGTTATGTCCGCTATCACATCGACGAACTCGACGACTGGTCGAAGGGGCACGCGCCGGAGACCGCGCCCGAGGATGGCGCGCACGAATCCGGCTCGGCCGGTGAGGGAGGCCGCTCATGAGCCGGCGTCCCACCATCCGTCTGATCGGCAACCATCTGCGGCGCATTCGAGCCCGCAAGACGATCGTCGTTGCCACGATCGGCCTTGGCCTGATCGGCTTCGCCGCCTTCGGCAAACCATCGCCCTGGCTGGTCTGGAACGCCTCGGCGAGTGCGCCGGTCGGCCTCTATCGCGTCGCATCCAGATCGCCCGCTCGTGGTGATCTCGTACTCGTCCGCCCACCAAGACCGGTTGCCGATCTCGCCGCCGAACGCTTCTATCTGCCCAGCAACGTGCCGCTGGTTAAGCGCCTTGCGGCGCTGCCCGGCGAGCATGTCTGCACCTTTGGCGACGCCATCATCATCGGCGGCGAGATAGCCGCGCGCCGGCTTGCAACCGACACGCAGCACCGTCCGCTGCCTTGGTGGAATGCATGCCGAAAACTCGCCGCCGCCGAGGTTTTCCTGCTCGGCAGCGATAAAGATCGCTCGTTCGACAGCCGCTATTTCGGGCCGGTGCCGGCCGAAAACATCATCGGGAGGCTCGTGCCGCTATGGACCGAGTGACCCTCCTTATGCTGAGCATGGCGTGTCTCGCACCATGCTCCTGTTCCGCCGCGACCAACACGAAGCCGGTCGTCATCTCCCATAGTCCGCAGCTTGCAAGATGGCAGCCCTTCGTAGCCGAAGCAAGCCGGCGTTTCAGCATTCCACAGACCTGGATTTATGCCGTCATGGATGCCGAAAGCCGGGGGCAGACGACGCTCAATGGGCGGCCGGTCACGTCGAGCGCCGGCGCCATTGGCCTCATGCAGGTGATGCCAGCCACCTACGAGGAGTTGCGCGCAGAGCTTGGCCTGGGAGCCGTCCCACACGACCCTCGCGACAACATTCTGGCAGGCACTGCCTATCTGCGCGCCATGTATGACCGCTTCGGATTTCCAGGCCTGTTTGCAGCCTATAACGCCGGGCCGAAGCGCTACGAGCAGCATTTGCAGCGCGGGCGACCGCTGCCCAGCGAGACGGTTTCGTATCTGGAAGAGATCAAGGCGGCGGGCATTTCGGCCGCCGATATGGACGCGCTCACCGGCAAATCCCGTTCCAAAAGCGCGCCGGGAATCCCGTCCGGGCAGTCGCTGTTTTTTCTCCGAAACGGTGTTTCCGTGACCGGCCCGAATGGCCAACTCCTGGTGCCGCTCGGATCGGAGCGAGCAAGATCAGGCCGGCCGGATCGCAGGTGAGGGCAGCGGCTACCGTGGTCCGGGCGGGGGCCAGGGGGGCAGGTGCGCGGAAGGCAAGATAAAGGCAGCGCCTCCTGGAGGCGGCCAAGTCTTTGTCTGCACATCTTTTTCCCAGGAGGTTGCCCCCGGGTCCAGGAGGGTCTGGCGCGCAAGCCTCTGAAATTGCTGCTCGTTCATCGGAGGCCGCATGCAGGATGACGAATTCACGCCGAAGCTCGGCAAAATTGGGTCGCGCGGCTCGAAGGCGGGCAAACGCTACGCTGGCCAGGTGCAGGCCGCGGTCAACCGAGCAGGCGGCAGGAGCGGACGCGGCAGCCGCTTCATCGGAAGCCGGGTGGGGCGCGGCGGGGCTGCTGCGACAGTTCTTAGAGCGCGCGACCGCCACGCGGCGTTTCGGCAGCGGCGCGCAGTCGTCAAGGCACGCATCGTCAAGCTGGCCGGCAAGGGAGTAGACGGGGCTCGTGCGCACCTCCGCTACCTCCAGCGCGACGGCGTCACCCGGGAAGGCGAGCGTGGCGAGCTCTACGCTGCCGACAATGACCACGCGGACGGCAGGGCCTTTCTCGATCGCTCGAACGGTGACCGTCATCAGTTCCGCTTCATCGTCGCCCCTGAAGACGGAATCGAGTATGATGACCTGAAGCCGCTCACCCGGCGCCTCATGGCGCAAATGGAAGAAGACCTCGGCACCAGGCTAGACTGGGTGGCCGTCGACCATTTCAACACCGGCCATCCTCACACCCACATCATCGTGCGCGGCAGGGATGATCACGGCGAAAACCTCGTCATAGCGCGGGACTACATCTCCTCTGGCTTGCGCGAGCGCGCAGCCGAACTGGTTAGCCTCGACCTTGGCCCGCGCACCGACCGCGAGATCGAGCAGCGCTTGCGCCAGGAGATGGATCAGGAACGCTTCACCAGCATCGACCGGCAGCTGATGCGCATGCGCGACGATGAGGGGTGTGTCTCACCGGCCGGCCGAGACACCTTTCGCCAGACGCTGCACCAGGGCCGCCTGCGCAAGCTCGAGCGGATGGGCCTCGCCGAGGAGATGCCTGCCGGTCGCTGGCGCCTGGAGGATGAGCTCGAAGCCACGCTACGCCGCATCGGTGCGCGCGGCGACATCGTCAAGACCATCCATCGCGAGCTGACCGGCAAGGGGCTCGTCCGCAGTGCCGCCGACCATCTTATTCACGATCGATGCGACGGGTCGGCTCAAACCGTGGTCGGACGTGTCGTCGGGCGCGGGCTGGCCGACGAAATCACTGACCGCCATTACCTCGTCGTCGACGGCGTGGACGGCAAAAGCCACTATTTTGATATCGGCAAAGGCGAGGCCACCCAACCGACACCAGAGGGCTGCATAGTGCGGGTCAAGCCGAGGGACACCGGGCCAAGAAAAGTCGACCGCACAATTGCCGGCATCGCCACGGTCAACGACGGGCGCTACAGCATCGATATCCATCTCAAGCATGACCCCTCGGCCACTGAACGCTTTGCCGAAACGCACGTGCGGCGACTGGAGGCGATCCGCCGTGCGACCGGTGGCGTCGAGCGCGAGCCGGACGGCACATGGACAGTCGCGCCCGACCATCTCAACCGCGTCGCGGATTATGAGCGTCAGCGAGCGAGGGCCCAGCCTGTTGTCGTCGACAAGCTCTCATCAATGCCGCTGGAGAGCCAAGTAGGCTTCGACGGCGCCACCTGGATCGACCAGGAGCTGGTATCAGCCCACCCTGAGTCCTTGCGCGACTCTGGCTTCGGTCGCGAAGTACGTCAGGTCCAGGCCCGCCGACAGCAGTGGCTGATCGCGCAAGGTCTTGCCCATGATGCGCAGGATCGGGTCATCTATCGCGCCAACATGCTTTCAATGCTGCGCCAACGAGAGCTGAACCGTGTTGCCAGTCAGCTCTCGGACGAACTCGGGCTCTCGTATTCTGAAGCGCAGCATGGCAATCGAATAGACGGAACGCTGCGCTGCTGCGTCGAGCTCGCCGGCGGAAAATACGGTGTCATCGAGAAATCGCGCGAGTTCACGCTGGTGCCTTGGCGGCCGGTGCTTGAGCATCATATCGGCAAGGAGGTGTCTGGCGTGGTGCGCGCCGAGGGGATTTCCTGGACGATCGGACGCCAGAGGAGCGGGCCCGGCGTTTCGTGAACTGGCTATAATTTATTTGTCCGCGTTGAAACACATACTCAGCCCAGACGGAGTTCCTCCGCCTGCTGCTTGCTCGCAGCATTCATTTGGCGGAGAGTCAGTGTTCTGCATTTTGTAGTTCGCTCCGTCAAAAAGCGCTGGGAATATGCATCATGTTCTGCGTTGACACGGAAGGCGCGCCGACAGGTGCTGCGGATCGGCTCCCGATGGGCTGCCAGCTAGAAAGGTGGGCTGACTCGTGACAGCGCAAGGGGCTCTGGCGGCCGCGGTACGGCGACGCGAGTTCTGGCATCGAGGATGAAGCCGCACTTCCCGATCTTATTCTACTCGCAGGACCGGCAGACGCGGCGGTCGCCCGTGCGAGCATGCTGTTGGCCCTGGCGTGAACTGGCAGTCCGTCCCGGGGGGACTTTGTAAGGGAGAAAACTAGGCGGAAAGAGGCGCGCGGCTCGTCTCCCCAGCAACCCGCCTTGCGGATTCCTCCTCTGCCCGCTTCGCAGACGGGGATACCCTCCGCCCCCTTGCTATTCGTTGCCCGCCGCTATGCAAAGGACAGGCGACCTGAATCCGTGCTCAAGCCGATCTGGCGGCAGAGAGGGGGGTCTCGGGCTGAACATGGGACCCGTGATGGACATAATTGCCACGCGAATCCTCATGCTCGCCTAACCGGCCGGAACGATTTGCAATCCGGGCAGGCTCAACAAATTAAGGAGTAGCTCGTTCCGTGTCCAAGCCCAGACAAGTCTTGATTTTCTCACGGGCGCGATACAAAAGGCACAGGCTGGACTTGGCTGCCGGGGGCGGGGCTTGTCGACCGCTCGATTGAAAGTGAGATGCGAGGCGGAGAATCACCCATGTGCAGAGCGGCAAGGCGCTCGCCTATGTCCCTGTCATTCACCGTTAGTCGATGGTTTAGACGAAGATAGTCCGTCCATGTCGGCGTGCGGAATGTCTCGGTCCAAAGCGTCGACTTCTGAAGGTCGCGCTGGAGGGTCCAGTCCCGCGCACCGGCGCGGCTCTGAACGCGCCGCCTTTCGCGCATGCAGCTCAGAAATTCATCGATACTCTCCTCGAGTATCGAGTACTCCATCTTGATCACGATCGGACCGCTCCTGGGCTTCAAAGGGAGGGCCAGTTCTGGTGGCCTGAAGTCGACGGCCGCTTGATCCGATTCCTCCCATAGCCGCACCGGCAATAGCTTTCCCACAGCCGCGACCAGCAACAGTGCCGCTGCAGCACCTTCCAAAGCCCACGTCAGCGAATAGTACTGCGCGACAGCACCCCAGATCCAGCTACCCGCTGCCATGCCGCCGTAGGTCAGGGCGTAATAGATGGACAGAGTGCGACCAACGACCCACCTTGGGCTTGCCAACTGCACACACACGTCGGTTCCGGTCCAGGTGACAACCCAGCCAGCGCCACCGATTGCAAGCGCGATCGCCGCCACAGCCACCGACGATGTGAGGGCCATCAAAAGGCAGCACGTTGCGCAAGCAACGGATGCGAGCGTGATCAATCGGTTCTGGGACGTGATGCGTCTCAAGTAGCTGCTGCCAATGCCGGCGATGAAGGCGCCTGTGCCGAAGCCGGCCAATAGCACGCCGTACACAATTGGCCCTCCCGCCAGTTGGTCGCGAACCAGGAGGGGGAGCAAAGCAAGGATCGAGATGCTTGATAGCCCGAACAGGGTTGCACGCACGATCGCCACTCTGATCTCTGAGGATATCGCCGTGAATCGCATGCCATCATGAATGGCCGTAGTCATCCGCTCGCGCGGAAGAGGCGAAGAGCGAACTTGCCACTGTGAGCGCAAAACAGCGCTCAACGGGACCAGGTCACTTAGCGCAGCGAGGGCGAAAGCCGTAAGGGGGCCCAGCAAAGCTAAGATTACACCGCCCAGCGCCGGTCCTATGCTCCGAACCACGTTGTACCCCACCGACATCAGCGTCACTGCAGCGGGTATGTCGCGCTTTTCCAGGATATCGCCGACCGAGGCGTGCCAGGCTGGATCGTTCAAGGCAAAGCCGCATCCGGCCAAGAAACTCAGTCCCAGGATCAGCCATGGACTAGCAAAGCCCAGTCCCACAGAGAGTGCCAGCGCCGTGGATGCCAGTGCGATCAGGCAGTGTCCGGCAAGCATCACGCCACGGCGGCTGAAGCTGTCTGCAATGGCTCCAGCAAGGATCGACAAGAAGAACGCGGGCAGTGTCGATGCAGCCTGTACGAGCGCAACCATCAGATCGGAGGCTGAAATCGTGGCCATGAGCCAGCTTATAGCCACGCTCTGCACCAGCCAGCCAAGGCTGGATATCTGCGTGGCTGTCCAGATAGAACGAAAGACCGGGTTGTGAAGAGGGATCAGTGTGTTTGCCGCAAAGCGCGGAGGATCTTGACGCCGCATCACTTCTCGCCTCCACTGGGTGTCGTTCTTCCGCTCATTTGCTTGCAGCGGTGCGGCTCTGTGCACTGACTGCGTCACAACGAAGTTCCGAGATCGCGCTCGCAACAAGGACAATGTGGCATCCACGGTGCTGATGCGCGTTGAGGTACCAACCTGGCCGTTAGCTGATGGGTCCCGCAGCCCGCTTGGTGCGGTCAGTTCTGCCCTGCGACTCTTGGCTTTGGACGGTGCTAGCGCCCCGATGGCCGGCTTGTCAAACTGCCGTAGTGCCAGCACATCCATCCCATCTGTTGACCGCGATCTCCGACGAGGTTGAGCATCAGCAGGTCAACGGCAAAATCTGGGTATTTCCGCTTCCGGTCGGGCGCGTGGCCATCGTCCAGAAACCCGAAGACGTTCATCACCCATGCGACCACGCGCCCGAGACGATGCGACACGGCGGTAGCGGTTCACCAGAGGACGTGCGTTCTACTCAGCAGGAACATTGTTCTGCCGATCGTCGGCTGCGCCAGCCGCCACATAAAGCGGCGCCAGAGTCTTGCACCCGTCATTGGACTCCCGCTTTGCAGGTTTCGCCTAGGGCCTGCATCAGGTCATCGATAATGTCCTGAGGATGTTCAAGCCCTACAGAAATTCGCAGCAATCCACCTGGCGCTTTGGACTTCGCACCTTCAACGGATGCGCGATGCTCAATCAGAGAATGCGTCCCGCCAAGGCTTGTCGCCCGGACAACAATCTTCAGGCGGCCGGCCACGGCCATTGCAGCATCGGCTCCGCCCTCGACGATAAAAGATAGCATCGCTCCGTAATGGCTCATTTGCCGCGTAGCAAGATCGTGTCCCGGATCAGTTTGCAGACCAGGAAAGAGCACTTTTTCGACGCGGGGATGAGACGCCAGGGCCTCGGCCACTTTCTGGGCGCCTTCGCAATGGGCGCGCATGCGGACCGGCAATGTCTGCAGACCCCGCAACGCCAGCCAACAGTCGAAGGGCGCTGCGACGCTGCCCTTGTGTTTCTGGACCATCCGCAATGGGCGACCGAGGGGTGACGCGTTTGGGACAATGACGACACCGGCCATCAAATCCGAGTGGCCGCCAATGTACTTTGTCGCCGAGTGCATCACCGCGTCTGCCCCGATTTCGAGTGGCAGTTGAAGCACTGGGGTGGCCCACGTATTGTCCACCACCGCCAAGGCGTTTGCCTCGTGCGCGATTGCGCAGATGGCCGCAATGTCGACAACGCGGATCATCGGGTTTGACGGCGTCTCGATCCAGACGAGGCCAGTCCGCTTCGATGTCACCGCGGCGCGCAAAGCGTCCAAATCGCGCATGTCGACTGGGGCAAAGTCGAAGCGAGACCCAATGTCGGTCTCTTCGATCAGCGAACGAATGCCGAAATACATGTCATCCGGCAGAACGATCCGACCCGCCGACGGATGGCTCTCGAATACTGCAGCGATTGCGGCCATGCCCGAAGCGAAGGCGATGCCGTCTTCCCCTCCCTCAAGCGTCGCCATGGCCGCCTCGAACGCATTGCGTGTAGGATTTCCATCCCTTGTGTATTCGAAGCCGGACGGAAATGACCCGTTGACACCGCGTTCGAACGTCGTGCTGGTGTGCAGCGGCATGGATACGGCCCCCGTGGACGCGTCGACCCCTCGGCCGCAGTGGATCGCCTTCGTCTCAAAACGCATCGGTTATTTCCTTCCTAACGGGCAGTTGCAATTTCGCCCCGGTCATTATACTGACCGCAATAGGTGAGCCGAGGTCCTAAGTCAATATAATGACCGATGTTACGACAGCGATGGGTTCCGAGCAGGTGCTTGGCAAAGCGATAGCGGTTCGAATCCGAGACTTGAGGCGCGACCAAAATCTGACCCTGGATCGACTGGCAAAACTGAGCGGCCTGTCCAAGGGAACCGTGGTCGCGCTGGAGCAGGGTAGGGCGAACCCCAGTATCGGCATACTTTGCCGATTGGCGGCGGCGTTTTCGCTCTCCGTGGCCGATTTGCTGAATGACGATCCTTCCATAGTTCGCCTCCCTATTGAGCGGACAGAGACGAGGAGGCTTTGGACAAGCGCCAAGGGAAGCTCTGCACAACTTCATTCATCGACCTCGGGGCGCACGATGTTCGAATTGTGGAGCTGGGTCATGATGCCGGGCGACGTGTTTTCCGCGGACGCTCATAGTCTGGATACGCGCGAGCTGATCTCGGTCAGTCAGGGTGCCCTGAGCGTTGTGGTAGGTGCCCATGTGGTCATTTTAAGCGAAGGCGAGAGTGCGCGGCTTGTCACTGACCAACCGCACTCATACGCGGCGGCATCTGATGTGCCCGCCCATTTCTCGATGGCGGTGCTTGAGCGTGGTGGACACCGAGATCCGGGGCACTCGTCGACGGCAGCGAAGATTCAGGAGCCCGTTCCGTAAGGCTCCGCCGATTACTAGCAACCGCCATTCGCGACAGGAGATAAACCGTTGTACGTTCCGCCTCATTTTGCCGTCCCTGATCAGAACGCCCTGTTCGAGCTTATCGAGAAACACCCGCTTGGTATCCTCGTCACCCAAAGCAAAGGCACACTGGACGCGAACCACCTCCCCTTCGAGCTTGACCGCTCGAAGGGAGACAAGGGCGTTCTCAATTGCCATGTCGCTCGCAAGAACCCAGTCTGGGAGGAAGTCGCCAATGGCGATGAGGTTCTCGTAATCTTCCGTGCGGCCGACGCTTACATCTCGCCGAACTGGTATCCAAGCAAGCACGAACTCCACAAGCAGGTGCCGACGTGGAACTATCTCGTCGTCCACGCCCACGGACGCATCACTGTCCGGGATGATGAGCGATATGTACGCCGTAACGTGGCGAAGCTCACTCATATGCAAGAAGCCTCGCAGCCTGCCCCGTGGAAGATGGGCGACGCGCCGAAGGACTTCATCGACACGATGGTTAAGGCAATCGTCGCCCTGGAGATCGAGATCACCGGCCTGGTTGGAAAATCAAAACTCAGCCAGAACAAAGACTTGCGCGACATTCAGAACCCTGGTGAAATGCTGCGTGCCCAAGGGGCCATTGCGATGGGAGAAGCGATGCTCGCGGCTGCGGCGGCCAAATCCCAATAGCATGTGTCTTGTCCCGACAAAGCCGCTGGTGCCGGCTTCCGACGGGTCACCTAGCCCGCCTTGACGCACGGCAATAGCTTTTGACGGCCTGAAGCGACGCTGTGGTCACCGTTGTGATACTTTTCCACGCGCCTGGTCAGGCGGCAGGATTGCTCCGTCGTGATCGACGGGTTCGTTTCAGGCGCCTGCGCCCCCTCGTATGTCCGCGACCAGCCGCGCAGCGGTTTATGAGGCGCAATCGCACGCGTTTCGAAGCCACGTACCTTGGGCGGCAAGCTCGACCATGCGCTCGACGCAGCTCCAAGTGCGGCCCCGTCAACGATCTCCTTGAACCTGCGGAACTTGCCCGAAAGCACTTCTCTTACGGGAGATGATTGGCTTTGTCGCCGAACCGACTGATGGAGATGGTGGCGGCGCCGCCGTAGCGATCAGACCCGCCTTGCAGCGCAATGGCTACCCGGGCGCGACTGGGAGATGCGGGCGGGACTGTGGAGCTGCGGAGACGGAGCGGATCGGCATGGAGCCGTGACCGCTTGCGATCTGGCTCTGGAACGAGTTAAGGAAGCGCGGACTTCCGATCGTGTCAAGCGCCGCCCTCTCGATGATGCCGGACAAATCGGGCCGCCACGAGCGGCGGGCCTTGCTCAGATCGGACGGACCGGATGGTTTAAGCAGGTTCGCATCAAGAGCCACGGCACCTGTGTCGTGCGGGTGCTGCTGTCGACACGTGACCTTCTCGTCAGCGAACGATGCCTGGGCTTCTTAAGGCCTTCGGCGTCATATTCGGCAAGAAGATCGATGCCCAGGTGATCCTACACATGCTCAGGATACAGGCGACGCAGGTCTACCATGATCCGCTGCGAGCCGGCATCAACGAAGTGCATGAACTGTCGAAGACACATGAAGCGATCGCCAGGGCCAAGACCGAGATCCAGCACCGCATGCTGACACACTACCAGCCGCTGTATTTTCCCGAGATCGATCGCTTCCGGGGGAACAGCCGCAGCGATCGGTTCTTTGCCTTCCTCCATGCCTTTCCGACCCCAGCAAGCATCACGGCGCTGACGAAGGAGGAGTTTGTGGCAGCAGCTTGGGATGCCGTCGGCCGCAAGGTCAGCAAGACACAGATTCTGATGGACATTTTCGAGACGGCGCGCCCATCGATCGGATTGCCGCTGCCACTGGATGACTTGATGCGCCTGCCATTCGCATGTTCCAGATGGTCATTGACGAAGCACGCAGCCTGATCCGGCAACATAATGAGATCGAAGCACAGGCCGACGATCTGCTGCGGCACAGCCAGGATTATCAGCTCCTGCGACAAATCCCGGCATCGGACCGATCGAGGCATTGACCGTCATTGCCGAAGCCGGCGGCCTTCGCCGCTTAGGTCATCATCGCCAGTTTCTAAAGTTTTGCGGGCTGGACCTCTCGACACAGAAGTCCGGTGAGGCCAGACCCGCCTTTCCAACCCAGGCACACGACCCATTCAATAGCATTCCTAAGCATACTGACCAGGGCGACCTCGGCCCCCCTAATCACAGCGGTGAGCTCGCAGGCGGGGTCGAGCTTGAGCGGCATCTCTATCACATTGATAGCCTATTAGGCTGGTCCGGCGTTTTATCGGACCCATGATCCATCCGAGCAGCTTGTGAGGGATGCAGCCGAACCAGGCGCTGCTCCCACAGTCTTCGCAGGTCCTCCAGCAAAGCTTCATGCTTCGCCTGATCCGGCGCAATTATATTGAGGTGATCGCTTAACACGGCTTCGCCCTCAATCCGCATCAGCAGATTAAACAGGTCGTTTGAAATTCGCACACTGTCAATGCTGGAGTGGTTCGGAATAATCTCGCAGACAGTCTCCTGATGATCTCGCGCTGTGTAAGCACGGGTTTGATGGAGGGAGACTGAGGGAGGCAATGAAATCGCAAGCGCAGTCCAATCCTGCAGCGTTGCAGCCCGTTTTTTTACCAAGAAGGGCCCGACCACAAGTCCATCCAGCTCTGTCGTCAAAAATGTGGCAATCGCGTCTGCAACCGTATCCACGATCGGTTCAGCATTGTTGTTAAAGGACGTATTGAGCAGAATTGGAGTGCCTGTCCGCTTCTTGAACGCATTGATGACCTCCCAGTAAGCGGGGTTGGCATCGCGCGATACTGTTTGCAGCCGAGCCGTACCGTCGACGTGCGTAATGGCACCCAACAAGGCGCGCTTTGAGTCACGCACGCGAACGACGAAATTCATGAATGGAAATTCGTGCTTACCGTCCGGGAGGTCGAAAAATTCGCTCGCATCCTCTTCCAGCACAGATGGTGCGAAAGGCCTATAGCCTTCGCGCTTCTTGACCATGGCATTGATCCGGTCCTTGTTTGCAGCGGGCCGAGGGTCGGCAAGAATGCTGCGGTTGCCCAGCGCACGTGGCCCAAACTCCGAACGACCCTGCACCCAGCCGATCACGGCGCCGTTGGTGATCCAGTGGGCTGCACTGCTCGCTACGTCATAAGAGCGTTCAACCTCGAGATGTCCGGACCATGCATTCAGTTCCTGTTCCACGGCGCGGTCGCTCCCGAGATCAGGACCCCAATAGACCTCCTGCAGTCGCTCACGCGGCGCGGGGCGGCCCATCTCGTTAGAGACTATCAGCGCAGCTCCCAATGCGCAGCCAGCGTCGTGAGACGCGGGTTGCACGAAGATGTCTTCGAAAAGCCCTGAATACAGCAGCTTGCCGTTCATCGTGCAGTTGTGGGCTACCCCTCCCGCCAGACACAACCGCTTCATGCCGGTGGCCTCACGGTGGTGCCGGAGAATGTGGAACACGATCCGCTCAAGCGCTTCCTGCAGTGACGCACTCACATCTCGATGCTGCTGGGTGAAAGGCATTCCCTTTCGCCTGATCTCGATGTTGCGGAGCAACGCCGGACCGATGCGGTCGAGGTGAACACGGTAGCCACCGTTGGCGGAGAGCTCGTAGAACTGCTCGAAGAGCTCGCGATAGGGAGCGGGGTCGCCATAGGGCGCGAGTCCCATTACCTTATACTCGTCGAACATGCCGTAGCCGAGACAGCGGATCGTCTCGAGATAAAACAGCCCAAGAGAATTGTCCTCCGGGAAAGCCTCGATTTGCGTAATTTCTGTGCCAGACCCTACCGCCACAAGGCCCGACAGGAAATCACCACAGCCATCAATCGCTAGAATGAGACTTTGTTCGAAGCCCGACATTGCAAAGGCGCTCACGGCGTGCGCCTGATGATGACCTACGAATGAAATACGCGAACTGTCCAACTTAGTGCCGAACTCACGCGCTAACAGGTTCTGCACCAACATTTTAGCATCCAACGGAGTGGAGAGAATGTCCGGTTGGGAAGCGGACATACCTTCAAGCATGGCGTTGGCATAGGGCTCGCTGGCGTAGACCGCGACACGATCAATGTCGCTGAGCTGAACCCCGGCCGTCGAGAGACAGTATTGAATCGAACCACTTGGCAGCTTGTTCGAGTGCTTGATTCGATTGAGGCGTTCCTCTTCTACGGCGGCTATCACCTTTCCGTCTCGGACGAGCACCGCGGCGCCATCGTGCATAAAGGCGTTCGGACGCTCGAATCGGTTTTCATGGACTTGGTCAAGTCCGCCGCTGATTCCTAGACACAGCATTTCTTTCTCCAAATAGTAACGGGGAAGCCAAATTGGCCTACCTCGACTGTTTCCAACTAAATAGGCCGTGTTGTCGCCTGCAGCTGCGACCGCCCGTCAGGCATCAGCGGCATCGAAGAAAGCCTCATAAACGATCAATGAGATGCTTCGACTGTGACACCTACAGTGCCATCACGCCGAGAGCTTGGCTGGATCATCCAATCCTGAGCGGCTGCTGACATGTATCCGGCGCTGTCGTTTTCATCGGCAGAACCAACTTGCGATGCCGCCTGTTCTTGGGAAGGGCGGCCGTCGACGAATAACAGTACCGCCCCCGTGAACTGGCCCGATTTCATTCTCCGAAGCGACCATGGTCGCACCGCCCGACATTGTCGGCCAGTTGCAACTCACTTTCTCGGCACGACCTCCACTGCACGTCAGGGCGCATCGAAGATTTTCTCCTTTGGATTATTCCTAAGGCAGCTTTCGTCACGCGATAGAGCAGCGTGTGATTGGTGCGTGAGGCTCTTTTTTTGTCCATGCACGATTCCGGAAGAGTGATGAAATCGATTGTTTTGATCAAAGTCATCCACGCTATGAATAGTAGCCGCAGCACATGCGTTTCAAAGCGCTTCAGGCTTCCCGGATGGCTACTCCGATGTGAAGCGCATGGCATTCCAAGCGCTCTGTCAACTAAATGATGAGTATCGGCGTCGACCCTCATTGCCTTCGTCTTCGCGACTCCGTGACAGCGGCTGGCATTGTGTTTGTAGGGCATCGGGCGAAGATCATGTCGATCGGCCATCTCGCCTGCCTATCGGCAAACCCTTGAACAATGATCCACGCACCAGCCCGATTGTGATCACGAGCGCCTCTGAGCTCGGGAGGTTCGGTTTTCTGAGGGTTCCTGGGTCTCCGAAGCGATGGAGGTAGCTAGCATTCCTGGTGCTATACGGTTGTGCTCTTCAATGGAGTGGACGCATTTGCGTCTCGAAAGCGGTTCTTCAGTGGAACCGGCGCCAAGGCCCGTCTGTGGTCGTTCAGAACACGGGGTGCCGTCTCCAAACCGGATATTGGAGCGGGCAGCCGCCGGAATTTGACCCATGGAAATGAGCGCCTGTCAGGAGGCGTTCGAAAACGGCGCGATCTTCATCGCGGCTGTTTCATGGTGTCATTCCTGACATGTTCTTTATAATCGGCAGCTTGCGGATAGTCTTGCCCGTCGCCGCCCGTAGCGCGTTGGCGACGGCCGGGCCGATCGGCGGCACACCTGGCTCACCAACTCCCGTGGGCGGCTCCTCGGACGGCACAATGTGCACCTCGACTCGCGGCATCTGCTCGATCCTGAGCGGTGTATAGGTATCGTAGTTCTCTTGGTCTACGACACCGCCATTCAGGGTCAGCTCCTCCTGGAGGATCGCGCCTAGCCCGAAGCCGATACCGCCCTCCATCTGAGCGCGAATCTGGTCAGGATTTATCGCGGTGCCGCAATCTACCGCGCAGACGACGCGGTCGACCTTGAAACCATTTTCATCGTTGAGGGTGATCTCCACCACATCGGCGACATAGGTCGAGAGGCTTTCATGCAGGGCCACGCCGCGGAAACGGCCTTCCGGCAGAGGCTTGTCCCAGCCTGCCTTCTCAGCAGCCACTTTAAGCACGGCGGCATGCCGTGGATGGTGACCGAGCATTGACAAGCGGAAGTCGACCGGATCACGGTTCGCAGCGGCGGCGAGCTCATCGATCAGGGTTTCCACCGCGTAAGCGGTGTGGGTGGAGCCTACCGAACGCCACCAGAGCACCGGGATGTTCACGTCCGTGGTGGTCAGCTCGACCTTCAGGTTCGGGATCGCATAGGGCAGGTTGGTGGCGCCCTCTACGGAGGTCGGATCGATGCCGTTCTTGATCATCGCCGCAGAGGTCGAACCGCCCAAGACCGATTGGCCCACGATGTGGTCATGGAGAGCGACGACATTGCCTTTCTTGTCGAGCCCCGCCTTGACTGCGTGCACATAGGCCGGCCGGTACCGCCCACCCCGCATGTCATTCTCGCGGGTCCACTGCACCTTCACTGGCTTGCCGCGTCCCAGTGCACGCGCTGTGGAAA
Source organism: Mesorhizobium sp. M0491 (assembly GCF_040321265.1). Lineage (NCBI taxonomy): Bacteria > Pseudomonadati > Pseudomonadota > Alphaproteobacteria > Hyphomicrobiales > Phyllobacteriaceae > Mesorhizobium > Mesorhizobium sp. M0491. The sequence continues at coordinate 34,620 of NZ_JAMYRE010000020.1, forward strand.
CAGCTTCGATAATGACATCTGCATCCAAGACCGCGCGGCGGCCGAAACTGCCGCCGGTCTTCATCACGTGCAGCCTCACCTTGTCCGGCGTGGTGCCGCCTACCTGAGCGGCAGCCGCCTGATAGAGGTCGGGCATCTGGTGTCCGCCCCAGACGTCGATGGTGCCGTCTTCGTTGATTCGGGCGGCCGCGTTGAGTGGCTCGATCGAAGCATGGACAAGATAGGGGAATTCGTAGTGCCCCTCGATGATTTTCTCAGCACTGGCGAACGCTGCGGGAGTGTTACCGTCGTCGCGCGCGGTGGCCGCGCCCAGATCGTCTGCTGCCTTGTTGTATTCGGCCATGATCTCTGCCGTGCCGCGCCCTTCGGCCTTCTCCTCGTTCCAGGTCACCTCCACGAGGTCGCGGCCCTTGAGCGCCGTCCAGGTGTCCCTGCCAACCACGGCAATGCCTCGCGGCGTCTGGACGACATCGACAATGCCGTCGAGTGCCTTGGCCTTGGTTGCGTCGAAGCTCTCGATCTCGGCGCCGAACTTCGGCGGATGGATCATAACGGCCGTCTGGAGTCCCTCCATCATGAGGTCGATCGTGTAGGTCTGCGCGCCGTTGGTCTTGCCGGCGGAATCGTAGCGCTTGAGGCTGTACGATCCGATCTGGGCCCACTTGTCGCGCGGCTTTAGCGGCACGTCGTCGGGAACCGGCATTCCCGCTGCGGCTTCAGCCAGGTCACCGTAGCGCGCCTGCATCCCTGAGGCGTGCGACACGACCCCGGAAGCGACTTTGATCTCGCCGGCTGGCACATCCCACCGCTGCGCCGCGGCCGCCACCAGCAAGGCCCGTGCGGCAGCACCCGCCTTGCGGTAGCGTTCCCACGACGAACTCATCGACGTGGAGCCACCAGTTGCCTGTGCGGCCCCGCCCCAGGCGAGATTGCCGTAGAGCGCGGTATTGCCATATCCGCCGACCACGTCCACCTGCGCCCAGTCGCCGTCGAGCTCTTCCATAACCAGGGTGGCGATGCCGAAATAGGAGCCTTGTCCCATCTCGAACTGCGAGGAGTAGATGATGATTCGGTTCTCCTTTGTGATCTCGACATAGGTCTGGAAGGGGTTCGCCTGAACCTTTGCAGTAGTCGTTTGTGCGATGTCGGACGCCGCCAGCACTAGCCGGTAGCCCACGGCGAGGCCAGCGGTGGTGACGCCCGCGCCGACGAGGAACCGGCGGCGCGTGGGCCGCACGGAGTTATGCTTCGAGAGAAACTGCGACATGCCTCAAGTCTCCAGCCGGTTGGCGGTCTCGTGGATGGCCGCGCGGATGCGATGATAGGTGGCGCAGCGGCAGAGATTGCCGCTCATCGCCGAATCAATATCATCGTCCGTCGGCTTAGGCGTTTCTGTAAGGAGGGCCACGGCCGACATGATCTGTCCAGACTGGCAATAGCCGCATTGAGGTACGTCGAACTCGGCCCACACGGCCTGGACCGTTTCGCCTATCTTGCCCGACACACCCTCAATGGTGATGATCGAGGCTCCTTCGATGTCGCCGACTGCGGTCTGGCACGAGCGCGTCGGCATGCCGTTAACGTGAACCGTGCAAGCGCCGCACTGGGCAAGCCCGCAACCGAATTTCGTTCCCGTGAGTCCGATGACGTCACGGACCGCCCAGAGCAGCGGCATCTCTGGATCGACGTCGAGTGTTCGCGCCTCGCCATTGAGGGTAAAAGCGACCATTGCTTGCTCTCCTTGTCCTGAGCTGGCTATCTCGTTGAGCCTCCGCCCGCCTGGCAACCGAGCTCTTGTTGCTGAGGCCTAGCGACCACACCCTAGGAACGCGCAGCTCAAGCAACAAGCCGCTAGGTTGGCGAGTTACGAGATCGTGAAGTGGGTCGTGTCGAAAGGCTGGAGGCAACTGAATGTCATTTTTTGGGGCGGACAGGCCGCTTTAGGCTGGGTTACACGAGACTGGACATTCGGGTCGTCGCGAACATCGACCGCTGGTCGGCCACGTCCGGCAGGGCCCTGATTGGCTACACGAAATGAAATGGGACTACTATCGATGGGGGCCTACCTCGACCCGCAACCTCCACGACTGGACCCTCAGGTTTCCGGCTATCGTCCCGGGCGGTGGCCGAGCTCGGCGCCTCGGACGCGATAATAGACGGTGAGGCGTTCGTCGTTGACCAGAAGGCTTGTCGCGCATTCCCAGTCTTCAGCGGGCTCTTGGCCGCGGCAGGAGACGTCAGGACCATGCTTGCCGGCTTCGACCTGCTCAAGATCGACGGCGAGGGTCTTCGCGATCGGCCACTCGTCGATCGGCGCAAAGCGCTAGTTAACCTGCTGAGACGCCGCCCAAACGGCATCGTTCTGAGCGACGAGATCAGCGGCGGCAGCGACATTCTCGCGCAAGTCTGCCAGTTCGGCCTCGACGGCATCGTCTCCAAGCTGCGTGTCAGTCCATATCGATCCGGCCGGCGCCAAGAATGGGTGAGACAAAATGCGTGCTGAGTGATGAGTTCATCGTCATCGGCTGCGAACCCGGCAACAGTTACGGCGGTCGGGAAGCGTGCTCTGGCGAATGTCGAGGACGGAAATCTGGTGTTCGCCGGCGGCATTGGCACCGGCTTCAATGCGCGCACCGGGCCGGAAGTAAAGCGCCGGCTCGATGCCATTCCAATGGATAAACCACCGATTCCTAGTTTGAAGGCGAACGGTGCGGCATGGGCGGAGTGCCCTGCGCAGTCTGTACCTCCGCAGTCGATTGTCGAGTTCGAAGGGGGTGTGATTGGCGTCGAGACCGCTCCAGCCATGGCTATCAGCACGCCGACTGCGTTGTTTTCGATCAGTTCTCGAAATGAGCGGGTAAATACATGCACTTCCTTTCACTTGCCGAACGGGGTTTGCTGTTCACCGGCTGGCATCCGATGGCAAACCTTTCAACGCGGCGGCGATCTGGCGCTTCGCTGCTGGGGGCAGAGGCAGGATGGGACGCGGGGGTTCGGCACTGCAAACGTCGAGCAATTCAGCGAGTGCATAGACGACGCGAAGGCTCGAGAACTCCTTGAAGAGGCTCCAGATCGGGACCAGCGCGGCATTGATCCGTCGCGCTTCGGCCGCATCGCCCTGTTGCGCCGCTGTGACGATCGTCATGCAGACCTCGGGCAGGATGCCCGCGAGGACGCTGTACCATGTGTCGGCGCCGGCGATCATGGCCTCGGCGGCGTTCCAGTCGCCGCTGTAACCAATCGAGAACCCTTCCGGCAGTGTGCGCCTCTGGGCGGTCAGGTGGTTCTTGATCGCATCGCTTTTGTCTGTCGGATTCTTGATGGCGACAATCCCAGCCACCTTTGCCAGGCGGCTGACAAGGGGTGGACTGAAATGGAAATGCGTCGTTCCTGGATTGTCGTAGACGACGATCGGCAGGCCACTTTCGCGCGCCACAGTGGAGAAATGATCGAACACCTCGTCATCAGTAAGCGGGGTGTAGGAGGCGGCGGCAAGCAACCCCGCAGCTGCTCCAAGGGCCTTGGCGTCTTGCGCGAGCCCCACGGCTTCATCGGTGCGCAGCGCGCCCACACCCACCACGACCGGCATTTGCCCCGCCGTTTGGTCCAAGGTCTCGGAGAGCGCCCGCCGCCGTTGCTCGCGCGACAGATAGATGTATGTGCCGGTGCTGCCGAGAAGACCGATGGAATCGACCTGAGCAATGCCAAGCCGAGCAATCAGCCTGCGCAGGGCAACGCTATCGACGCGGCCGTCACGATTGGTCGGGGTGATGGGGAACGCGGAAAGACCGCTCAGGAATGCCATGGCAAGGCTCCAGATCTATGTGTGAGCGCAGAGGTGGCCGCACGCCAGGTCATTACAAGACGTCCAAAGCCCGCCGCAGATCGGCGATCAGGTCATCAGCGTCTTCAAGCCCCACCGAGAGACGCATGAGATCCTCGCCGACTCCATCGGCCAAATGGGCATCCTTGCGGATCGGCTGCCGAGCACGGGTGAGGCTTGCTGGATGATAGATGAGGCTGTCGGCATCGCCGAGGCTGACGGCGCGAATGATCAGGTTGAGCCGGTCCATCATCCGGCGCGCTCCTTCGTATCCAGCGTGGAGGCCAAAGGCCAACATGCCCGATCCGTTGGACATCTGTTTTCGCGCCGTCACCTGATCAGGGTGCGAGTCGAGGAACGGATAACTCACAAATGCCACCGCCGGGTGCGCTTCCAGCGCCCGAGCCACCGCAAGGGCTGTGGCGCTGTGCCGTTCCATACGCAGCGTCAGCGTCTTGAGACCGCGCAGGATTAGGAAAGCTGACATGGGCGAGAGCGCTGCGCCGGTGATGTAGCGCAGGCCCGTTTCATGCAGCGTACGGAGCGTTTGGGCGTCGCCGAGAAGCGCCCCGCCAAGGGCATCGCCATGACCATTGATGTACTTGGTCATCGAATGGAGCACGATGTCCGCCCCGTGCTCAAGCGGTCGCTGGAGCGCGGGCGAGGCGAAGGTGCTGTCGACTGCAACCCTTACACCGCGCGCGTGAGCGCGCTCGGCAATTGCCGCTATGTCGAGGATGCGGCTCAGCGGATTCACCGGCGTCTCGAAGAAAACCAGCCGCGTCCGCTCGGTGATCGCAGCATCGAGATTGTGGGGATTTGACAGATCGACCGCGACGACCTTGATGCCGAAGCGGGGGACCGCCTGTTCGACCATGGCAAGCGTGTTCGCATAAAGCGTCTTGTGGACGATGAGTTCATCGCCCTGGGACAGGAGCGACAGGATCAGAGTGCCGAAGGCCGCCATCCCCGAGGCAACAACCAGCCCCGCCTCGGCTCCTTCCAGATTCGCGAGCCGCTGCTCGAGGATCTCGGTCGTGGGATTGTATTCGCGCGCATAGAGCCTTCCACCAAGGGCGGCGGCGGCATCGTTTGCTGCCACGCTTTCGAACCCATAGGTTGACGTCAGGAACACTGGCGGCTGGACGGCATTGGAAAAGCCGGCCGGATCGTAGCCATGATGGATCGCCCGGGTGGCAAATCCGGGGCTGGTGCGGTTGAGCGACCCCGTGGGAGCATCGGTTTCGGATTGATGGGAGCTGGTCATTCGGCCTCTGCGATCTCTCTTGGGGTTCCGAAAGATTGACGGCAACCTGGCCAATGTGAAATATCCAGTTGGCGATGAAAGAGATGGTCCAGTCTTCAAGTGCCGGGTCTGCAGCGCGCTCGCACGCGATGGGTGCACGCCAGATATACGAAGCCCTTCGCGAGCAAATCCTCGGCGGCGTCTACGAAACCGGCAGTCAGTTGCCATCCTCCCGGGCCCTGGCAAATGACCTCGGCGTTTCGCGAACCACGGTGACGGTCGCCTATGAGCAACTGGCTGCGGAGGGTTTCATCGAAGTCCGTCAAGGCGCACGACCTCGCGTTGCGTCTTCGTTGATGGGCCATGGGACGGGGCGCACTCACGCGCAACGGGTCGGCCCGATCCACCTGTCCGCATATGGCGAGCGGCTGCGCGCGACGTCACCCTGGCCAGATTATCTGCCGACTGGGCTGAAGGTCGAGTTCCGCTATGGCGACCTGGCGCCGTCGGATTTCCCTTCATTGGTCTGGAAACGCGCGATGAACGAGGCGATGGGGCAGCGCCCGCTGCGTCTTGCCTATGACGATCCTCGCGGCTCGCGCCGGCTCCGCCAGGCGCTTCAGGGATATCTCTGGCGCGCCCGGACCCTGAGCTGCGACCTCGACCAGATCATCATCGTCAGCGGTTCGCAGCAGGGCCTTGATCTGTGCGCGCGCCTGCTTCTCGATCCCGCCGACCGCTTCATCATCGAGGATCCGTGCTACAGGATGGCGCGTCAGGTCTTTGCCAGTACGGGTGCTTCACCCATCCCGGTCATCGTCGACGAAGACGGGATGAGGACCGAGTTGCTGGCGGGGATCGGAGCACGACTGGCTTATGTGACGCCGTCGCATCAGTTTCCGCTGGGCGGCGTCATGCCGATCGCGCGCCGCCATCAGCTTCTGGAATGGGCGCAGCACAACAACGCCTATGTGATCGAGGACGACTACGACAGCGAATATCGCTACGACATCAATCCGGTCCCTCCGCTGCACAGTCTCGAGGACCACGGGGCTGTCATCTATCTCGGCACGATCTCCAAAACGCTCTCGCCGATGCTGCGCATCGGCTACCTCGTCCTCCCGCCCGAATTGCAGGAGGTCTTCGCAACCGCCAAACAATTCGCAGACCGGCATTCGCCGGTCGCTGAACAGGAAGCGCTGGCATCGTTGATCGAGAGCGGCGGCTACGAAAGCCATGTGCGCCGTGTGCGCAGGCTGAACGGCGAGCGTCGGGAAACGTTGTTGGGTGCCTTGCAGCACAGCTTCGGGGATCGCATCACTGTCCAGGGAGCTGATGCGGGACTGCACGTCGCCGTTTGGTTCAATGACCTGCCACGATCGCGGGAAACGGCCTTGGTCGAATCCGCCCGCGACGCTGGCCTGGGGCTACACTTGATCTCGCCGCTCTACGAACGGCCATCGGACGAAGGCCGCACCGATCGCGTCGGACTTGTCATGGGCTATGCCGCCTTGAGCATTCGGCAGATCGGGAAGGGCGTTGAGGTCCTGCGAGAGGTTGTCAAGCAGGTGCAAGACGCGATGCCGGCGCGGAACAACTGAGACGGGGCGACGCCGAAAGCTGGCGCTGAAAACGGTCCGAGGGCCCCCCGTATTTCTTTCCAAACAGCCAACTGGACCGGGAAAATGCCATGCAACTGGCGCTGTTGATCAGGCCAGTTATGCAGCAGGTTTCCACGAGACGAATTTCCGAGAGCGATGATGACCTGGCGAGGAAAGCTGCTTCACGTCCATATCGCGCCTGCCGCCTCCTATGAAATGGAGGAGCTGGCGCAGGCGCAGCTTATTGCCGGCCAAGGCATTGTCGGAGACCGCTACTACCTGGGGACGGGGACCTATTCCGCGCGTCCTGACGTTCGCGAAGTGACGCTGATCGAAGCTGAAGTCTTGGACGCCATCGCGCAGGGCGAACCCAGAATTCCGGGCTTCAAGGCCAAGCTCGCACCCGAAGATCACCGGCGCAATCTGACGACACGAGGCGTTCCGCTTAGCCATCTTGTCGGCAAACGCTTCCGGGTCGGGGAAACGATTCTCAGGGCCGCCCGGATGAATGTGCCGTGCAAGTATATCGAGGAGTTGCTCGGGCTTCCGGGTCTCTACGAGGGGCTTCTGAACCGCTCCGGCCTGAACTGCACAATCGAGGTCGGGGGCGTGATCCGCCCCGGTGATCTGATCTTGCCCATCGACGAGTGAAACGCCATGGCCTCGCCGCGCATCATCATGAAGCTGACCGTGACCGCCGCCCGCAAGGAGCCGGGCGACGTGCTGGTCATCGACCTGAAACACCCACGCAAACCTGTGCTGCCGGCGTTCGAAGCGGGTTCTCACGTCGACGTCCATCTGCCTGAAGGGAAGGTGCGTCAGTATTCACTTTGCGGCGACCCGACCGAGCTTGGCCGCTACACCATCGCGGTGAAGCGCGAGAATGACGGCCGTGGCGGCTCGGCGTGGATCCACGAAACCATTGCCGTCGGCTCCACACTGCCTGTCTCCGCGCCACGCAACCATTTTGCGCTCAAGCCAGGCGAGGGGCCGACTTTGCTGCTGGCAGGGGGAATCGGGATCACCCCGATTCTGGCCATGGCGCGCGCGCTCACCCGGCAGGCCAAGCCCTTCGAGTTGCACTATTTCACCCGCAGCCGGGCGCTCACGCCACTCTTGGCGGCGATCGGGAGCGATCTTCCTGGCGGCAATGTGCGGATCCATTTCGACGACGAGCCTCAGACCCGGCAGAACATCGCCGCGCTGCTGGCGAACCGTTCGGACGACGCGCAGACATACTACTGCGGACCGCCTGGCTTCATGGCGGTTGTGGGGCGCGCGGCTCAACACTGGCCCAAGGGTACTGTTCATTTCGAAACTTTCCAGCCTCCCGAGTTTGATGGCGCGCCACCGGAACCATTCGTCATAGAACTGGCTGAGGGCAGGGTGGTTGAGGTTTCGGCTGAGACCACGGCACTGGCCGCCTTGCGTGCGGCCGGTGTGCCGTTGATGGCCTCGTGTGAGAACGGGGTGTGCGGGACCTGCGAATGCGCAATGCTGGCGGGACAGCCGATCCATCAGGATGCCGTCCTGTCCAAGGAGGCACGCGGCCACCGCTTCATCCCCTGCGTGTCGCGCGCGACAGGTGTGTTGAAACTCGATCTTTGACCATTTGGGCGGGGGTCCTGTGAGACCGGCAGCTGATTTGCGGGAAACTGAATGACGAGGAAACTGGAATATCTGCACGAGATCGAGCGCTGCGTCTCCTGGCTCGCAGCCTGGACGATCCACCACGCCAACCACGTCCGCGAGGGCGATGAGATCAAGGTCGGGGGGCATCAGGCCTCGTCCGCGTCGCTGAGTACCATCATGACCGCGCTCTACGGTTCGGTCCTGCGCCCGCAGGATCGGGTGGCGGTCAAACCCCATGCGGCGCCGATCTTCCATGCACTTCAGTATCTGGCGGGCAACCAGACCCACGAAAAGCTCATGAACTTCCGCGGCTACAAGGGCGCGCAGAGCTACCCTTCGCGGACGAAGGATGTCGACGATGTCGACTTCTCGACCGGGTCGGTGGGTCTCGGCGTTGCTCAGACGCTGTTCTCGTCGCTGGTGCAGGACTACGTCTCGGGTCACGGCTGGATGAAGGAGCGTGCCGAGGGCCGAATGGTCAGCCTGATCGGCGACGCCGAGATGGATGAGGGCAACATCTACGAGGCCCTGATCGAAGGCTGGAAGCACGGGCTCAGGAACTGCTGGTGGGTGGTCGACTACAATCGCCAGTCGCTCGACGCCGTGATCCGGGAGGGCCTCTGGCAGCGTTTCGAGCAGATTTTTCGCAACTTCGGCTGGGACGTGATGGTCCTGCGCCACGGGGCTCTGCAAGAGGCTGCCTTTGCCGAGCCGGGGGGCGAGAAGCTGCTCGAGTGGATAGAGCGCTGTCCGAACCAGCTCTATTCGGCGCTGACCTTCCAAGGGGGTGCTGCCTGGCGCAAGCGGCTGCTCGACGAGATCGGAGACCAAGGGCCGGTCACCACTCTGATCGAACGCCGCTCCGACGACGAGTTGCAGGCGTTGATGACGAACCTTGGCGGGCATGACATGCCGAGCCTCCTCGAAGCCTTCGAGGCGGCGTCCAGGCATGACCGTCCCGTCTGCTTCATCTGTTACACCATCAAGGGCTACGGTCTGCCGCTTGCCGGACACAAGGACAACCACGCGGGGCAGATGACGCCCACGCAGATGGAAGACTACCGCCTGCAAATGGGCGTAAAGCGGGGTGAGGAGTGGGACAAATGGGCGGCCGCCACCTTGCCGGAAGCGGAACTTGACGCCTTCTTCGCAAAGGCGCCGTTCTTCAGTGAGGGGCATAGGAGGCTGTCTGCGCCGTCGGTGCCGGTGCCTGAAACCCTTCCGTCACCGGGGCAGCCCGGCAAGCCGCTCTCGACCCAGATGGGGTTCGGCCAGATCCTGAACGACATCGCACGCGAGCGCAGTCTGCTTGCCGACCGCATTGTCACCACCTCGCCCGATGTGACGGTCTCGACCAATCTCGGTGGCTGGGTCAACCGGCGCGGCCTTTTCGCCCGGGAGACCATGGCGGACACCTTCAAGGCCGAACGCATTCCGTCGACCTTTACCTGGGAATTTGGGCCGAAGGGGCAGCACCTCGAGCTCGGGATCGCCGAGTCGAACCTGATGATCATGCTCGGGGCGCTCGGTCTCTCGCACTCGATCAATGGCGTGCGCCTGCTGCCGATCGGGACAGTCTATGATCCCTTCATCTACCGATCGGCCGACCAGCTAAACTACGCCTGCTATCAGGATGCGCGCTTCATGCTGGTCGCAACGCCCTCGGGCGTGACGCTAGCGCCCGAGGGCGGAGCACACCAGTCGATCGGCACCCCATTGATCGGCATGGCGCAGGATGGGCTTTGCGCCTTCGAACCGGCCTTCGTCGACGAACTGTCCGTGATCATGCGCTTTGCCTTCGATTACATGCAACGTAATGGCGAGGGGGATCCGGATGAGACGACGTGGCTGCGTGATCAGACCGGAGGATCGGTCTATCTTCGCCTGTCAACCCGGCCGCTCGAGCAGACGCCGCGCGACATGAACCCGGCGCTCGCGCGGGACATCGTCAATGGCGCCTATTGGCTGCGTCCGCCTGGGCCCAACGCGAGTGTCGTCATTGCTTATCAAGGCGTCGTCGCGCCGGAGGCGATTGCCGCGACGGGTCTTCTGGCGGAGGACCGGCGCGATGTCGGGCTGCTCGCGATCACCTCCGCGGACCGGCTTAATGCGGGCTGGCAGGCGGCGGAACGTGCCCGGCAGCGTGGCGCGATCGGCGCCCTGAGTCATATCGAGCGGCTGCTCGCGCCGCTATCGCGTGACTGCGGCATCGTCACCGTGATCGACGGCCACCCGGCGACGCTCGCGTGGCTCGGTGGGGTTAACGGGCATCGCGTGAAGGCGCTCGGGGTCGAGCAGTTCGGCCAGACGGGGACTATTGCGGACTTATACCGTCACCACGGCCTGGACACCAACGCCATCGTACATGCGGCGCAGGCGGTCAGTGCGGGACCGGCTGTTCGCTACCGGAAGGCGCTGCCTTGACCATGAGCTACCGGATGCTCCGTGGCTGGTACGGATCGGCTGTTTCCACGGGCGTTCCGGTTCGCTTCAAAGCGGACAGGGGCCGGGACACTGTGGACGTTCTGATCGCGCTTGAGTAGCTTGTGCGACCCCGAGGGTCACCTGGAATACGCAGGGAGGCGGCTTTTATTTAGCCTTGCGTCCAATTACGAATTCGATTCAATCCAGTCTGGAGCAAAAGCTCCGCGTCCTCCCGATTTTCGGCTTCGACGTAGCACCGCATTTCCGGGGCATTTCCGGATGGTCGCAAATGCAAGACACGCTTATCCGCGAGAGTGATACGAAGTCCGTCAACATCGCTAACCTTGCTTACCACTCCAATCGACCCGACGAAGGCGGCGATGTTAGTTTCCGCTGTACGAAGGTATGTCATGAGGCGAGTGCTGCTTTCGACGGAAAAATTTTCCAAGCGATCCGCCGCCGCCGCCGGCAATTGAAAGGAACTGCCAATCTCCGACAGTGGCTGCCCACTTGTATTAACAAGGGAAAGTGCCGCCAGGATGGGGAGAAAACTGTCGCGTGTAGGTAGCGCTGGCAGTTTAGTTCCGTTCGGGTCAAAGTCCGTGCCGGTCAACAAACCACCGTTTGCTTCGAAACCAACCACGCGCTCGTGACCCGACGCAACCAAATCGAGCATGGCAGCAATAACAAATGGCGATCCAACCTTGGTACGCACGACTTTAAAAGAACCTGCGGTCTCGATACCAGAGTTTGATGTGACCGGCGTGACGACTGCCTTCGCTTGCAGGAAGTTCGCCGTAATCAGGCCTAACAAATCACCGCGAAGGGGGTCTCCGTGGTCGTCAGCTACCAGTGGGCGGTCACCATCGCCATCTGCCGAGACGACCGCATCAAGCCGATGCTCTTTGGCCCAGAGCTTGAACTGTTGAGCAGTCTCGTCAGAGACCGCTTCAGTGTCGACAGGAATGAAAACTTCCGAACGTCCCAGGGTTACGACCGTCGCACAGTGATATGAGAGAATGTCAACCAAGAGATCGCGCGCGACTGTGCTGTGCTGATATACGCCCACCGTTAAGCCCTTTAGAGCATTAATCTCCATAAGCTTTCGATTGCGCGCCATGAACAAGGCCTTGCATTCGGCCTCCCGGTGCTGCCGACGTGCAACAGCACCTTCAAGGACGTATCCGCGCTTCTCCAACTGCAAGGCGATGCGCGTTATCTCCCGCTCATCACCTTTGTCGATCTCACCGTCGGGTCGATAGAATTTTATTCCATTACGGTCGGCCGGAATGTGCGAGCCTGTGATCATCAAACAACCACTCTTACGCGCCTGAGCATACAGTGCCAGGGCAGGGGTGGGGACTGCGCCGCAATCGACCACGATGAAGCCGAGCGCGGACAGCGCCGCCGCACAGACGGCGGCGATGGCCGGACTCGAGGCGCGAAAGTCGCGCCCTATGAGTATCTCGTCGCCAATTCTGGCCAGGCCGGATTCCAACAGGAATGTCGCGAATGCCGTTGCATATAGGGCAGAGGCGGCTCCTGCCAATTCTGTCGCTAGGCCCCGTAATCCACTTGTTCCGAAATTCATACCTAGTCCGACGTTGCTGACCGTGTTTTTACTCAAACCTTGGCCTGTTCGGAATGCCTACCGACAAATGCCTGCGATAAAAACAGAAGTACATCTCGTTACCATTGACGGGTTCGGTTCTCGACGGCTACGCTTTTGTGAGGATTGATGCGGTCGGCGTCAGCAAGGGCAGCGCACCGTGACATTCACGGCGACGATTCGGGCGGATGGCGCTGAGGTCCGGCAGGGCCTCCTCGCCGCTGCCTCACATGAATGCTCGCCAATCGAGTTGTCTCCGTCCCAATTCATGCTCTGGGTCGCAAAAGCGCCACAGGCCTGAGATGCAGCAAATCCTCATTGTCTATCGCCGTTCGGTGTAGCTGCCGTTCAGAAATGCATGATAGGCACTCTCGATGCCTTCCATGAGACTGATCTTTGCCGCCCATCCCAAAGTGCGCAGCTTGTCGACGCTCATCAGCTTTCGCGGTGTGCCGTCGGGTTTAGAGTTATCATGCACGATCTCCCCAGTAAATCCGACTACACCGCAGATCATTCTGGTCAGCTCTAGGATCGTGATGTCCTGTCCGTAGCCGAGATTGACGTGGTCATGGCCAGAGTAGTTCTTCAGAAGGAAGACTAATGCGTCGGCGCAGTCGTCCACGTGCATGAATTCCCGGCGTGGTGTGCCCGTGCCCCAGATGGTGATTTGCTTATCACTTATGAGCTTAGCTTCATGCGCTTTCCGGATCAGCGCTGGAATGACGTGGCCTGACTGCAAGTCATAATTGTCACCTGGCCCGTAGAGATTCGTCGGCATAGCCGAGATGTAGTCGCGGCCATATTGCTGACGATAGGCTTGAGCCAGTTTGATGCCGGTGATCTTGGCGACGGCGTACCATTCGTTGGTTCGCTCTAGTGGCCCGGTCAAGAGCGCGTTCTCAGGAATCGGCTGGGGTGCCATCTTCGGATAGATGCAAGACGAGCCGAGGAAGAGGACGCGGTCGACATTGTTATCGTGGGCTGCCGCGAAGATATTGGACTCGATCACCAGATTGTCGTAAAGAAAGTCGACCGGATAGGTAGAGTTCGCGAGAATACCGCCTACCTTTGCCGCCGCCATGACAATAGCGTCCGGTTTCGTCACTGCCACGAAGTTCTCGACCTCAGTCTGTCGCTTGAGATCTAGCTCTTCCCGAGGGGCGGCCACAACTTTGCAGTGTTCAGACGCGAGGCGGCGTACAACAGCGCTGCCTACCATACCTTTGTGGCCCGCGACCCACACGGTTTTTCCCTTCAGATCATACATTACGCTTCCTTCATTATTACCGATGTCTGCATGACCTTTAGGTCTTCCCGGACCATTTCCGCGGCAAGCTCGCGCACGGATGTCTCATGCACCCAACCGAGCTTCTCCTTCGCCTTGGTAGCGTCACCCAGGAGAAGATCGACTTCCGTGGGGCGGAAGTAGCGTGGGTCTACTTGGACTAGGCATCTGCCGGTCTCTACATCATAGCCCTTTTCGTCGACTCCCTGGCCACGCCATTCGATCTCGACGCCGACATCTTCGAAGACCCACTCGACGAATTGGCGGACAGGGGTCGTTTTACCCGTAGCCAGCACGTAATCATCCGGTTGATCCTGCTGCATCATCATCCACATACCTCGCACGTACTCACGCGCATGGCCCCAATCGCGTTGAGCATCGAGATTGCCGAGATAAAGCTTGTCCTGCTTGCCCAGGTAGATAGCAGCGGCAGCGCGTGTGATCTTGCGCGTCACAAAAGTTTCGCCACGAAGGGGGCTTTCGTGATTAAAAAGAATGCCGTTGGAAGCGTGCATACCATAGCCCTCGCGATAATTGACGACCATCCAGTAGGCGTAGAGCTTGGCGGCGGCGTAAGGGCTGCGCGGATAAAAGGGCGTCGTTTCGTTCTGCGGTACGGACTGCACGAGGCCGTATAGCTCTGAAGTCGAGGCTTGATAGAAGCGGGTCTTGTCCGTCAGACCGAGGAGGCGAATCGCCTCAAGAAGTCGCAATGTACCGATACCGTCCGCGTTCGCTGTGTACTCAGGTGTTTCGAACGACACCTGGACATGGCTCTGAGCAGCCAAGTTGTAAATTTCATCTGGCTGAGATTCCTGAACCACGCGGATGAGGTTAGTCGAATCAGTGAGATCACCGTAATGCAAGACTAGGCGCGGATCGGATTCGTGCGGGTCTTGGTAGAGGTCTTCGATACGACCCGTGTTGAAGGAAGAGGAACGTCGCTTAATCCCATGAACGACGTAGCCTTTTTTGAGAAGAAGACGGGCAAGATAGGCACCATCCTGTCCAGTTATGCCCGTAATAAGAGCAACTTTCCTGCTATCACCCATTCTATTCCTGCTCTATTAAAGTTTTAAAGTTTCGGCTTCGGCTCGCCACGCCGACACAATGTGCGGCCCGCCCCGTGCTCTATGGAGCACTTCGACAGATGCGGCGCGCGGCTCGTCATTGACAGTCCGCCAGCCGAGCACACCTGCTCTTGCTTGGAGTCACAGCAAAATAGAGTTGCGCCGCTAACCTGACGGATTCGTACATGCGGTCAGAGTGCCGCTCAGCTCACGCCGTGAGCGACTGTACTCCAAGCACCTTGCAGCTGATTTGCTCATCTATCAGCGAGTGAGGACGCCTTTCTTTCTTGCTTCAGCGTCTTCTAATGGGAATTGTTTGGATCAGTGAAATCGATTGTTTGGATAAAGTGCATCCACAGAATGGATGGTCTGACCGAGCAGCGAGAGCGCATCGCCGGCCCGGAGTCGGAGGCGCGAGCTTCCGTTCGGGGCGAGGACAAAGTTCGTGGCCCCGAGCCCTCACCACAGCATCCGGCACAGGTCGTGCAGAACTTTGGGAGCCGACTGCAGATTCTGTCGATCAGCTGGCTCCAGGCGCGTCGAGCCGTCGACCTCATCTCGCCCGGTACCGGTTGCTGTATGCAGCCTTGCACCTTGGCGTACGGCGTCGACGGAATGATTTGCTTCGGCAGGCAGTGTCGCAGCGTTTCCCGGCTGTTTCGGCTCTATTGGCCGGGCCCGCGTCAGCCGAGCCCTTCATCATGGCATCCAACACATGGATGGCCGGCATCCACTCAATAGATTTTACATATGCCGCGGAGGCCCAGTAAAGAAGGCTGAACCGGAAGCGAGGGCATCGGCTTCAAGCTGTGCGAGCGTCACGGGATTAGTGGGCAGTGCTGAGTGAGCTCTTCTGCCCTATGGCCCGGCCTCTGCCAAGCGCCCGGCGTCAGGGTCTACGTGTCGACTAAGGATACCAAACCGGGCAACCTCCTCTCTGAACGAGATTTCCGAAAATGCATGTTAGTGGATTGGAAAAGCGCCGGTTCGTCGTCTCTCGGAGGCGTACGGGGTTCGGTGATTGTCTGTGGTCATTGGCGGCCGCTTGGCGCTACGCGCAGCGGTCGGGACGAACTCTAGTCATCGACTGGCGGGGGGCCTGCTACCTCGACCAACCCTTCACAAATGCGTTTCCGGTGTTCTTCCAGCCGATCAATGACATCGCTGGCGTGCCGGCTATTTCCGACGACCGGATCAACGACCTTTCCTTCCCTGGTCCATTCTTCCCGGAGTGGTGGAACAGGCCGGCGATCGAGTGCCTTTACCGGCCAGATGAGCAGATTTTCCAAGAGCGCGATGAGTTGGGCGAGCTCTTTCAGGCCGAACACGATGTCGAAGCGAACACAGTAGTGTGTGACGCTTGTCTGATGTGGCGGTGCGATGAGGATGCAGAGCGGCAGGTGTTCCAGAGTGTCAAGCCTCGGCCAGAAATTCAAGCGCGCATAGATGCCATTTATCAGGAATGTTTTGAGGGGCACAGCATCATCGGGATTCATGTTCGGCACGGTAACGGTGAAGACATCATGGAGCATGCGCCCTACTGGGCCGATCCGGAGCTCGCCGTTCGGCAAGTGTGCGCTGCAATTGACAAGGCTAAGGCGTTACCGCACCCCAGGCCTGTGCGGCTGTTCTTATGCACGGACAGCGCGCGGATACTGGATCTTCTGTCGGCCAGGTTTCCCGATCTGCTCACTGTCCCGAAGCACTTCGGATCCAATCAAGGTGGCCCCTTACACACTGCAGCACTCGGGATTGACGGCGGAATTTCCGCCCTCGTTGAGATGTATCTTCTCGGGCGCTGCGATACCGTAATTCGGTTTCCCCCGACGAGCGCCTTTACACGATATGCACGCCTTTTCGCACCACGGGTAATTGAATTCGATCTGAAAGAGCCAAGTCGTTTGACTTTGATAGAAGGCAGCCAAGTCTCTGATCTCAGTTAAGACCCGCCACCTGCGCAATTCGGCAGACGCAACCAAAGGCATAGTTGAATGCGCATTTCTCACCGACGCCAGTGGAGGCGTCGTACATTACCGATAGCGTCGTCATCTGACGCCGCCTGCAACGCGCCAGAACTTCGCTGTTACGCGGGGGCCGCAGACAAGCCAGAGCGACGGCGATCGTGACGCTGACGCTCGAAAGAACGCGGGCGATCACTCCAGAGACGAAATTGAGGTTGGTTATGAAAGTCATTCCCGTGATCATCAGCGGCGGAGCCGGATCGCGGCTATGGCCCGCCTCAAGGCAATCGCACCCCAAACCTTTCCTCAAAGTGGCGGATGGATATTCTCTCATTCAGCAGACTGTGCTGCGCGCCGCTTCGATAGAAGGTGTCGTGGAACTCGTCGCTGTGACATCCGGGGACCACCTCTTCCTGACCAAGGACGAATTTGACGAACTGGATTCCGTGGTCCTGCCACGCACCTTTCTGCTCGAGCCCGAAGCTCGGGATACGGCCGCCGCCGTGGCTGCAGCCGCGATCCATGCGAGGGCAACGCAAGGCCCTGACGCGATCCTGTGCGTCTTCCCGGCCGATCACCTGATTAGCAACCTGCCTGCGTTTCTAGACGTCATGGGCCTGGCCATGGAACATGCGAAGCTCGGGCGGATCGCCACATTGGGCGTCACCCCAACCAGACCGGACACGGCATTCGGCTACATCGAAGCAGATGGTGAGAACGTCGTCCGTTTCGTTGAAAAACCGGATCTGGAGACAGCCAAAGCCTATGTCGCGTCTCAACGCTTCTTCTGGAACGCCGGCATCTTCTGCTTCAGTGCGCAAACCATGCTCGACGAGATGGTTTTGCATTGTCCCGAGGTGCTCCAGGCCGTCGCCGACAGCTATGAGAACGGCCGCGCCAGTCAATGCCAAGGCTATGCCAAAATCGAACTCGCGCCTGAGCATTTCGGTTCCGCGCCGCGAATCTCGCTCGACCACGCTGTCATGGAGAAGACTAACAGACTTGCCGTGATTCCCTGCGACATGGATTGGAACGACATCGGATCTTGGAACGCAATGGCCGATTTGATCGCCCCCGACGAAAGCGGGAACAGGATACGCGGCGATGTGCACATGGTCGACACGACCGGCACCTATGTGAGCTCCGACAAGCGCGTCATCGGCACGGTGGGCGTAAGCGATCTGGTGATCGTGGATTCCCCGGACGCTTTGCTTGTCACATCCCGCGACCGCGTTCAGGACGTTAAGAAGCTCTTCGAGGGCCTCAAGGCTTCGGGACATGAAGCTCATCTGGTCCATAGCACGGTACACCGGCCCTGGGGTACCTATACGGTTCTGGAGGAAGGCGAGCGCTTCAAGATCAAACGCATCGAGGTGAAGCCCGGTCGCCAGTTGAGCCTGCAGATGCACTATCATCGTTCGGAGCACTGGGTCGTGGTCAGCGGCTCCGCCAAAATCGTCAATGGCGAGCAGGAGTTGTTCCTGGGGACAAACGAATCTACTTACATCCCCTGCGGCCATAAGCATCGGCTCGAGAACCCAGGCAGAATTGACCTGGTTATCATTGAAGTGCAGAGCGGCGATTATCTCGCCGAGGATGATATCGTTCGCTTCGACGACGAATATGGTCGAACGTAGATAACAGTACAAAAAACGTTAAACGGCGAGCCGTCGCTCAAGGATCTCTGTCGTGGGTTCTGGGCCTAACATTGACAAAGCAGCGGGCCGAGCGTGTCATAGTATCCGCCCCGCACTCTCATCAGGCAATCGATCGTGGTCAAAAACATCGGCGAGCGCTTGACAGCGCGCCGTCCGCGGTAACGAAGACTTCAGATCTTTTTAGGCGGACCCGTTGCTCAGCTGTTCAGCGGCACAGCCGTATTTCAGCCTGTAGGCGGCAACGAAATCCTCATCGCTGCAGATGCAGCGGCCGCTGGAATCTTTGGCTTTCGGATCATGGAGGTGAGAACCAAGGGCGCGCAGTAGATTCACGCGAGTGCTGGTCGTCGGACTCATCGGAAAACCCGCACTATGCTTGACCAGGTCTGTGGCAAGCATGATCCCGGCAAGCGCTGATTGAAAGGCCATCGGAACCACAGTTCGAACGAGACGACTTCCATCGCTAAGCTGGAACACTAGGCCGCCGCAGATAACCTGCTGATAAAAGGAACGGAGGGGCTGGCCAACAAACGCGGCGAGCGGCTCAAACGGCACAGCCATCGCCGTAGCCACCCGAGCTACGAACTCATTGGGGACTCCGGTATTGGTCTGAAGGAGCGCTTTTACCTCCTCGTGTGCTTCCGGCATTCCGAGTTCCTCCGCGACCAGTTGGTGTTCGTCCTTGGATTTCCCGGTCGGCATGTACATGCAGCAAAGGCAAGCCTGGCCGTCATCGAAACCATGCCGCGAGATGCCTAGATCTTGCTCCTGAGTCCAGGCGTTCGCGATCCATCGGGGCAGAGCACCTTGGACAGCTAGACGGTCGGCGGCGGTGTCAAGCGCCACACCCACTCGGTCGAATACCCAGTCGCCCCGGCGCGCAACATATTCTGCCCACTTCATAGGGTGCGCCTCGACCTCAAGGGCGGTGGACCGAAGGGCGTGGGTTGCTAGGGCCGCCTTAGAGAGGCCGACCTCCGCCTGACCTGCCAACACGTAGCGCTGCAGGTTTGAGAGTTCGATAGCTTCGTGATCAACTACATGCAGGCGCCCCGACAGACCGGATTGCCTCGCCAGCGCCCAGAGCGAGCCATGGCCTATCGCGCCGAGCCCAACGAGGTGCGTTTCGCCAAGGTCGACAGGGAAATTTAAGGGGCTGGAATCGCCGGCGTTGCTCTTGTTGTACGTGCATAAAGAGAGGTCGATGTTCTCGTCCAGCTCGGCGCCGGTCAGCTGGGAAGCAAAGATGGTTCGAAAGACGTTGGCCGCGGCGAAGCAGCTTGCGGCGCCAGCTCCATAGGGCAGCAAGCTCGAGCCAGAGCCCACCGGGTCCGTACACGACAGCTTTGCCGCCCAACCCTGCGATCCCATGAAAAAGGTTGGGCACCGAAGTGATGGGTGCACCGCGCCTGCAGCTACACAGACCGTCGCATACTTGCCGGAACGCCGGATGCTGATTTTTGGATTGATCGACTTTGCCAAGCGCTCGAGCGCTTGGGCTTGAGAGCTCGCGGCCATATCCAGCGGGAGTATGGCCAGAACCGGATACAGTCTGGCAAGCAACCTGACCGTAAGGTCAAGCGTCGCCTGGCCCTCGGTACACGAAGCGGCTTGGCTGTCGAAGGCCACAGCCACGACCTGCTTTTCGAGGGCTGCTTTGAAGTCGCATAGATGAAAGTCGGCCAGCACCTGAGAAGCTGCCGTGGCGGCGCGGTCGATGAAGTTAGCGAGTGCCATCGTTCAACCCGTTATCGCGATCATCCGCCTGAGTGCCGCGGATGGGACCTCATTCCAGTTCGCCTTCGCGTCAAGTCGATAGGCGGCGACCCGAGCAAGATCGAAAGGCTCGCGGGCGAAATTGGGCACCACCAGCGACAGACACCCAACCGTGGTAGCGACCGCGTAGGCGTCGTCGGTCGTCGAATGGTAGGCTCGGCCCGGATGGCTATGGATCTGGGCGAAGAGTTTAAGGCTGCTCTTGTAGAGCCAGACATTGAGCCGGTGTAGTTCTTCGGCCGGAACTATCACGCAAACGCCGTCGCCCGTCCGAATGTGACGCTGTGCCGGGATAACGGTCTCTGTTACGCCAAAGTGTTGGTCTTGCTGAACGCCGACCCAGAGCGCCATCCCCTCATGGCCCTGTCGCCCAACTGAGCGCAGGTGCGCCTGGACACTTGAAAGACAGTCTCGGGGAAGAGCGACTGTCCCGACATCCTTGAGCTCGGTCATTCTGGAATGGCGGGTAGGGGTGCTATCATGGCTCCCACTGAGATTTGGAACTGATACTGAAGCTGCTCCACGGGACCGGTCCCGTACGTGATGATCTTGTCCAGGATGAAGGCCAAACAGCCTTCGCCAGAACCCCGGTGGAGAAGCCATGAATCACCTGAATGGGCTGGATTGTCGTGGTATTCCCGGACGCCTGACATGCACAGGAATGGCGTGTGTTCCGCACTGTTGGCCTGGATGAAGTCCGACAGCGACAGAGCGTTCTGCTGCATGAGGACCAAAATCATATCCGGTGGGGTTCCGGGTAGATGCGGTCGTCTCAGCATCCTGAGCAGCAAATCTTTCCGGGCAATCGGCCGGCGTATAAAGGGGTCTACGAAGACCACCGACGGAGGTCGGAGGTCGTAATTGGAGAAGTCGATCTCGACAGCTGCACCGATGATCTGTGGCTTTATCTTCGGCGGTACGAAGATGAAGAAGGCCGTCGGGAAGCTCGCCTCGATCAGGAAACAACCCTGAGCCCGGTAAATACCTGCTTGTGTTTGGAACCAGCCGATCTGACGATCGAACTTCGCTCGGGACACCTCCGGGTCAACAGTTTGGAGTTCAGGCACCTGCGACGCCCGCCTTCAGGCTGAGGAACAGGGTCACAGTGGTCGCGAAACCGAAATCGTCAACTTTTTTGTCGACGTCGAGCAAGGTGCCGGCCTCGTCCTTGAATTCCCAATTCTCGGCCGGTTGGGCGACGTTCTGCGTATTTTCAAGCGCTTTGGTGCGGACGACGTGAAGCGGCTGGTTGGGATTGGCTTCGACCTGTGTGGGCTGGCCGTTCACCACCACCGTCATCTCGATCTTCCCGGGGCCGCCGCCGTGATTTTCGCCCTTGCCCGAATCCTTCGACATTGTCCTACTCCTGTGGCTTACCAACGGGCCCAAGCCGCCAGTGCAGACCTGCTGGTGAGCGGGCTGGCGGTCCTCAATCGTCCACTCGGCGCCACGGACCGCGAGTACGCGAAAGACAAGGGATAACATCGAATCGATGCTGTCTCCTTTTATGGGGACTTGTGGGGCAAGTAAACGGCCGAAACTGCTCTTCACAACTATAATCGATTAGAGCATCGGCAAAATACCGGCCCCCACCTATTCATGAACACGGCGCAGCTTGCTCATTCCACTGGCCGCGTGCAACTCGGGCACTTGGTGATTCAGTTGGCAACATGCAAATGGACCCATGCCGCCAGTATCCAACGTGGAAGTCGGCAATACCCCCGCAAGTTGTCCCTGCTCCTTTGGAATAACGCGCCTGGGGTTGGGCCCGCTCTCGCGACGTCGCCTAGGCGCTCGCTCGCGAGATCGGCTCGCGGGTGCAGATCGCGGGCGCTCGCGCTGCGCACGTGCTTGGCCTCTGCACCCAAGTTCCGGCCAGGAGCACTTGCCTTACCGATGGCCCTTCCCGCCGCGTTGTGCTCGGCAAGGGGGTTGTGGATCTGCGTCACGCCTCCCCGAAGCATCTGATCGCCCCGGGCAGCGCCGCTGGCACCGTCGTGCAGGCTCTGCGCCACCTGGGTCCAATGCGTGCGCATGACGTCGCGCAGGTGGCCGCGCGCCAGCCATCGGTGAGCGACAAGAAAGCACTTGTCGCTGGCGCCATTCGGGCACCCGCATGGATGCGGCCACGCTCGTCGCCATCGCCAACAACGCAGTGGGTGCCCTGGTTGAATAAGGTTGCCCTCTTGCCGGCACACGAACGCTCCGCGCTGTTCGGCGAAACGGGCGCGACCCGCGGCGTTGGCAATACTATCTTAGAGAAGGACTTCTGGGTCTGCGGGACTTTGAGACGACTCTTCGAGGTGCCAAAGGAGGACGCCCACCTTGCTCTTCAAAAGCGGAACGTCCTTATCCAAAGCTTACGGCGCGATCGCAGATTCTCAGAGGACATAGATCTGTGGTTCGACCGCGCCGAGCTCGGCTATATCGGCGATCGTGATCCCGAGCGGGACGGGATCAGCAGAACAGGCCGGCAGGCTTGTCGAGGAGCTCGTCGGCGATGTCGAAATGCACGTCGCAGAGAAGCTGCTGCCGGCGCTGCGCGCAGCAATCGGCGGACATCTCGGCGAGCCGACGAAGGGCGAATGGTCCCTTAAGATCGACGCAGGCGATCTACAGACGATCAACTTTCATTATCCGACCGCGCCGGCCGCGGTAGAGTACGAAGGCATGGCCAACACCACTCCGAGGGTTCAGCTCGAGTTCGGCGCCCGTGGCGACCCATGGCCTACCGACAGAGACGACCCGTTCCTATGCGGCGGAAGATTTTCCAGATTTCTTCGAGAATCCGGATTCCACAGTCGGTTCGGCGGACTTTATGGGAAAGATAACCGCCCTCCATGCCGAGGCGCACAGGCCCGAGGAAACGCCGACGCCGCAATATCTCTCGCGGCATCACCACAACATAGCGATGCTGCTCGACACCGAAGATGGGAAGGGTGCGGCCTTGGACTTTGAGCTGCTCGAACAGGTAGCCAAGCACAAGGCGGTCTTTTTCCGCTCTAGCTGGGCGAGCTACGATACGGGGGTGGCCCGGGACGCTTCAGCTTGTGCCTTCCGAAATGCGACTGCGGACCTGCGCTCCGACCACCGTGGCATGCCGCCGATGATGTTCGATGAAAAGCCACTGTCGTTCGACAAAGTCGTTTCGCGTCTCCGGGAATTTCAAGAAACCATCAATGCCTCGTCGCCCGTTCTGCAGAAGCCGGACGAGTAATTCAAGTCCGAGCAGCGTACGGCCGAATACAGGGCCCGTTGTTCCAATCGGGGCAATCGGCCGGCACTGGCGGTGGCGTTATCGCGACAGGAACAGTTCTCGATCTTTTTACTTCGCCAACCACTGCTTGCGCCCGATTTCGGACGTTCAGGGTGCGGTCACGGAAGCCTAAAAGCAGACGTTTGTTCAGCGGGTTCCTAGAAATACGTAATGGCTTTTTTGATGACCCGTGTGATTTATTGTTGGGATTTCAAAGCCGCGGAACGGCCGGAGAAAGTGGATTCCCTCCGACCGTTGTAGTCGTAACACCTGGTTTGAAATTCCCGGTTCGTCGCAATAGTCCGAATGTCTTTAACGACATCCAGCTCACTTGCGACCACTGGGAGGCCGATTGCGCTGCTTGGTCGATCGTCTCGGCCACGACCTTCGGCTGAGTCATGAAGAGCGCGTGGCTTGCGGAGACTTTGGTGATTTTTGCGCGGATTCGCTCTGCCATGTGCAGGAGCATAGCCTGGTCGAATGCCTTGTCCTCGGTGGCGATAACAGCCCAGCATGGCTTCGACCGCCATGCCGCATTTTTGAGCTTGGTGCCAAAAGCCGACATGTTGATCGGGACCTGCGAGTCCCTCATGAAGGCCACGTCCCTTTCGCTAACGTCATGGGCAAAGCCGGATTTGAAGTTTTCAGATTTCACGTAGCCGAAACCGTCATCGGTCGTCTCGAGTACGAATTCGGTGGCCGGAGCAAACCCTTCATACTGCTGGGCAGTTGTTTGACCGGCCTCAGGCGACAGCGCCGAGACGTAAACGAGACTGGTGACTTTCGGGTCCATACCTGCTTCGGTGATGACGGTCCCGCCCCAGGAATGGGCGACGAGAACCGTTGGACCGTCCTGCCGGTCGAGAGCACGCTTGGTTGCTGCCACATCGTCCTCAAGCGAGGTCAACGGGTTCTGAACGATCGTGACGCGATAGCCACGCTGTGTGAGTTCGTCATAAACGCCGCGCCAGCCGGAACCGTCGACAAACGCCCCGTGCACCAGCACGACGTTTTTAACAGTCTGCGTGTCGGGGATGCGGTCGGCTGCCTGGGACGTGACGGTTGACGCGAGGCCTGCCGTCAGTGCGGTTACCGCCAAGAGGCTTTTCGTTGCGGTTTTCATTGCAAGTTCCTTTTCAGTTTTGGGAGATGAGCGATTGTTTGGTCCGGTTCTAAGGACTTCACCTCCGCCGGTCGCGTACGCCCTCACCAAACGCACGCAGAAGGGTTCACGCCGGCGTTGCCGGGCGCAGATCGACAGGATTTATGGCGAGTTGGAAGGCCTACGGGAACATAGGCGGGTAATCAGTGATGTTCGGACCCTGATCTCGTTCTGTTGCGGATGACTGGTCTTTCAGCGGCGTGTTCACGGGATTGGCGCCGTCGTCCTTGTAGTAGGAACTGTATCCATTGATGGCGGGGGCGCCGCCGAGGTGTGCGTAGAGCACCTTCGAGCCTTCGGCGAAAAACCCTTTCCGGGTCAGATCGACCAGACCTTGCATCGACTTCCCCTCGTAGACCGGGTCTGTGATCATCGCCTCGGTCCGGGCTGCAAGGCGGATCGCGTCGTTGGTTGCTTCGGACGGAATGCCGTAGGCTGGATAAGCGTAGTCTGGTTTGATCACGATCTCTTCGTCGCGAACGGAGCGCCCGAGTCCGACGAGGCTAGCGGTGTCGTCGACGATGCGGCGGACCTGCGAGCGGGTCTGTTCGAGCGTGCCGGAGGCATCAATTCCGATAACCTTGTCAGCACGATCCTGTGCCGCAAAACCAACAATCATGCCTGCTTGGGTAGAGCCGGTGACAACACAGACAATGATGTAGTCAAACGCGAAACCCAATTGCTCTTCCTGTCGAGCAACCTCTTCTGCAAAGCCGACATAGCCGAGCCCGCCGTATTTATGGACTGAAGCACCGGCCGGAATGGGATAGGGCTTTCCGCCGGCGTCTTTCACCGACCGGATCGCGTCTTCCCAGCTTTTGCGAATGCCGATGTCGAAGCCGTCGTGCACTAGCCGACTGTCAGCGCCCATCAGTCGCGTCATCAGGATGTTGCCTACCCGGTCATAGACCGCATCATGGTGCGGCACCCACCTCTCCTGGATCACGACACATTTCATGCCGATTTTCGCGGCGGTTGCTGCCACCATGCGGGTGTGGTTCGACTGAACGCCGCCGATCGAAACCAGAGTGTCCGCGCCGGAAGCGATCGCGTCCGGAATAATGTACTCGAGCTTTCTCAGCTTGTTGCCGCCCATCGCCAGACCGGAATTGCAGTCTTCGCGCTTGGCGTAGATCTGCACCTTGTTTCCAAGCGCTGCGCTCAGCCGCGGAAGATGCTCGATCGGGGTGGGCCCAAACGTTAGCGGATAGCGTTCGAACTTTTCGAGTAGCGACATTCCTATGCCCTCAATTGTCACTTTCATTGGAAAAAATGTATGTGAAACGCAGTGAAATGTGCTCTCTAATTTGATTGAAAATTCTTCAGCAATCGGGATAATCAAGGCTGATCAGAGATGTGCAAATCAAATTTCGAGGAATTATGGAAGAATCTTCCACGCCCATTCTCGACCGCACCGACATCAGGCTGCTTCGCGCCCTACAAGGCGATGGCAGACTCACCAATGCGGAGTTGGCGAACCGTGTGAACGTCAGTGCTGCAACATGTCATCGTCGTACGCAGCGCCTGTTCGATGAAGGAAACATCACCGGAGTGCGTGCCGAGATAGCGCCCTTGTCCGTCGGGCTTGGCACACTGGTGATGGTCGGCGTCGTGCTGGATCGCTCGACGCCGGAGAGCTTTGGCGCATTCGAAGACGCAGTCCATAAAATGAAGGAAGTCCTGGACTGCAATCTCGTGGCTGGCGACTTCGACTACCTTCTGAAGATCCGCGTGCGCGACATGGCAGACTTCAACAAGCTTCACGGACACAAGCTGATCGCGCTGCCAGGAGTTCGCCAGACGCGAACCTTTTTCGTCATGAAAGAGGTAAAGGAGAACGCGCGCCTTCCCTTCTGACGCAAGCGGTGCGCTTTCTACACTGTCGGGATCGTGCCGCCGTCAATAACGAACTCGGATCCTGTGATACCGGCCGCGCGGTCGGAAGCGAGGAACGCGATCAGGCTTCCCACCTCCTCGGGTGTCGATGGCCGGCCGAGTGGGATGCCGCCGAGCGAACCCATGATGATGCGCATGCCCGCTTCGACATCGCCGCCATGTTCCTTGCCCAGCCGCTCCGCCAGGTGCACAGAGGACCCTGACGCGATCCAGCCGGGTGAGACCCGGGCAACGCGAACGCCTTTCGGCGAAACCTCCTTCGACAGGCTCTTGCTGTAGGTGGAGAGCGCGGCCTTCGCGGCTGCATACGCCGTCGTGGCCTCCGGCAATGGCAGCACGCCCTGTATCGACGTGACATGGATCACGACGCCGCTGCCGCGGGCCACCATCTCAGGCACGAGCTCGCGATCGAGCCGTATTGCTGGCAGCAAGTTCAGCCCCAGCTCCCTGGTCCATTCGGCATCGCTGAGAGCCATGAAGCCTCCCGCCGGCGCCGACGACCCGCCAAGCATGTGGACAATGATGTCGACGCCGCCCATCCGCTCGCGCACCCCATTGGCGAGAGCAGAACACCCTTCGGGTGTTGTCAGGTCGGCCGTCACGAAGGCGGCTTCGTCGAGTCTGCCGGGATTGGAGCGTGCACTGGTAACGATCTGGGCGCCGAGTTCCTGAAACAGGGCGACGGTTGCGGCCCCGGCGCCACGCGTGCCTGAGGTGATCAGGGCACGTTTACCCTCAAGGGTCAGGAACGGGATCATAGCACGATCTCCAGTTCCGTGATCTGTTCGCCGTCGTGAATGAAGAAGTATCTCAGATCCACGGGGCTACCGGGAAAGTTGCCGATGACGTGGCTTGTGACGACGGTGCGAGAACCTTCGGAGCCGAGCATGAACGGCTCTACGGTGTATGTATACTTCGTTGACGCGCCTGCTTTCCACCGCCGGATCGAGTCCTGTCCGACATATGTGTGACCTTCGTCCCTGACGATGGCGCCTTCGGTGAATGACCGGGCGACAGCTTCTGCATTCCGTTCTCTGTCTGCCTCGAAGTAGTCCGCTATGGGCTTGGGTAGCTTGATGCTCATTTCCATCTCCTGCCGATTGTCGGCTTCAGAGGCTGGTACGCTTGGTTCCCAACCTCATGTCGGCAAATCTAGCGATTGACATCCGATACGATAATCTGGACAAATTGGGATGTGTTGATACGAAAATCGAAACAATGCCACGCCGTAGTCTGACCGAGATCGACGCTGTCCTTGCCATTGCCCGCAAGGGATCGTTCCGCGCCGCGGCACTCGAACTCGGGCTCTCGACAACTGCGATCAGCAACGCGATCGGCAAGATCGAGCGACAGCTCGGCATCCGCTTGTTCAACCGGACAACCCGCAGTGTCTCGCTGACCGATGCCGGCCGTAGCTTTGTCGATCAGGTCGGGCCAGCTATGGATGACATCTACGGGGCGATGGACAGCGCGATGTCGCAGCAGCAAACCCCTTCGGGAACCCTGCGCATCAACGCGTTCGCCATGGCCGCCCGTGAAGCCCTCTCACCTCTCGTTCTCAAATTCGTTAGACAGTATCCAAAGGTGCATGTCGACGTGGTCACCGAGGGCCGCATCATCGACATCGTTGCCGCAGGGTTCGACCTGGGTATACGCAGTGCGGATCTTGTCCCAAGTGACATGATCGCCGTTCCGTTCGGACGCGCGCAAAGCTACGCTGTGGTGGCGTCTGCCACATATTTTGAGAAGCGTGAACAGCCCGTCAGTCCTCCCGATCTTCTTTCTCACTCCTGTATTCGAGTGAGGCTTCCCAACGGTGCGCTGTTTCGCTGGCCTTTCGAAAGAGACGGCCGATCGATCCAGATCGATGTCAAAGGACCGATCACACTCGACGAAGCGAGCCTGACGAAAACGGCTGCCTTGGAAGGGATCGGGATAGGATTCCTGTGGGAAGCAGACGTGCGTGAAGACATAGCGTCGGGACGGCTTGTGCACGTCCTGCAAGACTGGACGCCAGCGCTCTCGCCCCTATGCCTTTATTATCCAGGCCGGCGAAATCCATCAGCGGCGTTTAAAGCTTTTATCGAGATGGCACGGGCCTTCGACCGCGAGTAGGTAAAAGCGCTGTATCAGTACTGAGATCGGGGTGTCCGGAAACCTACTTTTCGTAGGGTGTTCATCGCGACCGGTCAGACGAATCTACGTGAGAATCCTGGAGTCCAGGTCAGCAGCAACCTAGTCCATCGACGTCTGCTTAGTTTTTTGCCGCCGCCGGTATGCTGACAGTCTGGAAACGGCACCATACAAGTCATTCGCTCTTCGCCCTTCGCGATGACACTTCTTGGCGCCCCAGTCTGCCAAGCCTGCAACGTTCACTGCATCGCACGGGCGCGTATATTGGGTATCTTCGATATTCTGAAACGTCACGTCATGCTGCTTCCATCTACTACCAAACAGTGGAGGCTGTGCCCGTGACACCGACGAAGCTCCTTGTCGGCCAGATAGTCGTTGTGTTCGCCATCGTCATCGTTGGCGTATGGGCGGCAACGCAATGGTGCGCCCACATGCTGGAGTATCAGCCGCAGCTTGGCGCGCCATGGTTTGCCGCGGCGGCCCGGCCGATCTACAAGCCGTGGAAACTGTTCGAATGGTGGTTTCAATTCGACGCCTATGCGCCTGAGGTCTTCGACAAGGCCGGCATGCTTGCCGGAGCCAGCGGATTCTTGGGGTGTGCGGCCGCAATAGCTGGCTCCCTCTGGCGCGCGCGGCAGAGGGGGGTGGTCACCACCTACGGTTCCTCACGATGGGCCGCGGCTCGGGAAATCGAGAAGGCAGGCCTGTTTGAGCCGGCCGGCGTTTTCCTTGGCAAACTGAAGGATCACTATCTGCGACATGACGGGCCGGAACATGTCATGGCCTTTGCGCCGACACGTTCGGGCAAGGGCGTGGGATTGGTCGTTCCAACGCTTCTTTCCTGGACCGGCTCGGCCGTCATTCACGACATCAAAGGCGAGAACTGGCAGCTGACTTCCGGCTGGCGGTCGAAGTTCTCTTTCTGCCTCCTGTTCAATCCGACCGACTCGAGATCGGCGCGCTATAACCCGCTGCTGGAAGTGCGCAGGGGTTCAGATGAGGTCCGCGACGTTCAGAACATCGCGGACATTCTCGTCGATCCGGAAGGCGCGCTGGAGCGGCGGAATCATTGGGAGAAGACTAGTCATTCACTCTTGGTCGGGGCCATCTTGCACGTGCTCTACGCGGAAGAAGAAAAGACGCTCGCGCGCGTCGCCACTTTCCTGTCGGATCCGCAACGCTCGTTTGCCGCGACACTGCTGCGGATGATGACCACCAACCACCTCGGCACGGCGGACACACCTCGGGTCCATCCCGTCGTGGCCTCGGCGGCTCGCGAGGTGCTGAACAAGTCAGAGAACGAGCGTTCTGGCGTTCTCTCGACCGCAATGTCATTTCTCGGGCTCTATCGTGATCCGACGGTTGCCTCGGCAACATCGGCCTGCGACTGGCGCATTGCCGACCTCATGGATGCGGAACGACCGATGTCGCTCTATCTAGTGGTGCCGCCATCGGATATCTCGCGCACCAAGCCACTGGTGCGACTGGTGCTCAATCAGATCGGCAGGCGACTGACGGAGCGGCTGGAAGGTGACCCGAAGAAAAGCCGCAAGTACCAACTGCTCATGATGCTAGACGAATTTCCGGCTCTTGGCCGCCTCGACTTCTTCGAGACCGCGCTCGCCTTCATGGCGGGTTACGGCATCCGCGCGTATCTGATCGCGCAATCCTTGAACCAGATCTCCAAAGCCTATGGCGAGAACAACGCCATTCTCGACAATTGCCATGTGCGCATTGCCTTTTCCTCCAACGACGAGCGCACGGCCAAACGCATATCGGATGCGCTCGGTACGGCGACGGAACTCAGGTCCATGCGCAACTACGCCGGCCACCGGCTGGCGCCCTGGCTTTCGCACGTCATGGTCAGTCGCCAGGAGACTGCTCGCCCGCTGCTGACGGCTGGCGAAGTGATGCAGTTGCCGCAAGCTGACGAATTAATCCTTGTTTCGGGGTTGCCGCCGATCCGCGCCCAGAAGTTGCGTTATTACCAGGATCCGAATTTCACCGAACGGGTGCTGCCGGCGCCGGTGTTGCGGGAGGGTCTGTACGCGGACTGTCCTGCGTCGCGCCCCGACGATTGGAGCGGACAAGTCCGCAGTGTTGACCGCCGTCTGGCTGCCGATGACGAAAACGCCGGCGCGGCAATCGAAGAAGGGAGCGGCGTGCAACAGCAGCGTCATCCCGGCCTGCCTGAAGAACACGTCGTCGTTTCTCGGGAGCCTGATCAGGATGACCTCTTCAATCTGTCGGACGATGACGCCGAGGCACCCGCAGACAAGCGCGTCATGGACCGGGTTTCTACCGCGGCGAGCGCCTACGGCCTCAACGAGGGAAGGGGCGACGACAAGGACATCATCCCCGGCTTCTGAACGCTTTCCGCAACTGAGGCGTATCTCGGCGTAGATAACGCCCATAAGCGATTTTGCGGATCTCGGCGATGTTCGTTCGCACCGCCGGCGCATCAGCGCCGGCCAGTCGGAACGAGACGTATGAAGCCCCATCGCATTCGCCACCAGTTTCTGCTCGAACCCGAATTGAGCGAGAAGCTGGAAACCCTCAGCCGCAACCCGTCGACCACGAAATCGGCTATCGTCGCGAAAGCGGTCGAGGCCTTCATCGAACGGCGTGGTGAAAACGAGCTCGACCAGCGCTACGGCAAGCGGCTGGACCGTCTTTCCCGCGATCTCGACCATGTCAGGCGCGACGCCGAAATAACTCTGGAGAGCCTGGCGCTCTTAATCCGCTTTTCAATCACGCTTCATGCCCACACGCCAATTCCGGATCGGGCGACACAGGCGATCGCCCAAGAGCGCTTTGACAAATTCGTCGAGCAGGTCGGTCGCCAGATTGCCTCCGGGAAGCGCTCGCTTGGTTACGGCAATGGCAACGGAGGCGAAGGATGAACTCTCATCCCGCAGCGGACCACCGCCGCCGAGCCATGCTGCGCACAGCCATGGGCGCCGCGATCACCGAGGCCCTTTCCGATTCGACCGTCATCGAGGTGATGGTCAATCCCGATGGCACGCTCAGGCTAGACCGGTTGGGAGAAGGCCGGGTCGATACAGGCGTGCATATGCATCCTTCCGAGGCGGAACGCATCATCCGGCTCGTCGCCTCCCATGTACGCGCCGAGGCGCATGCAGATAGTCCGATTGTCAGTGCCGAATTGCCATCAGGCGAGCGCTTCGAGGGTCTGCTACCGCCGGTCGTGCTGGCGCCATGCTTCGCTATCCGCAAACCGGCGGCAAAACTCTACACGCTGGCCAACTATGTCGCCGATCGCGTCATGCTCCCGCTGCAGGCTGATGCCCTGAGGAAGGCGGTTCGCGAGCGGCGCAACATCCTGGTCGCCGGCGGCACATCGTCGGGCAAAACGACACTTACCAATGCTCTACTGGCAGAAGTCGCCGAATGCGATGAGCGGGTGATCCTAATTGAGGACACCCGCGAGCTGCAATGCGCGGCCAAGGATTGCGTTGCCATGAGGACGAGGCGGGGCTCCATCACACTCGCCGATCTCTTACGCTCGACCTTACGGCTGAGGCCCGACCGAATCATCGTCGGCGAAGTCAGAGGCGCGGAAGCGCTCGATATGTTGAAGGCATGGAACACCGGACATCCCGGCGGCATTGCCACGGTTCACGCCAATTCGGCACGCTCCGCACTCTATCGTATTGAGCAGCTCGCCCAGGAAGCCGTTGTCACCGTTCCCCGCCGGCTGATCGCCGATGCCGTCGACTTGGTCATCTTTATTGCCGGAAGAGGGCCCGCGCGCCGCGTTGACGCGATCGCCGAGGTCACGGGTCTCGACGGCAGCGGCGATTACGCCGTCACCCCGCTCACCCTTCCGCAACTCCAGCAGCTTTGAAAGGTCGTCTCATGCGCAGGAAAATTTGCTTTCTTTCGTCCGCCGCCGTCGCGCTTCTTCTCACGGCCCAGGCCCACGCTGCCGGCTCCGGCATGCCGTGGGAACAGCCGCTGCAGCAGATTCTGGAATCGGTGCAGGGGCCGGTCGCCAAGATCATCGCGGTGATCATCATCATCACCACCGGCCTGACCCTTGCCTTCGGCGACACGGCGGGCGGTTTCCGCCGGCTGATCCAGATCGTCTTCGGCCTGTCGATCGCCTTCG
Organism: Mesorhizobium sp. M0491; assembly: GCF_040321265.1. Lineage (NCBI taxonomy): Bacteria > Pseudomonadati > Pseudomonadota > Alphaproteobacteria > Hyphomicrobiales > Phyllobacteriaceae > Mesorhizobium > Mesorhizobium sp. M0491. The sequence continues at coordinate 67,284 of NZ_JAMYRE010000020.1, forward strand.
CGGCCTCGAGCTTCTTTCTTTCCTTCTTCTCCTTTGGCGGCGGGGCAGTCGTCTGATGAGCACCGGAGAGCAGCATATCGAAGGCTTCGAGGTTCTGGTCCATCGGGCGCTCACCGAGCCGATCCTGCTCGGCGGCGCGCCGCGGGCGGTGGCGATCCTCAATGGCACGGTGGCCGCGGCCATCGGCCTAGGCCTGCAGCAGTGGATTGCCGGTCTGATCCTCTGGATCGCCGGCCACACGCTCGCGGTCTTTGCCGCACGGCGTGATCCGGATTTTGCCAGCGTGCTTGTCCGTCATCTTCGTCAAAAGGGCTGGCTTGCATGCTGAAGCTTTCCGAATACCGCGGCAAAGCCGACCGGCTTGCCGACCATCTGCCGTGGGCAGCACTCGTCGCGCCCGGCATCGTGCTCAACAAGGATGGCAGCTCCCAGCGGACATTGCGGTTTCGTGGCCCCGACCTTGAAAGCGCGACGGAGGCCGAACTTATCGGCATATGCGCGCGGGCAAACAATGCGCTGAAAAGGCTCGGCTCCGGCTGGGCATTATTCTTCGAGGCCGAGCGCAGCGAAGCGCTGGGCTACCCCAGCTCGGCGCTTCCCGATGCTGCCTCATGGCTGATCGATGAGGAACGGCGCGCGGCCTTCGAGGGCAAGGTCGCGCATTTCGAGAGCATCTATCATCTGACCTTGGTCTTCATGCCTGGGCCCGATGGCCAAGCGCGCGCGGAAAGTGCTCTCGTCGACTCGCATGACTTGGGAGGGGAAAGAGACTGGCGCCAGGAGCTTGCCCGGTTCCGAGACGAGACTGACCGCGTTCTCGATCTTCTTTCGGGCTTCGTGCCCGAGGTGCGCGCGCTCGACGATGCCGAGACCCTGACGTACCTGCACGGCACGATCTCGACACGCCGTCATCCGGTCGCCGTGCCGGAAACGCCAATGTATCTCGACGGCGTCCTGGTTGACGCGCCGCTGACCGGCGGCCTAGAGCCGATGCTGGGCGAGCAGCATCTGCGCACGCTCACAGTTCTCGGCTTTCCGAACGTCACCCGGCCAGGAATCCTTGATGCGCTCAATAACCAGGATTTCGCCTATCGCTGGGTGACGCGCTTCATTCCACTCGACAAGGCGGAAGCCACGAAGACGCTGACTCGGCTCCGCCGGCAGTGGTTTGCCAAGCGCAAATCGATCGCGGCTATTCTGCGCGAGGTGGTGACCAACGAACCGGTGCCTCTCGTCGACAGCGACGCCGACAACAAGGCGCTCGATGCCGATGCAGCACTGCAGGCATTGGGCGGCGATCATGTCGGCTTCGGCTATCTCACCACAACGGTGACGGTGTGGGATCAGAACCGTAAAGCCGCCGCGGAAAAGCTTCGCGCCGTCGAGCGGATCGTCAACGGGCTCGGCTTCACCACCATTCGCGAAAGCATCAATGCCGTCGAAGCGTGGCTTGGTTCATTGCCGGGTCATGTCTACGCCAACGTTCGCCAGCCGCTCGTTCACACGCTTAACCTTGCCCATCTCGTGCCGCTGTCGTCCGTGTGGGCAGGTCCAGCGGAGAACGAGCACCTTGCCGAGGTCACCGGCGATTACGCTCCGCCGCTTCTTTTCGCCGAAACCAGCGGCTCGACGCCGTTTCGGCTTTCGACCCATATCGGCGATGTCGGCCACATGCTGATTGTCGGGCCGACCGGTGCCGGCAAGTCGGTTCTGCTTGCCCTGATCGCTTTGCAGTTCCGGCGCTACGCTGGCGCGCAAATCTATGTCTTCGACAAAGGCAATTCGGCCCGCGCCGCCGCGCTTGCCATGGGCGGCGACCACCATGCGTTGGGTGCGAATGGTGCGCTTGGTTTCCAGCCGCTGCGCCACATCGACGACCCGGCCACACAGAGCTGGGCGGCCGAATGGATCGCCGGCCTCATTGCCCACGAGAATGTCACCGTCACCCCGGAGGTGAAGGAGGCAATCTGGTCGGCGCTCACCAGCCTCGCCACCGCGCCGGCGCAGGAACGCACGCTGACTGGCCTGTCGGTCCTGCTTCAGTCCAATGCGCTCAAATCGGCGTTGATGCCCTACACGCTCGACGGTCCATTCGGCCGGCTGCTCGATGCCGATGACGACCGGCTGGCCATCTCGGATGTCCAGTGTTTCGAGACCCAGGAGCTGATGCACAGCCAAGGCGCTGTGCTGCCTGTGCTCACCTATCTGTTCCATCGTCTTGAGGACCGGTTTGACGGGCGGCCGACGCTGCTCATGCTCGACGAGGCCTGGGTCTATCTCGACAACCCGCTCTTTGCCGCCCGCATCCGCGAATGGCTGAAGGTGCTGCGTAAGAAAAACGTCTCCGTCATCTTCGCGACGCAGTCGCTTGCCGACATCGCCGGCTCTTCTATCGCACCCGCAGTAATCGAGAGCTGCCCGCAGCGCATTTTTCTCCCCAATGATCGTGCGGTGGAGCCGCAGGCACGGGCAGCCTATGAGCGCTTCGGTCTTAATGAGCGACAGATCGAATTGGTCGCCCGCGCCACGCCGAAGCGCCACTACTATCTGCAGTCGCGCCGCGGCAATCGCCTTTTCGAGCTCGGGCTAGGCCCGATCGCTCTTGCGCTTTGCGGCGCCTCCGACCCGGCCGCGCAGACCCTGATCGACAATATTCTTTCCGAAGAAGGGCGAGGCAGCTTTGCCGCCCGTTTCTTCAGTGCGCGCGGCCTGGATTGGGCTGCCGAGCTTCTCCAGCAATTTCCTCAACCTAACAAGGAGCAATCGTCATGATCGGACGCCGCCTTTTTACTAGCCTGGTCACCGTTTCCCTGATCGCCAAACCGATGGCTGACTACGTCCAGCCGGCCTATGCGCTCATCGTGTTTGACCCGTCCAACTATACGCAGAATGTGCTGTCGGCAGCACGCGCATTGGAGCAGATCAACAACCAAATCCAGTCGCTTCAGAACCAGGCGACCATGCTGCAGAACATGGCGCGCAACCTTCAGCGCCTGGATTTCTCTTCCGTGGGCCAGCTTACCGGCTCGCTCCAACGGATTGACGGTCTGATGACCCAGGCGAGCGGCCTGAGCTTCGATCTCGATAAGCTGCAGGACCAGTGGCGCCGGCAATATCCGGAAAGCTACGACGCCACCATCAAGGTCAGCGATGTGGCGAGCGCCGCGCGCGAGCGCTGGCAGAGCGCCATGCAGGCGTTCCGCCAGACCATGAGCGCGCAGTCGCAGATCGTCGAGAACGTGCAGGCCGATGGCGACCTGCTTACCGACCTCGTCAATCGCAGTCAGGGCGCGGCAGGTGCCCTCGAGGCAAGCCAGGCCACCAATCAGCTGATCGCGCTTTCGACCAAGCAGCAGATGCAGATCCAGACGCTGCTTGCGACCCAGTTCCGGGCCGAGGCCGAGGATGCGGCGCGCAAGGCGCAGTCCGAGGAAGCCGCTCGCGAGACGACGAAGCGTTTCCTGGGCACCGGCACGGCTTATCCCGGCAACTGATCGTCAGCTCTTTAAGACAACGAGGAAGGCGGCGACATGAACGACCTCGGAGTCATCGATCGCTTCATGGAGACCTTTATCCGCTACATTGACAGTGGGTTCGGTCTGCTTTCGGGCGACGTTGCCTTTCTCACCACCATTCTGATGGGCATTGACATCACGCTCGCGGGCCTGGTCTGGGCGTTCGGCGGCGAGCCCAACATTCTTGGCCGGCTTGTTCGCAAAGTGCTCTATGTCGGCGCCTTCGCCTTCGTCCTGAACAATTTCAAGAACCTCGCCGACATAATTTACCGCTCCTTTGCCGGTCTCGGCATAAACGCATCGGCCGGCAACCTGCCCGCCGACAGTCTCCTACGGCCAGGCCGCATTGCCGCGGCCGGCTTTGAGGGCGCCTGGCCGCTCCTCAATCAAGCGAGCCAGCTAGTAGGCTTCCCCGAGATCTTCGGTAACGCGCTCACCATCTTCGTGCTGCTTCTGGCCTGGTTCCTGGTCCTCATCGCCTTCTTCATTCTTTCCATCCAGCTCTTCATCACCATCCTCGAGTTCAAGCTCACCACGCTGGCCGGCTTCGTCCTGGTGCCCTTCGCGCTCTGGAACCGCTCGGCGTTTCTGGCCGAGCGCGTGCTCGGCAATGTGATTTCGTCGGGCATCAAGGTGATGGTGCTTGCCGTCATCGTCGGCATCGGCTCCACGCTCTTTGGCGAGTTCGCGTCCGCCCTGCAGGGCCAGGAGCCGGACCTGGCGGCGGCCATGTCTCAGGTGCTGGGTGCGCTGGCGCTGCTTGGGCTCGGCATTTTCGGCCCCGGGATTGCCTCGGGTCTTGTTTCCGGCGCGCCGCAGCTTGGCGCCGGCGCGGCACTTGGAACAACGGCGGCCGCAGCTGGATCAACGCTCGTTGCCGGAGGCGCTGCGTTTGCCGGCGCGCGCATGGCAACAGGCGGCGGCCTCGCCGCAGTCCGTGCCGGCACCGCCATGGGGTCCGCTGCCACCGTCGCTTGGCAGACGGGGCGCGCGACATCGCCCGAGTCCGGGCTGTCCGGGGTAGCTGCTGGGCTGCAGGGGGTTGCGAGTGCCGCTAGCGGCGCCGCGATGCGGGGAATGCGATCCGCAGCAGAACCATTCAGCCGTTGTGCCGACGCCGGTCGCGATGCCGGCTGGACCGCGACCGGCGGCATGCCGACCGCGTCAAAGACAGGAACCTCGCCCGCTGCAGCCTCTGACCCCGCGCCGGTCTGGGCAAGGCGTCTGCGTTCCGAACAGACCGCACGCGCCCATCGCAATGCTGCCACGCAGGCGGTGCGCGATGGAGATCGGGGCGGAAGCGGCGCCAATCCCTCCCTCAATGACAAGGAAGACTAGATGCTCTTCAAGCGACCCGTTCAGCGTTATGGAAAGACGCCCGAACCCGTAACACCCTACCAGAAGGCCAGCCAACTCTGGGATGAGCGCATCGGCACGGCGCGCGTCCAGGCCAAGAACTGGCGCTTCATGGCCTTTGGCTGCCTGGCTCTGACGACGGGGCTTTCCGGTGGGCTTCTGTGGCAATCGATGCAGGGCCGCGTCGTGCCTTATGTCGTCGAGGTCGACCGCTTTGGCGAGGCGCACGCGGTCGCGCCGGCAGTCCAAAACTACCAGCCCGACGATGCCCAGATCGCCTGGCATCTCAGCCGCTTCATCCAGAATGTTCGTTCGATTTCCACCGATGCGGTTCTGGTGCGGCAGAATTGGCTGTCGGCCTACGACTTTGCCACCGACCGAGCGGCGCTCTTCCTCAACGAATATGCCAAGGCGAACGACCCTTTCGGCCAAATCGGCACGCGCAGCGTGTCAGTGCAGGTGACCAGCGTGGTCAGGGCTTCCGACAGCTCGTTCCAGGTCAAATGGACCGAGCAGGTGTTCGAGCGCGGCAGCCTCGCCAGCACGACGCGCTGGATCGGGATCCTCACCATCCTCATCCGCCCGCCTAGGACAACCGAGCAGCTGCGCAAGAACCCGCTCGGCGTCTTCATCAACGCCATCGACTGGTCGCGCGAGCTCGACAGCGCCGCGCCAACCCCCGTTTCCCCTAAGGAGCCCGCCAATGACAAATAGAGCCCAATTGCTTCGTGCTGCCTTGATCCTGTCGGCGTCTGCTGCGGTTCTTTCGGCCTGTGCCTCGAAGCCAGTGCCGCCGCCTCAGATTTCCTATGACCACGAGGACTTCAAACCAGCCGCGATCGAGAAGGCGCCGGAGAAGCCGGTCAAGGTCGTGGAAGTGCCGAAACCGTTACCGTTGCCTGGTCAGTTGATGCCCGCACCCGGCAAGCCCGCCCCAGATAAGCGCTCGCCGGAAGAACAGGTCGCCGATGCCAACAAGGCGGCGACGCAACAACCCACCAAGTTTGGCTATGTCAATGCGGTGCAGGTTTACCCCTTTGCCGACGGCGCGCTCTACCAGCTCTACGCCGCGCCGGAGCGCGTCACCGATATCTCATTGCAGCGGGGCGAGAAGCTGACCTCGGTCTCAGCCGGCGATACGGTCCGTTGGGTGATCGGTGACACCGTTAGTGGCTCAGGCGATGACCAGCGCACTCATGTGCTGGTGAAGCCATTCGCGCCGGGGCTTGCCACCAACCTGGTCATCACGACGGACAGGCGATCCTATCACCTGCAGCTTCAAAGCACTGAGAAAACTGCCATGGCGGCGCTCTCCTGGATTTACAGCGAAGACCAACTCGTGGCGCTTCGGCGGCGCAACGCTCAGGCCGAGGCTGAAATGCCCGCGGCCTCGAACGTAGCACTCGAAAACATCCGCTTCCGCTATTCGATCGCCGGCGACACGCCACCATGGAGACCGACGCGCGCCTTTGATGATGGCAGCAGGGTCTATATCGAATTCCCGCGCCGTATAGACCAAGGTGAGGCGCCGCCGCTCTTCATCGTCGGAGCCGACGGGGACAACCAGCTCGTCAACTATCGCATGCGCGGCAACTACTACATCGTCGATCGCCTCTTTGCTGCGGCCGAGCTAAGGCTGGGCACCAAACAGCAGCAGGTGGTGCGCATTACGAGAACCGACGGTCGGAAACCGCCGCGGCGGGTTTCGCTGTTTTCGCGTTTTGGCAGGTGAGGGGAGGCTCATGACCGATACTTCCCATCCGAATGCTCCGCCGAAGCTCAATCCCGAACAGCTGCAGCTGCGAGCCTCGCCCCGCCGACCGGTGCGGTTCAGGCGCGGCATAATCGTCGCGATCGCTGCTGTTGGTTCCGGCGCTGTTTTTGGCGTCACGATGATGGCGCTGCAGGGATCCGCATTGCGCCTGAAACAGCAGGCCGAAGAGCTCTACAGCACGGACAGCAAGCCGACCGCCGAGGGACTTGAATCGCTGCCCAAGGACTATTCCGGGAGCAAGCCGAAGGCTCCGGTGCTTGGACCGCCGCTGCCCGGGGATCTCGGCCGTCCTATTCTCGAGCACCAGCGCCAGCTTGGCATCGCACCTGGGCAAGACGTTTCCGCCGAGGCGCAGCGGCTTGCACAACAAGCGATTGAGGCGCGCGAGTCGCAAGTCCTCTTCCGCATCGAAAACCGACTCCAGCAAACGGAAGCTTTTAGCAATGGGCAGGGCGGACGTTCACCTTTCGAGACGGCGCCTCAGCAGCCAGATACCGAAGGCACGCGAGCTTCCGTCGCCCCGGCCGAGGGCGACCAGAACAACCAACAGCGCAAGCTCGATTTTATCGATCAACGGAACACCAGCGGGATCTACAATCCGCATGCGCTGCAGACGCCGGCTTCGCCCTATCAGATCATGGCCGGCAGCGTGATTGCGGCAAGCCTGATCACCGGCATCAATTCCGACTTGCCCGGCCTCGTCGTCGCGCAGGTTACCGAGAATGTGCGCGACAGCGTCACCGGCAGCATCCTGCTCATCCCGCAGGGCTCACGGCTGATCGGCACCTACGATAGCGTTGTAGCCTTTGGCCAAAGGCGCGCTCTGTTGGTGTGGCAACGCATTGTGATGCCGGACGGCTCATCGATCGAAATCGACAATCTGCCCGTGACCGACGCGGCCGGCTATGCCGGGCTCGAGGACAAGGTGGATTTCCATACTTGGCAGCTGATCAAGGGCATCGCCGTGGCCACATTGCTGGGGGTTGGTACCGAGTTGACCTTTGGGGAAAACGAAAGCGACTTAGTCAAGGCGATTCGTGAATCCACCCAGCAGAACGTCAGTCAAGCCGGCCAACGGATCACTGAAAAGAACCTGAACGTCCAACCCACGATCACCGTCCGCCCTGGTTGGCCGTTGCGCGTCATCGTGCACAAGGACCTCGTGTTGCGGCCATACACGGGGTGAACAGGAGGACTTCATGGCTAACCTGAAACTCGGAAAACTTCCGGACCGGACACCTTCGAAGATCACCATCACCGTTGCCGCCGACTTGAGCCAAGCACTCAACGACTATGCCGCACTTTACCGTGAGACCTATGGCGAGTCCGAAACGGTGGCGGAACTGATCCCCTTTATGCTGGTCGGGTTCCTGGAAGGCGACCGGGCGTTTGCCAAGGCCAGAAAAGAAGGTCTGCCGGGCGCTGGCGTGTCGGAGAAACCACGACGGCAATCATCTTCCAAGCTGGACAACGGGTAGCGCTTGGTGTCGCTTGGTCGCACGCTAGGTTCTTGATCCTGACCGCGTTGCGGCCGGTCCCAGCGAGCGCTTCGCAAAATTGAGATCAGGCTTTCGCTTTACGCGTTGAGGTAGGTTTCTTGGCCGGAGCAGCCTTCCTTCCCAAGCTAACGATTTTGCCAGCGCTTATCAGGCGGCCGAATAGTTCAGGGCGACCACGGGATAGCCTTCGCCAGTCCCCACCTCGCCTGGGCCGCGGTCAGTCTCCCAGGGCCATAGCAGCCCTCAAAGCAGCGTCGCCCAGACCGGACGGTCCTCTACAGCGGCGGCAGATACGAAGCCCTGACGCGGACAATGTGGCGGCGAGGCGGCGCCGATGACAAGGATCGGCTGGTTAGCCCACTGGTCGAAGAGGTCATAAATGGGTGGGAGCGGTTGACCTTGTCGTCCTCGGCAAGCGGTTAGCCGCGGTGCGCCATCGGCCGGCTCAATCGGCTCACGTCAGAAAGGCATACCCATCAAGGCTAGAATAGAAACGAACAGGGTCTGCTTCGATATCCAATTCGAAGACCGTCAGGACGCGGGCACTCTGAGTGCGGTCCTTGACCTTCATGCGGAACCGCGCAATCTCGTACTCACCCGCCGGCCATATGGCGCCGGCCGATACGTTCTCGATCAATATCTCCAGCACGCCAGCCGCAGCGTTGGAGAGCGGCGCCTTTGACACATTGTCACCCTTTGCCGCAGATGTGAAGTCGAAGGCCTCCTCCTCGAAGCTGATCTTTGCCCGCACCTTATCCATTCGCGCTGCGGCGCTGAGCCTCGCGGAAAGACCAAACCCAATTTCGTCGTTCGCGTCCGGCCGACCGCCCTTCAACCTTATCGCATTCCCCATAACGTCGCTGATCTGCGCCAGGAAGCCGTCAATCTTCGCGACGATCGACTGCCGAAAGTCCGAGGCGACTGCCTGTACCGCCGCGGGCTGCATCCTGAGATCCTGCAGGCTGCTCAGATAGGCCTCCACCTGGATTTTGAGCGCCATGATCTTCTTCTCATCGTCCGGCGAAAGTGTTTCGTCTTGATAAGTTCGCACCTCGAAAGGACGACCGTCATTGCAACGCCAGTAAAGGACCGGGTTCGCCCACCCAGGAGATCCTATCGACGTCGTTGCGGCGATCTGCGATCGGGCTTCAGTGACAGCCTCGTCGATAGTGGTACCGGGATTGAGCAGCGCCCCGTAAAATCTGCCGCTGAAAGATACTGCCGCCGCCGATTCCAAATCGAACTGCATCGCGACGACCGCCGACACATTCGAGAGACTTCCCGGGCTGACCAACCGCTGCGCTATTCCGTTGAATGCCGTGGTTGCATACGGAGCTCCTGCAATCTGAGGCGGAAGCGCCGCTGTCGAACATCCGGTGATGACGACAAGATTTACAGAAGGGCAATTCTTTAACATCGAGTCGAACGTGAATGCGTCGAGAGGATCCAGGCCTCCATCCTCCGCCTGGAGGCAAAGAAACGCACGCGGCGTAGGATCACCGCCAATCTGCCCGACGCCCCCGTGCCCTGCGAAGTGCAGGACGTGGTAGCCGCCACTCAACAGCCGCTTGTTCAATTCGCCACGCGTCGGTGGGGTACACTGATCGATCGACACAAGGCGGTTCGCGTCCAGTTCCTTCAACGCCTCCCTGACGGTTGCAGTTTCTTTCGCGACGTCGGCCGGCGGCCACCCTTGTGGGCTTGCCGCAACCACCAAGATGCGCAGTGGCGGTGAGAGCGGAACGGTCTTTCGGTCCGGCTTGGCAACGAGGGTCCTGCTTACAGGCGTCCGCATGGCTGATGCGTAGAACCCGCTTCCGGGTGTGTAGATGGTCTCGAAGGGAATTTCGGACAGGCGAACGCCCTGCTGCGGTCCGTCTAGCGAAAGAGTGGAAAATACGATGCGAAGGGTCCGATTGTTGTCGGAAGATATCTGAAGCGCTGCGTCGAGAGCTGCCTGCACGGCAGGATTGGTGACGGATTTGTAGACCGCTTCACCGATACGTTGCATTTCCCCCAAATTGCCCCCATTGCCGAAGTTTGCCTTGTCGCGGATCGCTGCCAGGTCCGCTGCCGCGAACACAGCTTCGGGCCGCCCCTTCGGTCCAGCGGATGCGGCTATGGGTGTTTCGAGTATCTGAAGCGCCAACTGTCCGTCGATGCCTGGCGTTATCTGCAGCCTGAACTCGTCATACGGCATCAGTAGTCACTCCGATTTAAAGCTCTCGGCAGTCGAGGATAAGTCGGAGAAGCGCGACCGCTCTTCGTCATAGCTTTCCCCCAAAGCCTTCCCCATCTCGGTATCCCCGAACGTTTTCAATTTTTCCTGCAAGTCGGTCGCCAGCCTGGCAGCCAGCTGGGCCTGAACCTCGGCCGCATGCTGCATCGGGTCGATCGTACTTCCGAGTCTCAGGGGTCTGTATCCGTCCTCGCGAATCACCAGCGAGAAACTCTCTGTTGGGGTCAACGTCCCAGCGCGCGCAAGCCGGGCGACGGCGGTGTTGTATGCCCTGAGAACGTTTCCACGTTCGGCTATCAACTCGGAATAGAATTCGCCCCAGAACGCAGCGACACCGCTCTCGTCGACGTCCGACCGGTTGACGATGCTGGTGGGCAGGCGAACGGACTGCGGTGCATGCGCAAAGCCAACTAGGCCGGATATGTCGTAGTTGCGCTGCGAAAAACCGGTGCTGATGCACAGCAGCCTGGTCGATACCGGCAGACCGCGGGAGACCTGCGAGGCGCGGATCCAGTTCGTCAGCCCGGTTGTCTCGTCACGGAGAACTACGGCGCCTTCGCCGCCCACGATGCCTCCGTGACCCATGAAGTGAATGATATGCGGATCGAATTCTTGCACGACTTCCATCACGCTCGTTCCGGTCGCACGCCTGGCTTCCCTCACGTCGTAGAATTGCGAATCCGCAGATTCCCGCAGAATGGACCTGTCGCGCTCATTGAAGGCGATATCGTCGTGCGCATTAGACGAAACAAGCAGCATGCGGAGCGGCGGCACGACCGTGAGCGGCGGTGGTCTGAGCGACGACGGCACTAGACGAGCGACCGAGAATCCCACCGGGTTCAGATTCAAGCGCAGAAGCGATTCCCAAGGTAGGAGGTCGACACCCACGTTACCACTCTGGATCATGAGTTGGACCGGCTCATTCGCCATCGCGACCTTTTGCTGGGCCTCCGGTGGCACCAATCCCCACAGCCAGTCTGAGGCCAGCCCCGACGACGGATCGCTCGACCACGGCGGCAGGCTGACAAGCATTCCTTCCGATGCCGGCAGGGCGGACATCTCCTCCTCTGAGGCGGCCCATGCGACAAAATAGGCTTCTTCCGAGCCAAAAACCTGCTCGGGAGATATGGAGGAGCCTCTCGCGTTTGGCAGGCTGCTTTCGCGAGTGAAGCGGACGATCAGGTCCATGTTGGTCATCCTTTCTATTGTTGCAGCGACCTACTCAACTCTTGCGATACGAAACGATCAATCCTGGATTTGCGTGCTGAGGGGGAAGAGGCGAGGGGATCATTTATGCTGCGTTTGCCCTTGGGAGCATTGTGCTCGAGAAGCTGGATAGCGTTGGTCGAGAGGGCATCTATTTCCTTGTCCAGGGAGTTGTTCACGATCGCGTCGTTGATTGCGATCCTCACCACCGAAACGGCGTGGCGGGGGGCGATGCCGAACTGGGAGTTGAGTTGCCTTAGCGAGGTGGCGCCCTTCGTGATCGCGTCCTCGTGCTCCTTCGAGTACTCCACCAGGGAACGCAACGTCGCGCCCTCCATGGCGGGTATCGCCGAATCCATCACTCCAGCGATGACCAGCGGGATGTCGGCCAGGTAGTCGTTCAGGGCCGCGGAATCTTCATACAGCGGCTTCCAATCGGCTTCCAGCGCGTCGGCATGCTGTTCGAGTGCGCTGCGGAAGGTCGCGTCCGGCGAGGCCGCGCCCATAGTCCTGATGTATTGGGTGCACAGCATTACTCGGATATAATGGTTTGGGTGTGCGTCACCCGGGATGATCTGCATCACCTGGTTAGGAGGAAGGATCAGTATATTGCGCAGCATGTACGCGAAGGCGGGACCCGAAAAATGCAGCGCGAGCAGATCAGGAAATATCTCCGAGGCCCACCCCAGCCAACGCCTCTGGCGAGGCTGCGGCAACGCGGTGCCTTCGAACGCCTTGGAAAGATTCGTCTTGATCGCCGAGAGCAGTTTCAGATCGGCATCGATCTCGTGGCCGACCTCGTGACAGATAGAGAGGAATTCCCACACGTTTGCCGTCTGGTCATAAGGCACTTCCACCACGGGAATCGGAAGGGTACTGCCTGCGAGTTCCTCGCTTTGCCCGTCATTCGGACGGGTACCGCGAGCCCAGGTCATCGCAGAAAGTTCTGGACTGAGGTAGGTGAGGGGCGGCTCTCTCACGTCTTCCGCGGCGATCCATCCCTTGGCCTTCGCAGCCCCGATCGCGGCGTCATAGCAGTCGATCGCGATTATGTCGGCCGCCCGCAGACGCTTGCGGAAGCGGTCGGACCTGCGCTGGTCGAACTTCCTGCGGAAGAAATCCCAGGCCCGTTGCGCCGACCCAATCGCCATCAAAATGTCGTACAGACCGGATTCGTATAAGGACTGGTCGTTTTCAGATGGTAGGTTGCCGAGCAGCGTGTCGTACCTGCTGCTAAAGGCGGCAATCAAATCGGCGATCGCCTCCATCTGGCTCCAGTGCAAGTTCGAGTCGAGATCGGTCTCGGCGAGAGTCTTCCACTCCGCGACTTCCGCCGGCAGTTCCTTTGTTCGCCGCTCGAGCTCCCGCCTTCTCAGGCGCAGAAGGTCCATGTTCAGACGATCTCCCCGCCGCTCACTTCTAGCAGCTTCTTCTTGACGTCGTCCGCAGCGATGCCTTCGTCCCAATCCTCGTCGAAGACCTTGGCGTAGTAGCCGGCTAGGTGCTTTGACGTCAGGAGTACGCCCGCCTCACGCGCCTTCGTAATCGAATTGGCGCTCCAATTTGTCGAGGAGACCGCCACATGTGTGCGGTCGACTATGACCCCCTTGTTGTGGAGGTGTGTAAAGAATTTGAGGTTCAGCGCCTTCAGACAGTCCTTGAGCCCGACCGCGTCCAAGGTCTCCACGGTAAGATTCCAGTTCTTCGGGAACGTGGCGCTCGCCATTATCCGCACGTCAACTCCTTTGTCGCGGCGCTCCGCCACGATTTGGAGCAGATCGTCGACCTTGTCGCCCGCCAGGATGTATTGTTGTTGCAGAATGATGCTTTCTTCGGCCTTCTCCAGGCGATCCGAGATGACATCGAAGTAGTTATCGGGGGAAAATATCGGCATGACGTCTACGGAGCCGTCGAACTTGTCGATCTCGAAAACTTTCTGCGGATAGGAAACAAGCTCCGCGGGCACCATTAGCGCCTCGACAATGTCGTCCTCGTCGACCGATACTAGTGCGCCGGGCCCACCAAGATCGGGGATGTTCCAGTCGGCGTCGAACACGGAGGTAAAGAACTTGGAAATTTCCGCGTCGTCCATGCGGAGCATCCATTCGCGATTTCCCTTCTTGAAAGGGTCCCCCTGCTCAATGAGTGGTATCGAAGTTTTGGCCCAGTTCGCGCTCTCGACGACAACGGTCTTGCCGTCGATCACGACGAATTTTTGGTGGCAGACCGTAAAGACACCACGCCCGCCGCTCGACGGCGCCGGCCTGACCTCGAAGCCGTCGTCCTCGAGCGCATCAAGCACCTCGCGTTCTTCGGGATGGGTGCCCCCGCGGTCGTACATGAGACGAATTTTGGCACCCTTTTCGTGTGCCTTCTTGACGAGCTCGACCATGTAGTCGGCATGAATCTCATAGACGTATACAAGCAACGTATGCTTGGCCTCTTCTAGCGCCGCAGAGATCAATCGGTACGTGCAATCGGGGCTCACGCCCGCCTCGAATGACGAGACGCTGAGGGGGGTGGTTGGAAAATCGATCTTTGGAATGCGGGTCGGCTGGAATTTCCCTAGCAACTGGCCTTGCTGAAGTGCGTCGACCTGATCAGCGACCTTCTTCAAGCGTGCGAAATCGACCTGAACCATATCCCCCCCTTGAATTTGGCCGTTCATGATCGCTGCCCTTCGCGACACCCGCATGACCGAACAATTGAGCAAAACACCGTCCCAGAACATACTGGATGTGGAAAAATAATCATATGCCATTCTAAATAGAAAGGCATTCTATGCTTGTTCCCGCGAAGATCAATCCCCCTTTGTCGATTTGCCACTGCCGGCCGGCGCCTTCCATTCGCGAAGTCCGCTTCAACGACCGAAGCCGCGACCTTCGCGGCCTGTAGCCAATCTGCGTCCCTGCGTTCGAGATCGTCGAGGATGGCTTCGACGAGACGTGGCGTCGAAGCGTGAATCGAACCGATCTCCGAACCCATGGCTCTTAGGAGCTTCGTGTCGAGCCTGCGGGCGAAGTCTGAGCCGCGTTCGATCTTGCGTGTGTCGGGGGCGATCCGCCTGACTATGAATCCGTGTGCCGTGTGCAGAAAGGGATCCGGCGCGCGCGTAGGGGCGTTAACGATGTCGTCGAACCTGTTCGTTCTGCCGGCGTTCCCCACTGCCAAATCCCATCCGGATGGAAGAAGCGCCTTGGCTTCGCGAGCGATGCGTCCCCCGCGCCATCTCGCCACGGCGACGAAGCGTGGTCGGCCTAGGCTACCTCCGCCCTTGGTGATGCGTGCGTAACGCTCGATCGAAGAACCAACGGGAAAACCTGCGAGCAGCGCCGACCCCGCATCCTCCGAAGGTTCTGCGTCGGGACGCCTGTCGATCTCTTCCCAGAACGACTTTCGCTCCTGGTCGCTGACCATGACATAGTCCCGCATCCACATCTCCCTCTCGTCGAGCAGCGTCGGACCAGGATCTAGCAGTCCCGCACGGTAGCCCTCGAAAATCGCGGTTGCGGCTTCGTGGTCTTGGATGCGGAAGTCGGCTAGACGCACGCTCACCGCGAGCCTCAGGACGTCCGATGCGTAAGGGATTTCGGCCGCCGTCCGCATCCAGTCTTAGTATGCTTTATTCTGCTTGACGAAAGACATCGATTGTCCGCTAAGCGACGTTTGGGAGCCGGTCGAAATTCGGGGCGAGAGGATTGGGTATCTGAATCCGGCTGGCCGCGAGCGCTGCTGCGGTGTGCGCGTACCCAGCACGGACCAGCAGTTGCCGTGTCTCCCTCGGAAACTTCGTCAATCTCGTCGGTACCCTGGCCGCTTCAGCGGTCATCTGCGGCGTAAACTCCAGCGGATTGCCCTTGCCATAGCTGTCTACCGTCTTGCCGATCCCCCAATAGGCCACCGTTCTGGCCTGCGATTTTTCAAGACCATGCAAGATGCGAACCCGGGTGTTGATACCTTGTTGAAGCGAGACATCTAGCACCCTGCGAAATTGTGAGTACCAGTTCGTGAACGGTCGGGCGATCGGTTGCGTAGCCGCTCCGCCATCGCTGACTAAGAGCGTCCGATAACGTTTCCAAATCGGTTCGAGACCGAGATTGTCGTATACACCCCCGTCGGTCAGGAACAGTCGTTTGGTGAAGGCCGACGCCGTCAACGTTGAAGGTTCGCCCCACGATTTGATACTGGACTTGGGGGGCTTGATCCTCGTGGGCGAAAGCAACGGAGGAAAACCGGCCGAGGCTGCCACGGCAAGAGTCAGCTTCAGATTGGGCTCAGTCCATTTTCCGACCCGCCATTCCGCCGCGTGTTCCTTAGCGAAACGCCACAGCACGCCGGTCTGCAGGCTCGTGGAGGTGAAGACGAATTGGGGGTGATCGGGAAGGTCCCTCAGCGTCTTCGAATGAAACACTGTCCGCTCATAGGCGCCTGCGGCCACGTTGGCGGCGTGCACGAACGGAATGAAGCCCAACAGGATCGCCGGCACGTCGACATGCTTCCTGGCGAGCCGGAGTAGGGGCTCCGAAACCTTCGCGTTGAAGTTAGTGGCGACGCCATTAGCAAAACCCAACTCTGACCAACCCGCAGCCAGGATGCCTGCGGCGAGCGATCCGCCCGAAACGCTCGATATCCGGTTGATGGCGGGTAACAAGCCGACTTCGTTCAATCGGATCAGGCTTCCAAGGTGAAACAGCATCGCGCGAAAACCGCCGCCCGATAGACACAGTCCGATGCCGTCTTCGAGCTTCGGACCTCCCAAGACGTCGGTAACTTCGAAGGGCGCCTGTTCTGGATCGTGCTGCGTCTCGTCGGACATTGAGGATCCTCCAAATCGCGAAGACGGCCACCAGTCGGAATGATTTTGGCGGAGCGAGCAATTCCTTGCGATGTAGGGAGAATTCCACGTCTGCTAAGAAAAAGCGATGGCGAAACCAGCGATGAAGACGTGAATATTCAGTCGGAAGGAATTTCAAGGAATGTTACTAACGTGAACTTGCCTGCTACAGTCAAGGATACACCGATCATGTTCTATCATGCGGGTGGCCGACAATCTGACCGTCACGGCGCGCGTTGTCTGCAAGAAATCGATCAACTGAAACTCTGGCAAGGAGCTAACTTGCACAGTTTCAGGTACCAGTCAGCCTCCGCCCAATTTCGGTGATTCAATGGCCGCTACGCGAAACACGTTACGGTTTTGGTTGGTGTTGTTGAAACTTCCAACTACCATTTAAAACTCGATAAACTTCAGGCAGGTGGATATCAGCTGGTGGTAGTGCTTGATCACGACGGGGTCGAGTGCCTTGGTGATTTCGGCGTAGGTCTTGCGCTCGAAAAGGCATGGAGCGCTGCGCCAGTTCTGATTCAAGCGTACTAAGCAGCGTCTCGTTACTGGCCTGGGCTGAAGTCGTCTCGAAGAAATCGATCTCCTTGCGGCGATATGCCTGCCGTTTTTTCTCGGCGTGCAGGGCATAGTCCGCAAAGGGCGACGTTCCGTCGGCGTTGAGCGCGAAATCCTCATGCACGGTTTCGGTCTGCGGATAATAGAAATCGGGATATAGATGGCGGACCGTGCCGTCATCGTCCTCTACCGCGATCTGCCGCTCATACGCGAAGCTGACGGAATGCTGCCAAAGCCAGTTGGCGATCTTCTGTTCCTGCAGCGACTTTACAATCACGCCCGGCAGGGATCCGATAGTGGCCTTACCCTTCCTGAGGCTATCCGACACATAGCGGCGGTAGTCGGCCTGGGCGTCAAAAAACTCGACTGGGATGTCGGCCTTGGGATGAACCACGAGAAGGTCGCTCCACAGTCGGGCGAATTCCGGATCACTATCGACGAGGCTTTGGACGATTGCCTCAATGACCCTCGTTTGAGTTCATCGGCTGCGCTCTTGTTGTAGGCCAGAAGCAGGATCTCGTCAGGCCGATAGAGCTTCTTCTCCAGAACAGCGACCTTGCCGACCATCGTCGCGGATTTGCCGGACCCTGCGGAGGCAACGAGCAGGTTGTTGTCTTCCCGGCGGATGCAGGCCTCGCGCTGCTGGCGGGAAAACGAACCCCCGTCGAGGTCGTCGAAGAATGTCTGGAACTTTTGCAATTCAGATCTGACGAACGCTTCATTGTAAGCGTGGCGAACAGCCGGATCGGTTAGCATGGCGAATGAGGCAGGGAGGGATGCTTTGAGCCCCGCAGGCATTAAGTTTGGGTTGAGAAGCGGGTGAGAGAGGGCGCCTGCCGCGGCGCCAGGGACGCTGGCAATGGCTCTGCCGAGATCGGCCTGGGCAAGATACTTCCTATTGCCTTCGGTGATCTCCCGAAGTCTGTCGTCGACATCGAGGAAGCACTCTCTCTCGTTATCGATCAGACCAAAGATATGAGTGTTGATGAAGGCGTGAAGGTCTGCGGGCAGTTGTGCGGCCGCGTCACCCGATAGTGCCCGACAGCGTGACTGCTCTGCCGCGAGCTCGTATCTCGACTGTATGCCACAAGAGGGCCTTGCCGGTCGAAATCGCCACAATGTCAGGGCAGCTAAACTCGACTTCCCTATCTTGAGCCAGCCGGAAATGTCCCGACAGTTTCGGGTCCAGGGTCAGCTTCCATTTTCCCGCCGAAAACAACCGCTCAAAGAAGCCAGGGCGGTAGGTGCGCAAGCGGCCAGATAGCAATCTTGTCAAGGCCACACTCGATACGCTCGGCAAATAAGAGATCCCGACGCCGACCTATCACGGAGAGATTGAGATGTTCAAATCACCGTGGAAAGCAACGTTGAATTGCACGCTGGCGTGTCCCATCGGTGGCATGCCATTTGCCGCTGCAGTGTGATCCGTTGCTACTGGCGCGCACTTGTCGTGTCCTTGGGTTTCGGTTCTTGCAACAGGGTGGCTGGATACTGGCCTTCAAGCTCGTCGATAGCCGAGTGTGCTTGCTTGGGCCTTCTCGGCGGCAGCGTGATCAATACAGTGACCTTTGTCGCCACCTCTTCGAGGGTAGCGGTCAGACGGTTTAACTGCGAGGCGGTTGCTGCGAGTTCCGGGCCGTAACGGGTAACGAGATATTCTCGGTTCTGGCTGAGGGACTGAAGATGCTTGGCCGTTTTGGCGCGAAGTCGCAGCCCCGACTCCAAAGCATGTTCCGTCCGCGCCGACAGGTCGTGCTGCATCCTACGGATCTGGTTGGGATTGAGCCCAAAGTGGAGCAAAAGCGCAGTCAGATAGAGTTCAATCGCATGGATTGCCGCCATTCTGAACGGCGCTCGGGAAAGCGGCTTGCCGGGTCGGCCGAGTTGAAGGAGATGGCATGCTGCTCTACGGTATTCTTCCGCCAGGGTGTGAACCTGCTGTGCGGATGCAAGCTCACCAGGATATTTGCGTTCTTCGAGCGTCATTTTGGCGCAATGTAACGTAGTGGGTGAGTTTGAAACACCACTACCCTTTTTTAATAAGATATTACAAGCTGCCAAATTTGGCGCATAATTGCATCGGGGCATACGAATTGGGGCGTCTATTCGATGATCGATTCAGATGTATTCGACTTTGTCGAACGCTGCCGGAAGCACACGGCAACCGGGCCGCTATTGAGCGATCTTCTCGATACCGTGCGAAACCTGGGCTTCGAGCACCTGATCCTGAGCGGTGTTCCCCTTGGCGGCCAAAAGCTTGCCCCAATGGTTGAACTGAACGGCTGGCCTGAGGGTTGGTTCGAACGTTATATCGAGGCAGAGCATGCAGCAGTTGACGGCGTCTGCATCTACTCGGCAAAAACTTTGAAGCCATTCCTCTGGGCCGAAGTGCCGGCAAAATGGTCTGACACAGAGGCTTCCCGACGCGTTGCAGGCGAGGCGACGGAGTTCGGCATCTGGAGCGGCTTCGCTGTGCCGATGCTTAGCGTCCATCATTGGCAATCAGTGCTGTCCTTCGCCTCTTCGCAAAAGGCGTGCAGTCTGTCGCCCCGCCAACAGGTGCAACTGGTAACGATGGCGGTCTACGCCGGCATGTCAATCCAGGCGTTGGCGCACGTCGATGGCGAGTTTGATAGCGTACTTACAGAGCGGGAAAAGGAAGTGCTCCTGTGGGCAGCGGCCGGCAAAACCTTGTCGGAGACGTCCCAAATCCTCGGCATGACCGAGCGCACGGTTAAATGGCATGCAATGCAGGCACGTGACGCCTTTGGCGTCGGCACAACCACGCAAGCGGTCGTTGAGGCGGTTCGCAGGCGGCTAATCCACCCATAGGCCTGTCAACTGTCCGATCGGACAGGTGACGTACTTTAGCGCGGCTGCAACTATCCTTCTGGGGAAGGATAGGGGATCGCGCGATGATTGCTGTTCATGTCGTCAATGCGCTTAATAAGCACCTCTATGAAAGCGAGTTCGACGAGTTTTTGCGCCGCCGGCACGACTTCTTCGTGCATCAGAAGCGCTGGCGCCCTCCAAGCCCCGACGGTCGGGAGCTGGACCAGTTCGATACGGACGCGGCGACGTACCTGCTGGGTCTCGAAGATGGTCGTGTGGTGACCTCAGCTCGATTGATCCCAACGAGCGAGCCGCACATGGTCTCGGAGGTCTTTCCTCACATGTGTGAAAGGTCGGGCGTTCCCCGACGTTCCGATTGGGCTGAGTGGACGCGCACCTTCGTCGTTCCCGGCAAGCGTTCAACCGGCTTGAGAGGCACGCTGACACAGCTGTGCTGCGCGGTGATGGAATACGCGCTCGACGAGGGCCTCGGCGCTGTCGGCGGCGTCCAGGAAACCTACTTCATGCCTCACCACGGCGCGCTGAAGTGGCGAGCCGAGCCCCTGGGCATGGCCAGGGAAGAAAATGGCGAATGGTACATCGTCGCCTACATCGAGGTGAATGAGGCCGCACTTGCCAGCGTCCGCAAGATCCTTGGTATCGATTATTCGCTACTGGTCCGACGCGGAACCCAGCTACCGTTTATCGAAGGGATCCAGGCACTTGAAGGCCAACGGCGCGCATGTGCTTAGCAATACTGACCTTAGGAGGATGAGATGAAAAAGCTTGCTCTAGCTATCTTCACAACCACGGCGTTGGCGGCGCTTACATTCGGTTCTCAAGCCCAGCAGGTGAATGTCTCAGGATGCGCGGAGAAGGGCGTTGAAAGCGGCTGTGTCGTGCTGAAAGACAAGGACCAGCTTTACAACATTACGCATGCCAGCCCGAAGCCAATTCCTGGCACGTACGGGACCGTGACGGGCACTGTCAGTGGTGACGCCGACATCTGCCAGCAGGGCACCTTGCTCAAAGCTGCGGAATGGAAGCCAGATCCAGAGAAGAAATGCGACAACAGCCAATAGTCTACGCGCGAACTATCGGCACCTGAACAGTGTTGGTGAATCGACAGAGTTATCCATGGCGCCCGCAGGTGGCGATCGTAGTGGAAACGGTCTGAAGTCACTATCAATCCGCGCGCAGGACGAGCAGTCCAGAGATGGGCTATTGGTTGATGCAAGTTACTATTGAAACAGTCGGAATGGCCAGACGAATTGTACCTATAACGCTGATTGCGGACTATTCCGACCCAGACTTTGAAGGTTGGTAATCATTTCTTGCAAATTGGTCGACAGTGCGTAATGTGGCCAACGGATTAAATATTAGGTGGGGCAGGTTGCTTGGCTGTCGAAGTAAAAATTATGGGCCGCCCTGCGGCTAGCATAGGTGGCCGCTCGATCAGCATCCCGGCAAAGGGATACGCTCTGATCGCCCTACTTTCATCCACCCGAAATTTTACAGCGCAGGTTCAGGAAATCAGGTCCATGCTTTGGCCGCAGTCCACGGAACGAGCTTCCGCGGCTGCGCTCCGGCAACTGTCAGTTCGTATTCGCCGGCAAACTGCTGGGGTAGACATCGTGCCATCAGCCGGGTCCATGCGATCCTTGGCGCTTTCCGAGATTTCTCTTGACGTGGTCAGTTTGCGGCAAAATTTGAAATTGGTTGGGGTCACAAAGCATATTGAGAATCGAGCGGAAGAGAAGGCAAATCTTTTGCTCGAAACCTACCGCGAAGAGCTTCTTGAAGGCATTGAGTTTGGGTGGGGCCTCGAAGAAGAGTTGGTGGAATGGGTTTCAATAGAACGTGCTTGGTATAAGAAGCAGGTTCTAAACGCCTTACGCCGTATCTTGGCAACAGCAACCTTACCGATGTTGTTGGCTGACGCGATTGCCGAACGACTCCTTGATGATGATCCCGCGGACCAGGCCGCTTGGACCCAGAAACTCAAGGATGCGCTAGCCAACCGTGGAAACAACACGCCCGAACTCACCTATGCACGCTGCCTCAAAGCCTACCGAGGTGAGAGAGGGCGCTTTCCGCCACCGCAACTCGAAGAACTAAGGGACAAGCTGGCACGCTCGCGCCTGTCTGGTCGGCCGGACATCGCTTCGGCGTCATCCTGTGGAGATTCGGCGACAAAAAGGAAGGGCGAGCGACCGCTCCTACTGCTGACGCGAGCGCTGAATGGGTTCGGGCTGGATACCGTCGACGCGTCTCTCTACGAGAAGATCGTTTTCTCCCTCTCCAACTATCGGGCTCTTGATATTGTGGAGTGCGGCACAGGGAACTGGCCCTCGCACTCGAGCGCTGCCGAAGCGTACGCATTCCACGTTGCGCCTCGAACGACAACTCAGCTTGGCTTCTGGCTCAGCATGGTCAATCCACGACAACGGAGCGAGTCATCTTCGCGTCTTTCCGGACAATTGCTTTGGACCGGGTCTATCGAGAAGGAAGGCGGCAGTTCAAGCGCGTTTGATCGCCAACTTACGCTGATCACAAGGGCGATTGTCGGTGAAATAGAGCGAGCGGAGCGGGATAATTTCGGGAGCGATGACGCCCCCGCGAATAAGTTTCGCCAGTTTCTCAAGTACCAGCGACAAAGCTTGGCTTGGTGATGCGAGCCCGATTGGGGTGTCGGTCGGTCATCCGGGGCGTTGCAACGTCGCTTGTCCGTCAGCAGCGCCCCGCCACCCGGCCAGCTGTGGGATGGCGATGTCGAAAAATGGAGGGGTGAATGAAGGGCCTTTTGCTTGGCAAGTGGGGTGCGTCGGTAGCCGCATTGGTGGCTGTTTTGGTGGCGACGAATGTCGGTTTTCAAAACGTTGGTTTCAAAGCCGATCTCCTGACCAGCGTCATCCCGAACCTCCTTGCCAGTTTTCTTGCGATCGCGGCCGTCACGGAACGAGCAACGGCCGTCCTGACTGAGATTTGGTTTGGAGAGCAGCGCAAGCAGCAAGAGGAAAGGGTCAGGGTGGCCGGCAAGGATTTTAACGCCAAGCGCGTCGCCTTGGAGAAGGCTCTCAACACTCACGAAGAAGTCATCAAGGAAGCTTTCCGGTCAAGTAAGCCCGCGGCGATGGCCCATGCGAAGGACATCGTAGTTGGGCCGGATAACCTGCTCGCAGGAGCGCGGGAACAAATCAGTAACCAGGGTAAAGTATTGGAAACCGTCAATGTTGATCTGGCGGTTACCGAGAGCAAGATTGATCTTGAGAGATTGGCGTTGTCGTTTTTGATTTCGTTGGCGGTCAGCCTGGTCGGCGTACGGGTCCTGGCGCCAATGTTCGCGCCTATGCCGAGCGGATGTCAATTGGCCGCGTTCAAGGCAGTCGACGTGCTTTTGACTGCCGGGCTGCTTGCCGGCGGCACGAGTGCGATCACCGCGATTTCGGATTTGCTCGGCAGTTACATGAACGCCAGCCGAAAGCGAGCGATGGAGAATGGATGAGGGGTGGACGGCACAAAAGCGGACTATGGCGAATGACGCTTTTGGTAGCAAGCGCGGTTCTCACGCCTACATGACGGCCGGCGCGACGCGCTTGCTGATTGCAATTTGGGGCGAAATGAAAACGCAAGTCGCCGTAATGTGACGGCGGCACCTCAAAATGATGCCCCGAAGCGCAAATCGAACATCGCGACCACGAAAGCCGGTGACCGTGAAATCGCGGGTTCGCTCGCACGATGGAGGAGACAGGGTTCATTCGCACGGGCTATTGCTGAATCGGGATTGGATGCATTTCGAGTTTCATTTCGAAGCGCTCATGAAGATTGCGGAAGGCGGATACGCCCCTCAACCACCGAGTTGTGAACAAGCAAATCGAGCCACGTTTGGTCGCCGATGATGGCAGCCAGCATCTCCATTCACCGCTATCAGAGGGCAGGGACAATGTCGGGCAGCAATGAGAACATTTCACGGAAGCAAAAAATGGTACAGCCGCTTGTGGCCGCGGCGAAAAGCGTGGCCACAAGCAAGAACTGGGGGTTGGACAACCTCGCCCAGGACCCAAAGCTGATTGAAACAGCCATCAGAAACGGCCGAAGAAATTCGACGGCTTGACGGAAATGGCGAGCACGATGTTCGAGAAACTGAGCAAATATTCGGGAACGACTTGCGGCCGGCATATTGGTTGGAAGAGGGGGCTGCGCGGTCATGTGCGGTCTGCAAGATCGAAGCTTCGGGTATCGACTACGAGGGCAATTCTGGCTCGTGGAGTGGCACGGGCTTTCTTGTCGCGCCGGGAATTCTCTGCACAAACCATGATGTCATCAACAACCGCGACGTCGCGGCGCGGAGCCGAGGTTTGTTTGACTTCGCCGCACTTCCCGACGGTAGCGTGCGACAAGTGTCAACTGTCAGGCTACGGCCGGACAAGTTGTTTTGGACAAGCCCAGTAGTAGCCGAGGATGGAAGCGGTGGGCTTGACGCCATGTTTGTCGCGGTGGACGGTGACCCCGGCACAACCTTCAGCCACATGTCGCTGTTGCGGCAAACGTTCAGCGTTGGCGACAAGGACAAGCTAAATATCATTCAGCACCCGAGTGGCCGGCTGAAGGAAGTCGCCATCAGGGACAACACAGTAACTTGGCAGGATGCTCGTGTCGTTCGTTACGAATCGGACACCTAGGCGGGAAGCTCGGGGGAGCCGGTGGCGCTTCACCACGCGGCGCAAGAAAAGTCGAATGAGGGTATCAAATTCTCGGCGCTTGCAACCGCCATCGAACAGGATTCTCAAAATGGCGACAAGAATGCTCGACAACTTATGACGCTGTTTCGCGGCGCTGACGAACTCATGGGGTTCTTCGGCTCACTTGGCAGGACTGTTTCCGGCAACGGTGGAATGGAGCGGGTCGTCAGTGCATATTCCGGCGAGGATCAGGACGTCGACATCGGCTTCTGGAATATCGAGTGGTTCAACAGGCGGTGGGAGGAGAAGCTCGACAGCGTCGCGCGGATAGTCGTCGAGATGAATCTCGACATCTGGGTTTTCGTCGAATCGAGCCAGGAAGCGACTGATGCTTTGGCCCGACACCTCGCCGAAAAATACAATGTGTTAACCTGGCGAGTATTCGCGAGCCAAGACGCGGCACCAGAGCTGCAAATCACGACTGTCATGTGGAATTCGGCGACAGTCGAGGTCTCGCAGCTAGCCTGGCCCGAGAAAGTCCACCGTTGGTTTAATGTTTCCAGCCGGGATTTCGGTTCGCTCGGCCTCGAAGCGGTGCATGGCAAAGTATTCGACAGGTTTCCGGCTCTCTTTCAGGTCAACACCAGGCTGGCCGGTGCAGCGTCACGTTTCAATCTCGTCCCAATCCACCTCAAGGCAAAGGACGAGGGAAGCTGCGCCGCCGCATGGCGTCGCGGCTGCTGGCTGCGGCTGTAGCCGAACTCGCTAATGACGAGAGCCACGATACCGATTGGTTGATCGGGGGCGACGCAAACGCGTCGCTCGAGTCGGGGGACTTGAATGATTTGCTTGGTGCCGGCTTGGTGCCGCTGACTGCCAAGGATGCGGCTGACAATCAAATCACGTATATCAAGGCGCCTTTCAAATCCCTCATCGACCACCTTTTCCTATCGCCAAATCTGGTGCCAAGCGACGACGATTTTATGATCATCGCACTCGACCGGACGATGGAGAGGTTCTGGAGATATCGGACCACAGGCCGATCCTTGTCAGGCTTTCGGGTGGATCGACGCCTCAACTCGTGGATACCAAGGTTGCTTCCCAGCTCACCGACAACGAGCGTGCTCGTCTTTGGCGAGGGCTAGAGACGCCAGCTCGGTCTTCCGTTGCACCGCATGTCATTGACCGGCCGTACTACGACAGCGCTGCGGACAAGGTTGCGAAAGAGGCCTATTGGGGGAGAGTCAGGCCAGAACTGCCAAACTTCACGGAGGCTGTCATCGAGCTTCTTGCGCAGACGCACACCAGGCCACTGAACTACCAGCCCTCCAAGTACGTCTACCCTTGGTCAATCTAAGGCGGAACGGCAAATTTCGCGGCATCTACTCCGGCTTCGAAGCCGATCCCGAAATCTTCATTCAAGCGGACATCGAAGTCGAACGCCACCGGCTCGAAGCCAAAAAAGCGCTGCTTGAGCGAGGTTTGTTGGAGTCATCCGGGCTGGAGGCGACGATCGAAGCCGGTTCCCGTACAATTGCGAGCACGTGGTGCCACAAAGCTGGTTCGAGAAGAAGGAGCCGATGCGCGGCGATCTGCATCACCTGTTCTCCTGGGAAACACGATGCAACAGCTTCCGATCAAACTGCCCCCTCGTGCAGCACACACTTGAACGGACGATGCAAGACTGCGGCCGTGTTGAAGAGGAGACATTCGAGCCAAAGGGTGGCAAGGGCGCGGTCGCGCGCGCGACGCTCTATTTCATGCTGCGCTATCCGGGCATTATCGGCCGGCGCTACGATGGCGGGAGGTTCAAGACATTGCTGGCTTGGCATACGACCGAAGCGCCAGACGAATGGGAGTTGCATCGCAACGCAGCTATTTCCGAAATGCAAGGCAACCGCAATCCGCTGATCGATTGGACTGGGCGACAGCGCTCGTATTGACCGGCTGACGTGCACCGACCTCGCGTTTTCCGACTGCATGTGTTTGCGGCAAACTGGGGTAGTCCGTGTCAACCAAACATTGTCGTGTGCGCGCTGAACGGATGAATGCGGCGGCACGTATATGCATTCATTTCCCCTGACTCAGGAATCCGCTTGCTGCGAACATTCAAAGGGCGTCCGCGTCGAACACTTGTCCCGCGTTAGGGAAATGTGGATCAAAGCGTGACAGGCAGTTACCTCAAACTTCCGTAGGGAATGTCGCGTTTCAATCGGCTCGCGTCAAACAACGCGGTTTCGCGGACAAGCCAAACAGCCAAGCCGAAGCAAATGGCCATGCTCGCCACATTGGCTGAGACCTGCAATGTGTTGGGTATGGGGGTTGTGTGCGTCAAGTTCTGCAAAATGGGGCAGCCATGATGCTGGCCATGCGGCTTGGCGCAGAGCGAGCTTCTTGTGCTCGCGCAGGTCGTCCATGTTGATGTATCGGTTGGCCTCCATCCAGTTTTCATTGGTCTCGACGGCCAACGCCCTGACCAGGCGCAGGCAGCTTTCGGTGTTGGGGAAGATGCGCACGACATAGGTGCGCCGGCGGATTCCTCGTTGAGCCGCTCCAGCATGTTGGTGGATTTGAGATGCTTGTGGTGCTGTCTCGGCAGCCTGAAGAAGGTCAGGGTTTGTTCGATGGCATCCTCGGCCCAGCCTGTCAGGCGCGGATAGCGTGCCGACCATTTGGCAAGCCATGCGGCAAGATCAGCCCTGGCCTCCGCGAGATCGCGCCGGTCGTAGAGCCAGCGCAATTCCTGCAGGCAGTCGTCGCCGTGCTTCCTCGGCAGATGATCGAGCGCGTTCCTGAGGAAGTGCACGTAGCAGCGTTGCCAGGCGGCTTCGGGGATCACCTCGCCGATCGCTGCCACCAGGCCGGCGTGATCGTCGGACACAACCAACTCGACGCCCTTGAGGCCGCGCGCCTTGAGGCCGACGAGGAAGTCCCTCCAGGCCGAGCGGCTCTCGCGATTGGCCATCTCCACGGCCAGGATCTGGCGCCTTCCGTCCCAGTCGATACCGACCGCGATCAGCACCGCCTGGCTCATGACAACACCGGCTTCACGCACCTTCTCGTAGGCGCATCGAGGATGAGGTAAGGAAACGGCTCTTGAAGGGGGCGCCTGGCAAAGGCAGCGAGGCTCTCGTCCAGCCGCTTGTTGATGGCCGAGATCGACGAGGCCGAGAAGGCATGGCCGCACAGTTCTTCCGTGATCGCCTCACCTTGCGGGTCGACACGCCCTGCACATACATCTCCGCCAGCGTCGCCACCAAGGCCCGCTCGGAACGCTGGTAGCGCTCGAACAGCTCGGTGGAGAAGCGCCCGGCACGGTCCTGCGGAACCCGCAGCTCGAGCTTGCCGACCCGCGTCACAAGGGTACGGCCGTAATAGCCCGAGCGATAGCCAAGCCGTTCGGGCGTGCGCTCGCTCTTCGAGGCACCCAGCGCCTCCTCCATCTCGGCCTCAAGCACCTCCTGCATCACCGCACGGAGCACTTCGTGCAATCCATCCGGGTTCGAAAGCAGAATGTCTTTGACGGCAGCGCTGGCGGTCTTAACTTCAGTCTTGGTCATGGTGGCGTTCCTTCGCGGGAATCAGGTGACGTGAACAATCACCAGCCTGCCATGACCGCCCCCTCTCAGCGAATTTGCAGAACTCTCAGCACATTACCGGTATGGGGGATTTGGGTGCGACCGACACCCGCGACTTTGCTCAGCCTGCCACAAGTCGCGCCCCTGCCGCATCCCGCAAGCGTTGCACACCACAAATCAGTCTTGCCGGCGTCGCCAGAACGTCGATTTGGAAAATCTGCGCTCCAGCCCGTAGTTGGCGAGTCGTTCAACTGCATGCGTATTGTATTGCCGCATGACGCGATCCGCCCACTTCGACCGTGCCGTGCCGTCGTGTGAGCTGGAATCCAGTATCAAATCGGCTGTTTCAATGCCCGATCCAAGCGCGCATGCTATTCCCTTGCCGCAAAGCGGATCATAGGCCGTGAGCGCGTCACCAGTAGCTATCCAATTTTGCGCCATTCCGATAGTTCGGATGCCCGATCCCGCGCCAAACCCAGACCACCTGTACTCCATCAAGCATGTCTCGGCGATCTTCGTTGTAAGCACCGGCAGCGCAACCTGACACAATTGGGTCAGCATGAACTCGGACTGTGCTCGTTTTCCGGCGGGGAGCAGGTCGGCGTCGGTCAAAAAAACCACGACGATACGACCGCTGGGAGTTGTTATCGAATACCACCAGCCGCTCGACGCGGCTTGAAGATGCAGTGCTTCTTGCAAGATATGCGCCTCCGAGTTCTCGCCCCCGCCGATCATCGCGATTGCGATAAGTCGGTCCAGCCGGTGTTTGGACTGCGACGGAGTACCGGGAGCCCGGCGATTTCGGCCGGTAGCGGCCACTATCCATTCTGTTCGACCCTGAGCCAGGCCTTCGCTGGATTGCAGCGCAAATTTCCATTTGCCCTGGTCGATTTCGAGATTTGTTACCCTGCTGCGCGTAAATCCTGCTGCACCAGCCTGCTCCGCTGAATTGAACAAAGCTTGGTCGAACCGATTGCGATCCAGACGGTAGCTCCGACCTTGGAGCTTCAGCATCGGGACCCGCGGTTCGCTCGCCAAGCTTCCCCACTTGGCCATGACGCCGCTGCAGCGAGACGCCCACGCTTGGGTTTCCAGCGCTTCAAGACCGAGAGATGACAGGTGCGACTGGGCTGAAGAGTCTATGACTTCTCCGATACGGAAGGCCGAATAATCCGTTGCCTCGACGATGGCGACGCGAGCTCCGCCTCGTGCCAGCCGATTTGCGCAGGCACTGCCGGCCGGGCCGCCACCGATGATCAGGGCATCGAGGTCGAGTTCCGGCTCTCTGCTCATGCGAACAGGTTTGGATCGGATCGCTGGGTCTCGACGAACACGGTGTTGCCTGCCGGATCCACTTGCGCAGTGACGAATCCCAATTTTGAGAAGTTGTGCACCATGTCAAGGTGGCTGGTGACCCCGCGCGCCCACTGCAACGTAGCCGGAGACGATGCGGAAATTCGCACGGTATCGGGGCGCTGCGATGGCCACCAGTTACCACGACAGTCGAAGAAATCCGCCTGCCAGGGCAGCGCCATGTGCGCAGTCAGGTCGCCGGGCGCCAGCTGAGCTTGGTCGATTCGGTAGTCGAAGGGAACCCGATAGATCGTTGGGTCAGTCAGGAGGATACCCCCCTCGATGCCAGGATAGAATCCCCGGCCAATAGTACCGTCGAGCGCCGCCCGTGTCAGTCCGTCCGCCATCAAACCAGCTGGAACCTGTGGTAACCCAACCCAGTCCGAAGCGAAATTTCCGAGTACCCATTGATCCAAAGCCTGGTTTTGCAAGCTCGTTAGGCGATAGCGTTGCAGCAGGCCTTCGATATCGCGAACATGGTCAGCGTTTTCACTGCGCAGCGCCGCAGCCGCGGCTGTGTTGTTGCCCAGCGCGGCCCAATCTTCGCTGACTTCGCTCCAGTTCGGGTCCGAATTAACCCATTGCAGCCGCCTGGTCCTCAGCAGCATCGGAAAAATGTGGTTTGTAAATGAGATTTGGGCCGGTGCGGGAACGCCGAAGTTCGCGTGGCCGACATCGGCAAGGATATCGTACAGCGTGACGACACCCTGGACTTCGGGCGCATAGTCCGGCGGTCCGACAATCACCCATGCCCCCTCGACATCCTCGTCAAAACTGCCGTCGGCACGCCGGATTTTTGCCTTCACGAACCCATCCGATGTGTCGTCGTGCCAGCCCGGATTTGTATAAAAACTTGGGAGCGGTGCGTTGGTCGGCGAGGAAGAAAAACCGAACCCGCCACAGACCAGCAGGTTTTGGTCCTTATCCGTCCGTAACTCACCGAGTGGCACGCGTCGTCCTTTGTACTCGCCCGTATTGAAGCGAACCGCTAAGGCGCTGGCGCCAGTGATCGAACGGCTGCCCGGGTCAACGAGCAGCTGACTTGCATTTGCAATGAGCTGTGGTCGAAGCGGCTGTGAGGGAGGGCCGTCCGGCCGCTGTACTGCAGCTTTCCTGTTTGCCAGGTGCACGGTCCACTCGACGGTCGAGCCAGCGGCGAGTTGCGCAGGCTGAGGTGCTCCGCCATCGGGCGGCAGTTCGAACAACCTGAACCTTGCCGCCTGTCTTTTGACCTGATCTGCGTCGACTTTGTATTCGGTGACGGCCGTCTCCACCCCCGCAGCGTCGATTTCGACGCCGCGATGGCCGGGTCGTTCCGGGCCGACATAGAACCTGTCGAGGTCGTTTCCGAGCCTGGCAATTCCTATCGCTGGATAGATTCGATACGGCATAGCAACGCTCCTCCCTTCGAAGTTGAGGTTTGGTCGACGTCATGCGACCGATCACTGCATTCCATTGAGGAGATCCAGGAACTCGCGAAGATCCTCCGTGGCTTCCGGGACACCCTGGTTTATGGCAAGACCGGGGAAAATTCTGTCCTGAGGCATCCAGAATCCGGAGTCACCGACATCCACGGCTCGCTCGTTGATGCCGGCGACTCTCTGCGCGACGGCCGCCCGGTCAAACACGTTGTAGCTGACCGAGCTGTGACACCGATAACAGTATCGGTTGAGGTAGTAGACGAGCTTGCGATCCTCTTCGCGGGCCGGGTTCCAGGGGTCGGTACCGAAGCCTCGCCCAGCTGGCGGGACTCGGTTTATTCCGGATGCTCCCGGCCCATGCAGTTCAAGCCATTTCGTGACTGCGTTAAGCTGAAAATTGTTGCCTCCCCCAACCTCGGTATTCTGTGCTTTTACTTCCTCGTTGAACTTCCTGATGGCGTCGAACGCCGATGCAAATTCCGGCGCGGCGGTGTCCTTGCCGCCGTCGTAGAGAAGGCCGAACGGCGATTGCGCCAGTGACGTGAAATCCTCCTCGTTAAATTTTGAGTCGGTCAGCCCATATTCCGGCAGCACACGGTCGAACCAATGATCGGTGTCGAGGAAATTCAGCTTTCCTCTCACTTGAGAGAACCCGCCGTGACACTGCTGACAGGAATCCGCGACGAAGTATTCTTGCGCGGCCGAATTGGTTTCGGGATCCCGGTCGTCCTCATCGAACGTCGCTTTGAGATTGAAGATGATCGGTCCGTTTTCTTGAAAGGCGCCATCGATCTTTTCCGGTTTGCCGGCTGAATCGAGCTTAACGAACGGACCATAAGTCATGAAGAAAGTGGGCCGCTTGTCGCCAGTGTACGGGCCGCTGCCGAGTTTGCGTGTGATGATGACCTGGTTGAATTTGGAGACATTCCGGTCGGGATCGAACGGGTCGCCGGTTGCGGTTGCCTCAAACGTATTCTGCAGGACATAAAGCGTTCCAATACCGTTCGAGTCGGCCGGCGACCCCGCCTTCGCCTTGAACCTGACCAGCTTGCGCCAGCCGAAACCGCCGGCCGGAGGATCGGTTGGCTTTTCCGCGACATCAGTGATTTTCGGCGCAAAAAAACGGATCGCCAGGATTTCATCATTCGAGCCGAGCGCCATCAACTGCTGCGAGGTAAGGGCGTGAAGATCGCTCGACTTGACGTTCGTATGACCAAAATATGCAAGCAGATCGGCGATAGACGTAGATAGGATCGCATCAGTTGGCTGCCCCGGAAAAAGCTGCTTCGAAATCACATCCTTGTAGTATGCGATCGCAGCCTGCTCGCTACCGCCCTCCACCTGGAACTGTTTGAGCTGGAAGGCGTGTCCATTGAGTTGACTGCGAGGATGTCCGGCCGAAATCTCCTCCGCTCGGGAAATACCAGCCGCGAAGACGGATAGCAGACAGGCGGCGGACAGCCTGATGGAAGTGCAAATGAATATATTGCCCAGGGGCATGAACTGTCCTCCTTGTTAGACGACTGGCGTCGATGTTGGTGCCTCCAAACCGAATCGGCGAAAAACTGCCTTCAGCGGGCTTATGAACGTGCCTCGCGCGGTACCACCGACGACAAGTCCAACAGCCCGCCGCGACATCGCGTCGACGACGAGCGCACCGGAGTCTCCTCCGAGAGAGAAGGCCTTCTCAGCGCCACCGACGAAAACGACATCGGCGAATGCATATGATTGTCCACCGGAGACGATCAGCCCTTCGGCTTGGGTGTCCAACACCACCCCGACCGTGTGCAGCGAGGTTGCGCCGTGCTTGCGTACGCTTTGATAGAGCAAGGGCTCCATAAGAGGCCATTGCGGCTCACCGATCGCCGGGATCATGTTGGTGACGTCGGCTAGATGGTCCAAACGAGCGACCGCCGCATCGAACCTGTTCGGCTCGTCGCCTATCTGGAGAGGCTCGAAATCAGCCAGAACAGCAAGCCGTGTCGAAGTTGCCGACGGTGCAGGCGGCTCGACGATCAAGTCACCAATCTCACCGGCGCCGGACAGCGCCAAAACATGACACGCCGAAAGTATGTACCAGGCCTCATCGCCGGGCTTTCGTACCAAGCAGCCCAGGGAGCCTGCCTTGCCTCGCACGTGGCTGATTCCGATGCCGAGATGCGCAGGCCTGGAATGAAAGCGCGGCTGGCCGATCGGGATCACATCAGTCGCTATTCCGGCGACAAACCGAGGGATTTTCTGATCGAGTGCGAGATCAGCCAGGGGAATTTTTCGTCTAACATAAACCCGGACGGCTAGGTCACCGGTGATCTTCCCGGCTGTCTCCTTCGCACCGTATCCGATCCCAACGAGGTTCGCATTCTGTAGCAATCGAAACGTCGTTCGGGATGTCATGGCACGATTTGACGCAAGGCTTTTCGCCACTAACCCCCTATCCGCGGCTATTCGCAAAAAAACAGCCTGTTTCTTCAGCCGAGCATCATGTCGAAACTGCGTCCTTGAAACATGCCCACCCTGGCTCAAAATTTGCGGCTGGGCGCGGCTAGCCACCTCAGTAGACTGCGAGCGCTTCGACGACACTATGTTCGCTCCGGCTTGAGGATAAGGCGTCGTACATCTGCATTCTCTCAATCCGATCCCGTTGATCACTGGTCATGGCTGGCGTTTTCGCTTGCGCGCTGTGCCTAGGGGAGGACGAGATCAATCTGGATTGGGCAGTGATCACTTAACCGATCGCTCCCTTGCCCACCGGCGGCGCTTACATCGGCGAATTTGGAGCGCGTTACCCGATACGAGCCTTCTTTGAACCAGTCCGATACCTTCGCGTCCATCACGATCCAGTCAATTGGCTGGGTGCTTGCACCAAGTCGCGTTGGGCACTTCCTTGTGACGGTCTCCGGATACGCTACGAGAAGCGGCTCATCGAGGTTCTCGCCATTTAGAAAACGCCACATCGGATCCTGGAAATTAAACTGGCGGAAACGCCGGTTGAAGTCACCGGCGATGATGAAGGCCGTGTGCTCCGCAACTCGCTCGTCGATGAATTCCTTCAACGGGAGCCGCTGCTGCCAGAAGATCAAGCAATCCGTATCGGTGCTCTGATCGGGCGCGGCCTGCGTTGAACAGCTCGACTTTAGGTGGACCGAGACCACCCAGACCGAAGTCCCAAACACGTCCAATTTCAAAGCCGTGCCGCGTCGCGTGTAGTGAGTGCCTCCGTCTTCATCAACATCGGCAATCTGAAGGCCGAGGATGTCCCTTTGCTCAAGGACTTTAATGTCATCTCGCTTGCGAACGACGACAGCTGCGTGAATATCCTTCGAGGCTGCGGCCTGCGTGTCCTCGACATATCGAGACTCAATGAAAGTCTGATATTCGGACGCGGGGAACAGGCGAGCAACCGCCTCCTGGGTTCCGACCTCTTGCAGTGCGACTACGTCAGCGGCCAGTCCTTCAGCGTAACGCTTTAACGCCTCGAAATCGGCTTGTTGGCGCTTTGTACCAATTCCTTCGCGAAGTTCCACGTCGACGTGGTGATGGAAATTGGCGATGTTCCAGCTTGCCAGACGAATATTTGTCTCGGCAAATGCAAGGGACGGAATACAGAATAAGATTGTGCCGAGAATTGGAAGGTAGAAGGACGACGACATGGCGTCTGCTCTCCGATTGGGCTGTCAATTCTCCTCGCTACTCATCAGAAGCACCCACTGCCACGCGAACAAATGCTGCGTGGGCCTTCGTGCACTCCAGTCTTTTGCGACGAACCCGGGCTGACCCCCCTGCAGTTCGCGTAAGTGGATTGAAGCGTAGCCGCAGCGCCGTGACTCGGGCGTGACAAGTCGCTGGCACGGGTTGCCGACTAATTCCAAGGCGCTCCCCGGCTTGAGCAAAACGCGCCTGCATAGTCCGGCGGCTGAAGGTTCGCCCGATTGGGCCAGCGAAGGAATTCTCTTCCGTAGCCCGGCGAACTCTGCACTACCTTTTCATAACCGGCGGCAGCTGCGGACCGGCAATCAGACGACAATCATTCCGCTACCGGGGCTGTCACGCCCGAGTCACGCCGCCGACAGTAAGCTGTGACAGGCCGTGTTTTAGACGGTTCATCCATCGTCCGGTTTTCGGAGTACCCAAGGGGGAAGCAATGCTTAGCCGACGGTCAGTACTCAGCGTTCTCACCTGCGGAAGCCTCACTGGCCCATGGCTCTTCAATGCACTCCACTCGCGCGCCGTGGCGGGCGAAACGCGCACGAGGAAAAACATCGATCAGCTGACACCGCAGGAAGTCGCTGATTACGGCTATGCGATTTCGATTCTCCGGAAGCGGAGCGAGGTCAATCCGAATGATCCCGCCGGGTACGACTATCAAGCCGCACTTCACAACGCGGATCGCACTCATCCGGACGGCACGGTTGGTTCGTGCGAACATGGGAGCGAGGAATTCCTACCTTGGCACCGCATTCACCTGCTGCTCTTTGAGGATCTCCTACGTGCATCGGATCCTCCTCGTACCTCGAACATTACCCTCCCATATTGGAACTGGCAGGAAAACGCCTCGGGCAAACGCTTTCCGAAAGCATTCGAAGATACGGCTTCGCCGCTGTTTCATGCTGGCCGGTGGGGTGTTGACGCGGGACCGGCACAATGGGATCCCGCCGATATTGCCGTCGCGATAAATGAAGACGACTGGAATCTGTTTGCAGGGGACGCAAAGCCGGCACCGAGCTACGGCTATCTTGAGCTTCATGCCCACAACACCATGCATGGTACGATCGGCCCCACAATGGGCGATCCTGGAACTGCAGCCGAGGACCCGATCTTCTGGTCCTTCCACAGTTTCATCGACCTTACCTGGGCTCGCTGGCAGCGACTTAATAGCCAAACTGCCCAGAATGGCGCGGCTACCGTGTGGGTTGAACCGGAGAGTCGAACCGTCAACCAAATGATCGTCGCGACGATGGATTTGGGTTACCTGTATGAGTTCGATTTCGCGGCGGATGGCGAGGCCGAAATACAGATGGCAGGAACCCGAACAACCAACGCGCTGTCGCCCGATCGAGTTGGCCTGCGCGCGATGACGACTAGCGTGGCCGCCCCAACCAAGGAGGGCGCGAGGCGGTTGCTCAAGCTGGTCGGTGTGTCGCCGTCTCTTGAGGCGAGCTACGAAATCCTGGTCTATGTTCATCCCGCGGGCTTTGACCCATTAGCCGGCGGTCCATCCTCAGAACGCGACGGCTTCTTGATTGACCGCCTTGTGATTTGGAAGGGTCGCGCAGGACACGGCCACCATGGCGGCGCGAGCGTATATGTCGATCTGAGCAAGGCGAATGGCCGGGATCTCTTGGACGGCTGGCAGTTGACGGTCGTCACCTCGGCGCTACCCCTTGTACCGCCCGCCGAGCGCGTCAACCTTCAGGACTCGGTCAATGACCGCCTTGCTTCGATCTCAAATCTCATCCAGCGCCTTGAGATTGAGGAGCGGTAGATGGCCCGGACGCCGGTATTTGAACTGCATATTCGGCCGATGTTTCGGGTGATCGACTGGGCACACATGCTGCCCAAACGCATCGGACCGGATCCGATAGACCTTTGGAATTATGATTTTGTATGCGCGCACGCTGAGGAGATTCTTGTCGAGCTCACCAACGCCACGCCCATGCCCACCCGAATGACAGGAGGGCCTTGGCCGGACGAGTGGATCGCTGTCTTCGAGCGATGGACGGCTGAGGGATGCAAGAAGCTCACCTTGGCAGCTGGATCAAACTATAAGCTCCGGCAAGTTGGTCCAAACCTGGCCTTGAGCTGCAATGCGACGCTTGACGATGTGAGTTCGAGGGCCTGGTTTGACTTCACCGATCCAACCATCGAGACGCGGCGATACCGACTGGTAACGGAGCCGCTGCCGGCTGGCCAGGCGGGAACCCCTTTCCCAACCACGATCAAGGAGCAAATCTTGTCGACAACCGTTGCTTCGGTGGTCGTGGAGGACGCCGCGGGCTCACATGTTGTGGAGCGAAGCTAAGATGAGCGGTAAGGGTTCACCCGCCCGTTCCGCTGTGCTCGGCGTTCTGTTGCTAAGCATGGCAAGTCCCGTTGCCGCCGACCCCTCGGAGTTTACACCGACCTACGAGGAGAATGGGCAGCTTAAGGTTCCTGAAGGATTCGACACTTGGGTCTTTGTGGGCTCTAACCTGGGCTTGTCCTACAAGAACAATCTTGCCGCCATGACTTCGCTTGAGGCCGAGCGCGCGGTCGAAGCACTGTTCCACAATGTCTACCTCGATCCCCACGCCTACAAGGTCTTTGTAGAAACCGGAGAGTTCGCGGATCCCACGACCCTGGTTATGGAAATATTCGCCGCCGCGGACCGAGAACCCAAAGGCGTCCTGGCCGCAGGACAATACAACGGCGACTTCCGGGGCCTTCAGGTCGCGGTTAAGGATTTAAGCAGACCTGGCAGGCAGCCCAGCGGGTCCGCATGGGCCTACTATGTTTTCAACAACGGCGCCATGGTCCTGCCATCAGCTCCGGCTTTTCCGGATGTCGCGTGCGCCAACTGTCACAAGGCCCATGCGAGCAAGGACAATGTGTGGGTGCAGTTCTACCCCACCCTGAGAAAGCTGGCGTCTCCAGACGGGCAGGGGCGCTGACAACTTAGGCGGTGGCACCGCCGGCGCTCGGCGAGTGATCTTAACAAGAACCTTGGGGGCTGGTATGGCAGCGCGCAAAATTTCGCGAACAACGATCGGTAAGGCAAAGATTGTGGTGCGTCGTGTGCGCACGTGGCCCACGCCTAAGGTATTGTCATTCGGAGTGGGTCTCGAGCCGATCGTCAAAACCTCCAAGCCGTTGGCTGAGCGCATCGCCCGTTTGGCAGAGGAGGTGCCGTTCAGCGTCGCAACCTCGACGAAAAGCGGTGAGCCCATTCAAGCACAGATTGGCCTACTGACTTCCGGCAATATCGATGCCTTTCGACCGCTTCCAGAGGAACGGGAACGTGCGCTCGAAAAACTTGAGGCCGTCGGCTGCACGGTTGTGCGGCGCGGCCGCTTCTCCGTTTCGATGCGCGGTCCGGCCCATGTTGTTCAGGAAATTATCGGGCAAAAACTGGTCGTGCAGGCCAGCCCGCAGCAGTCCCCATTGCGCTCAACTCGGATGTTCGCTGAGAGCTTTTGGAAGCCAAGCCCGCAAGATTTGTTTCTGGCGCCCGAAAAGTCATTGAGTGTTTCCAGCAAAGTAGCCGATGGCGTTGATCACTTGGTGTTCATTCCTCCTCCTCTGTTCTTCGCGCAACCCAGTGCAAAAGCGCCCAATGCAAAATTCCATTCACTCAATGAAGCTGCGATCCGCAAGCTGCTAAATGTGCCTAAAGGTGTCTCAGGGGCGGGTGTCCGCGTGGCGGTCGTCGACACAGGCTTTTTTCCGCACCCTTACTACACAAAAAACAAGCTCGCGCTGACGCCGGTAAAGACGAACTCAGCCCCGCGCCCGCACATCGACGTGGAGGGGCACGGCACGGCAATCACTTACAACGTCTTTGCGGTCGCTCCCGGTGCGGAGGTGTTAGGCTTCCAGCACACCGACCCCCCGCAGGATGCAATCGAGGATGCTGCCGATCAGGGAGCCGATATCATAAGCTGCTCATGGGGCTATGACCGAGAGCAGGTCTTTCCGATCCTCCAAGCGTCCCTTCTGGATGTCATTGCCGAAGGCAAAATTGTGCTCTTCGCGTCAGGAAACGGCCACTATGCGTGGCCGGGCAGTGAGCCCGACGTGATTTCCGTGGGGGGCGTTTACAGTGACGAGAATTTCGGGTTGGAGGCAAGTAACTATGCCAGCGGCTATATGAGCGGTATGTTCTTGAATCGGAGAGTGCCGGATGTAGCGGGATTATGCGGCCAGACCCCCCGAGCCATCTACATCATGATGCCAACCCAGCCCGCAAACGAAATGGACCGAGACTTAGGAGGCGCCGATTATCCTGCCGGCGACGGTACGCTTCCCGATGACGGATGGGTCGGCGCATCAGGGACGAGCTCGGCGACACCGCAAATTGCTGGGGTTGTCGCTTTGATGCTTGAGCGAGCCAAGGCAAAGGGGCGCACCCTGTCGCCCAGCGAAGTCAAAGCCATGCTTACCGGGTCATGCACACCGATTTCTCAAGGACGCAATGCAATGGGATTCCCGGCCGTAGGCCAGCCCAACAACGCGGTTGGATACGGTCTCGTCGACGCGGCCAAAGCCCTCGCACAAGTTTGATAACCAATCGCCTGCCATATGGCTGACAACCGTGTATGCTTGGTCGCCATGAAAGGTGACTGGTCATGAAAACGAGGGCCACGGTACGTGTTCGAATGCCGCCGGGACAAACTGGCTCCCAGCCAGTGCGGATGAAACTGGCTGCGGACGTATTGAAACAAAGTGGTTTCAAGGTACTGAGAATCGGCCGCATCGGAGTCAGTGTGGAGGCAGACGCCCAAGTGTTTAGGAGAGAGCTCGGTGTCGAGGTTCCTATCGCCTCGGGCACTATTGCTACCAATCCCCAACGGTCGGATCTTTCGGACCTCGTTGACCTCGTTGAGATAGCCGGCAAGCCACTGCTTTTTTAGCGACCGCGCCGAGTCTCAAACTTGCCGTGGTGACGATCGCTGCAGGCCAGCTACCCTGTAAAACGGTTTCCAAAACTCCCTCCCGATCGGCGCCTCCAATTTTCCAAGCCGATTCACAGAACGGTAGCCGACCTGCGCGCGCTGCAGCTGCTTGATGATCGAGTGAAGACGCTCGATCTCACCGTCGCGATCCTCGACGACATCAGCCGTGTCTGAGCAGCAACTTCCCTCGATTTGCTGCGTCTTTGCTGCGAATTTCACCTGGCCAGATGCGGTCGCCAGAAGCGCTGCGGCGTACGCCAATCGATCGCTTCGAGCAGCGTCGCGAGTTGCGCCGGCGACAGCGGCACCTAGCCACCTGGCTCCGCCAACCCGGCCACCAGAAGTTTCCACGGTCGATTCGCTTGGTGAACAGGCAAAGCCCCGTGCCATCCCAAAAGGGATCTTCAGGAGCGAGGTATTCTTGCCGCGGAACACGAACGGATGCCCCGAGAAGATCCTTCTTCAGATGTTCTTGGATCAGCGTGGCGAGGCCATCGTGCCCTTTGCGCATGTCGGTGTGAATGCCAGATGCGAACGGTAGGTCGGGGCTTTCGCATGTCAATGGGTCAATTTTTATCCCATACTTCGTCGTCTGCCAGAATGGAACATCGATAGCCTGATCGCCAGTATAGCAAACTGTTCTGTGGAAAAGAAAGAGAGAGAGTGTTTCCTGAGCCCATAAGATGTCCTGATGCCTCATTCAATCATGTAGGGCGAATCAAGGGCGGGCGTTATCTTGAAAAGGATATTGACGGCTGTCATAGCAGCACAAACTATGGTTTCCGGATGTGCTATAAGACCGTTGCCGGAAGAGGTGACGGGCGTTGATACGTTTGGAATCGTGAATCAAATCCGTTGTGAAATGCGCCAGAGCATTCGCAATACTCTTGTCGACTATTTGACTGGCGGGGAGGGGGTCGACGATCCTTCGCGGCAAATCGGACGCCAACTGAAGGCCTCTCCCGACGAAATTACTCGCTTCTCCCCCTCGGCGCTTACCGGCAATGCCAGAAAACTGGTGTCTCTATTTTGGTCAAGTGGTATCGCGTACAACTTTGAACTTGATATGAAATTGGACAACCAATTATCGGCATCTACATCGTTTCTCGATAAATTTCCCGCAAGATTGTTCGAGCTCGGAGTTGATGCCAGTTTGGATCGTTCCCGTCAGAACACGCGAGAATTTACCGTCACTGACAAAGTTGATAACTTAATCGCTCATCCGCCCTACGGGGGCTGTCGAGGCAAGATCGTCGGACCCAACTACATTTACCCGATCGCGGGTCAAATAGGCGTCGAGGGCATGCTGCACAATTTTGTCTACCTAAGCCTGCTCGGCAACTTGGCAGCTAAGAAAGACGCAACAGGAAGTGCACCGACTATTACTGAGACCCTGAATTTCGAAACGACGATTAGCGGGACGGCCTCCCCGAAGGTGGTGTTCAATCCCCTGCCAGAACGCAGCTTCCGGCTCGCAGAGGCAGGACTTGTTGCGGAAACAAAGCGCATCGACACGCATAAAGTTATCATCGGCTTGTCGATACCCGAGTCTGCTAACAGTGATTTCCGGGACGCCCGAGGCCAATACGAGGGGCAGTTCTTGTCAGCAACGGGTGACCCAACTTCACTAAACGCCGCGCGCGCTGTTGACCGCTCGATTGCGAGAAAGGCTTTTCAGACGGTTGTCCAGATAAACACTAACTAGGAAGGTATCTCCATGTCCGACCAATCGGATCCACGCAATCTTGTCACGTTCATGACGGCTGACGAGCCTGTGTCGTTTGCGGCGCGGGATATATTTCAAGTTCTCGATATGTATCGCAGACATGGCAAGGAACAGGTTTTTCGCGATTGGTTGGACAAAAACGGCCCGGGCGGCAGCTTAGAGATCCTTCTTCCCAAGGATACGGTAAATGCGTTGAAATTGGCTGTCGCGTCGGATCCGGCGCTGAGAGACGATCCGATCGCTCAGCGAATCATGAACCCGCCCCAGGCGATTGAGGGTCTGGATACGTTCTCCGCCCATTCCTCGTGTTGCGGCTTCTCCTCCGGCGGTTAGGAGGAAGCAGACGCCCAAAGGGTCGACTACAGTTGATGGCTTCTCATCCAGGCTGGCGTCATCGGTACGTCGATCATAGATCCCCGGACGCTGCTCAACTTGGGAGAAACGGGAGATAAGCGCCGACCGAAAATGGTCGCGGAGCAAGGCTGCCTAGAAGGCATCCAGTTTGGGCTGGGGTTTCCTGGAAGCTTTTCGAACTTTCTGGGTCGCGCCTCAGCCCGAGTTGCGGGTGCTTATGGACAAAGTAGGATACTAGATTCGGCTTTTGATAGTGCGGAAGGCATCGACTTCTGGCACGTATTCCGCGGGCGTCAGCATCTCCTCCCGAGTTCTCTACGGTCTGAACGGCAGCCTCAGTTCGGCCGCTCCGATGATCGGTTAATTATCCTAAGAGCAGCCGTCAACGTGTAGCACTATGGTTCAGACACTATGTCGGCGCACACTTCACTACACCGTCCACCGTATCGCTGAGGAATATGTGGTTGACGTAGTGCCCGGTCGCCTCGGCATGTGAACCTGCAGTTGGCAGAAGCGTCTTGCCGGGATCGAGCAGCCGGCAGGCGACATACATCCCCCAGAAGCGTGTATCCGGCTCCCGCGCGTACTCGCCGACGAAGTTTGGGTCGGCGAAGGTCTCATAGACCGCGATCCATGGCCGGGCCCGAGACAGAACAAATCAACCAAGCTTGTCGTCCTTGTCCCGGATCATCACCATCGCTGTCGCTTACCAGACGTGCTCGACTGTGCGTCAGCCCACTTGCGCGAGCACTCGTCGATACGGTCGAACGTATCGCCGCGTCCGTCCATATCCGCTACGAGCGCGACGCTGACGAAACCGGGTCCGCCCTCGACCGGTGGAAGCCGCCACGCCTCGTACCGCGTCACACCCTGTTTCGTGCCCGGAGGCGGCGTTGGGTTCGGACCCCATCGGTCCGCGAGAACGGGATCACGTCGGCGCAGTTCGTCGAAGTCGATCGTCCAACGATGATCGGTCACCGTGCCGAATGACGGGATGATCCGGGGCAGGAGGTAATCGCGGACGATGTTGTCCAGGTCGTGAAGCACTGCTGCGGGGGTCGCTGCGCTCGGACGTACCACCACCTGGAGAGCGACGGCGATCACCAGCGGACTGATGACCCAGTCCCACCGCTGCTTGAAGGCTGCGATCTCTTCCTCAACCCTGCGCTTGAAGGCCCCTGAGCTGCCCGGGGTGATCGGAAGGTCGCCCAGCTGAAGGCGCAGCTTGGACCGGCCGATCAGCAGCGCCCATTGATCGGGCGGCAGAATCGGCGTCGACCCTTCCGGACGCCCGTACATCCAACCGAGGACAGGGATGTCGATGCCGCTACACCCGAGCAGAGCGCGTTGCGCGCTCCAGCGAAGCATCTTGAAGTACGCGTCGTAGAAGTCGTCACCCAGCCGCTCGCGCTGCCCACGCTCATCGCGGATCAGGTTGCGAAGATCCTCCATAGCCTCTTCCTCTTGGTCCCACCGGTAGACGTCTCCATAATTCTCCATCTCGTCGACACGGATCGCTTCGGCCGCAAGCTCCATATCGTCGAGCAGCGCCGACAAGGGCCGGCCGGCCACATGGATCATCGGATAATCTTCGCCGTGCCGGCAGCTGACGGAGAGCGCCTGGATCTGAGCATCGTTCTTGTAGAGGAGGTGCCGACGCATTCCCGGCACCCCCGCCCGCCGTTTCCCGAGGAGATCCAGCAGGTTCTTCGCGATCGTGTGCGCCTGCGGCGCAGTTCGGCTGGTGGTCGCTAGGTCGATCTTCAGCGCGACGGGTCCATTGAACGGTGCCCGCGAGAAGGTCGCCATCTGTTCAGACACCGCTGTCTGGAACCGGTCTCGATCGGCGTCCCGCATCCTCTTTGACTGCGGCTCAATGTCATGCACCAACACACTCACGCCTCGCCTGGCGCGCTTGCGGTAGCGCGCGACCGCCAGGCGCTCGTCTCGAGCCCGATTGGTGCCCCGCCGCATCAGTTCTTCGATCTGGCCACGCTGGCTAACTCCCCCTGTGACATCGCAGCGAACATATAATGATCAGGGGCGCTCCGCGACCTTGCGAAAATGGTCGACGGACGTGATGCCTTAACAATCGGCGATCTGCGCGCCTGCATCGCTCATGTCAAGCAGGGCAGTCGTGCCGCGTCGAGATTGGGGCCTCAACGCGCTTCCGGAGTGCGCGCTGGACGGTCCATGCGATTGGGAACGATCGTGTGTTGCAAGGCAGCTTATCGTAGATATCGCCCGGGAGCAGACTGGCGGCTTCCGGCCCAAATCTGCCTCGGGAAATCCACATCCTCGCGCCGATCGGTCAGATCGACGCCAACGGCCAGCGCGGGGTGGTTTGCTGACATAGTTGTCGGGACTGGGGTTCTGCGCTCGCTGACACGATTTCACAGCTCCTCAGGCTATTTTTTTGAGACGCCCCAGCCATAGGGATACCGGATTGGATCGATGGGTTGAAGCGCCGGTGTGTATCTCACCTGCAGCAATCCCTTCGGGACGATCAGCTCCTTTGCGAGTTCCTCCTCGAAAGCGTCTTGGCTTACGCTTCGCGCCGGCGTCGGTTCGCCTTCCTCCACTGCATATTCAGGATCGCTCAGGCTAAAGACGTTCACCGTGTCGACGAACACGCCCGTGACCAGACGGCCGCGCTTCTCGGCCTTCGTGACGACCGACGCGGATAGCATATGGCCTTTGCCAGGCACCCTGTAGAAATCACCGTGCGCTCCGATCAGGGTTTCGGCGATGAACTCGAAGCTGTCCTTGAACTGCGGGAATTTCTCTAGCTCGAACGCATCGCTGAACATATTGCCTTTAATGGCTTCACGGAGTTCACCTCTCGAGTCGAAGAAAATCTCGTAAAGGATGCCATCGAGCAGCGGACGGATTTTTTCAGGCTTCATCCCGCTAGTCTTGCCTAAGAAATTCCGGATATAGGCTTCTGCCGATCGGGCGCCGCCATGCGCAGCCTGATAGATGTTGCGGCCCAAGACGAAGAGCGTCTCGTCCTTGACCGTGTTCGCGAAGGTCGGCGTCAGACGGTCCATCGCAGGGTTTTGCGTGTACCAGTCCACGCTCTTCAGGCCTCGGATGATTTGGTGTGAGGTTTTGCCTGGATCGAGCACGAAAAGGCTGTCCGCGAGTGATGACGACGCATAGGTGGTTACGAAGCTCATGGCGCTCGTGTTGAAATAGAAATCCCCGGCCAAGGAAGTGTGTTCCCAGGTAATTTGCTTCCCGTTGGTATCGGCGGCGACGGTGTTGCGCACGCGCTTGAAGACAGTCTCGATCGGAGTATCCGGCACG
Organism: Mesorhizobium sp. M0491; assembly: GCF_040321265.1. Taxonomy (NCBI): domain Bacteria; kingdom Pseudomonadati; phylum Pseudomonadota; class Alphaproteobacteria; order Hyphomicrobiales; family Phyllobacteriaceae; genus Mesorhizobium; species Mesorhizobium sp. M0491. The sequence goes on from NZ_JAMYRE010000020.1 coordinate 112,174, forward strand.
TCAATATGTTGCAGCAGCGCGCCGGTATACACGCCATTGCTGGACAACCCATCGGCCGCTATATGACCCGGCGACGTCGCATAGGCAATGATCGTCCCGCGCGGAGCGAAAACTGAGGCAAGCCCTCGATTTGCGCCCGATCGATGCCACGCAGCCTCGAACGGGTTTTCACGACACGCATCGAGAATGATGATCTTCGTGTCCGCCTTCGATCGGTCGAGGACATCGATGACTTGGTTGAGCGAAAGGGACGAATATTTCGCCTGGTTTTCACCTCCTGCATCCGTATCACAGGCGAAAAGGAAGTTCTCGCCGTCAATCTGGATGCCGTGACCTGCAAAGAAGACCAGAGCTACGCCGCCCGGCTGTATCGTGCCTTGGAATGTGCTCAGCGCGGTGCGCATTTGGACAAATGAGCCATCAGAAACCGATGTTAGACCAAACCCGTATTTTTTTAACTTCCTCGCGATCGCCGTCGCGTCATTGACGGGGTTTCTGAGCTTCTTTGTGTTCTGGCCGGTATAGTTGGCATTTCCAATGACAAGTGCTGCACGCTGTTGGATCAAGTACGGCCTCGGAGGTCTCTGCAGATGCTGATTGTTGGCGATGTCAGTACCATAGCCGCTTAAACCGCCGGCTGGAACAATTTACTCGCGGGGCGAGCTCCAAGGGTGCCGCCGCGCTTGAACCTGTCGCGAAGTACAGTTGAAATCTCGAATCGCGATTTAGAACTACGACGAGATTTTAGTCAGTCGCTAATGCGAGCTAGTGAACGACCGCTTCGGGGGTTGGAAGTCGCCGTTGAAACCAGGTTACGCTCAACGACAGCTATCCTCCAGCAATGATCCAAGAGCAGACCGTCTGGAATCGGCCCCACAGCTGCCGGACAGGAAGGCGCCGCATACTGGTCATTGGAAAAGCTGATAAAGTATTCCAGGAGCCGACATTGTTAGCGCCGAGGTCGTTTGACGCGGTGGTGACCGTCGCGGCTAGAACCACTTCCCCTTCGCAAGCCGTTGCCGGACGAACGTCAGATAGGCCTCTGAGCTAATCGCAGTCTTCCGCCGGTTCCGTCGACTGTTGCAGAGCCAACATGCCGCGACGACGTTCTCCGGTGTATCCTTCCCCCATCACATCTGGCAATGAGGTGCTCTACCGTACATCTACTGGATCCACCTTCGGCGGCCGGCGACATTGACCTTTCGTCGAGCGCGCGACCATGATCGCTGACCGTTTCATCCCGTGAGTACAGCGTTGCAGTATGACTGAGCCTTTCCAACCCTTTCTGCAGCGTTGCGTTTCGGTCGATCTGGAAGTGGATCCTGCAACCGCCACCATCTTCGCTTTTGCGGCGGTGCGCGATGACGCTCGTCCCGCAATCCTGGCAAAGAAACGCGATCTCGTGGCGGCCCTTGACCGTCTGGGAGCAGAATCAGCCGAGGCCGAGCATCTGCTCGGCCACAACATCATTCGACATGACTTGCCTCATCTGGTCGCGGCGCGGCCTCGGTTGGCTAATCTTTTTCGATCGCCGATCGATACCTTGTGGCTCAACCCTCTCGCGTTTCCGCGCAACCCCTACCACCACCTGGTCAAGCACTACCACGACGGTCGCTTACAAGCGGGCCATGTCAACGACCCGGAAATGGATGCGCGGCTAGTGTTCCAGGTGCTACGCAATCAGTTAGCAGCTTTGACGCAACAGAACGCCGACCAGCCCGATGCAGTGGCGGCCTTTCATTTCGTCACCACGAGGATGGAAAACCCAGGCGGGTTCGACGCGGTCTTCCAGGAGATTCGGGGGGCTCCTGCGCCCGAACCATCTACGGCAAGGCAAGCGATTTCCCGGCTACTGGCGGGGCGCGCCTGCGAGAGGCGGGTCGAGCAGACGCTGAACCGCCTTTCCAGCCCGCAACTCGGATGGCCTATGGCCTATGCTTTGTCCTGGATCCTGGTTGCGGGCGGGGATTCCGTCATGCCGCCCTGGGTGCGGGCGCAGTTCCGCGAGGCGGCACTGATCGTGCGGCATCTGCGCGATACCGACTGCGGAAGCCCGGATTGCGCCTGGTGCAGAGAGAAGAACGACCCGATCCGCGCACTGTCGCGCTGGTTCGGGTTTGATGCCTTCCGCGCGCAGCCGGTCGACGATACGGGCCGCCCCCTCCAAGAGCGGATCGTCGATGAGGCGATGCGCGGGGCAAGCATCCTCGGCATCCTGCCGACCGGCACCGGCAAATCGGTCTGTTACCAGATCCCCGCCCTGTCGAAATTCGACAAGACTGGGGCGCTGACAGTGGTGATCTCTCCGCTGGTCGCGCTGATGGCCGATCAGGTGCAGGGCATGGCGCGGGCGGGCATTTCCTCGGCCGTCACCGTCAACGGAATGCTGTCGATGCCCGAGCGGCAGGATGCGCTGGACCGTGTGCGTATGGGCGAGGCGGCAATGCTGCTGATCTCGCCCGAGCAATTGCGCAGCAACTCGGTCCGCTCGGTTCTGGCACAGCGTGAAATCGGACTCTGGGTGCTGGACGAGGCCCATTGCGTGTCGAAATGGGGCCACGATTTCCGGCCCGACTACCGCTATGTCAGCCGCTTCATCAAGGAATCCGTAGGGGATGAAGCTGCTGCCCCAGTGCTTTGTCTGACCGCCACCGCCAAGCCCGAAGTGGTGCGCGACATCCGCGACCATTTCCAGTCACGTCTGGAGCGCGAACTGATGCTGCTGGACGGCGGCGCGGTGCGCACCAATCTCAGCTTCGAGGTCCGGCCGACGCAGCGCGGCACCAAGCTAGCCGATATCCTCGACGTGATCGAGGCCAGGCTGCCACAGGACGGCGCTTCGGGTGCGGTGGTCTACTGCGCCACCCGCAGCGAGACGCAACGCGTTGCCGATTTCCTCAAACAGCAGGGTTTGTCAGCGGAACGGTTCCACGCCGGTCTGACGCCCGAGGAGAAGCGCGACATTCAGGAGCGTTTCCGCATAGGCGACCTGCGGATCATTGCCGCGACCAACGCTTTCGGCATGGGGATCGACAAGCCCGATATCCGGCTGGTGGTGCATGGCGACGTTCCGGGCTCATTGGAGAACTACTTGCAGGAAGCCGGGCGGGCGGGCCGCGATCGCGCCCATGCCAATTGCGTGCTGCTCTTCGCCGCTGAGGATGTGGAGCGGCAGTTCTCGCTTTCGGCCCGCTCGCGCCTGGCTCGACATGAAATCGGCGCGATCGTCAAGGCCCTGCGGCGGCTGGACGAGCGGACGAAGAAGACCGGCACCGTGGTCGCCACCTCGGGCGAGGTCGTGCGAGCCGAACGCGATCAGGAGTTCGAGCGCGACAGCACCACCGACGATACCAGGGTGAAGACTGCGGTGTCCTGGCTGGAAGAGGCCAAGCTGCTGCGCCGCGAGGAGAACCGGGTTCAGGTCTTCCCCTCATCCCTCAGGATCCGCAACCTGGAAGAAGTCGAAGCGATCCTGGCCAGGGCCGCGATCACCGGCACCCGTCGGAAGGAGCTTCTGGATATCACCCGCCACCTGATGAACGCGTCCCCCGATCAGGGCATTTCCACCGATGAACTTGCCGGGATCAGCGGATTGACAGGGGGTATGCTGAACAAGGCGATGGCCGATCTCGAGGCGCTCGGGATCGCCCGCAACGACGTCGTGGTCACGGTCTTTGTCCATGTCGCCGTCGAGGGTCATTCGCAGCAGCGGCTGGCGCAGGCCACACGGCTTGAAACCGCGCTGACCACCCTGATGCGCGAGGCCGCCCCCGATGCCGAAGGTGCCGGAGGCATTCCCCTGCATCTGGCCGAAACCTGTCAGGCGCTCCGCAATCAGGGGCACAGCGCGGTGCGACCCGACATCGTGGAAAAGCTGCTGCGCAGCATGGGTCGTGACGGGCGCGATCAGGATGGTGGCAAGGGCAATCTGCGGCTGCGCAAGGCTTCGCGCAACACATTGATGGTGACGCTGCAACGGACCTGGCAGGCACTGGAACAGACGGCAAGCCTGCGGCGGCAGGGCGCAGAACTGTTGCTGGGGCATCTTCTGGGCAAGCTGCCGAAGGGCAGCCGCGGTAAGGACATCCAGGTCGAAACCACAATGGGCGATCTGCTCGCCACCCTGACCGGAGACGCCCTGCTGCGCGGCAGCGGCATTCAGGACATGACCAAGCTGATGGACCGCGCACTTCTGTGGCTGCACGAGCAGGAGGTGGTGACTCTGGGCAAGGGGCTGACGATCTTCCGGCAGGCGATGACGGTCCATCTGAACCCTTCGGGCGGCCTGTTCACCGTGAAGGATTTTGTACCCCTCGAAGAACACTACGCCGAGCAGACGATCCAGACCCATGTGATGGCGGCCTATGCCGAAAAGGGCCTTGCCGCGATGGATCAGGCGCTGCGGCTGTCCGAGGACTACTTCGTGCTGGAACGCGACGCCTTCCTGCGCCGCTGGATGCCCGGCAAGGGCGGCGAGATCCGGCGTCAAACCACCGGCACCTCCTGGAAAGCGATCGTTGAGGCACTGAAGAACCCAGTTCAGCAAGAGATCGTTGCCGACGACCGCGAACAGACCAGCGTCCTGGTCCTGGCAGGACCGGGTTCGGGCAAGACGCGCGTTCTGGTGCACCGCATCGCCTATCTGATCCGGGTCCGTCGCGAGGATCCGCGCGGCATCCTTGTTCTGACTTACAACCGTCATGCCGCCGCGGAGATACGCATCCGGCTGCGCCACCTGATCGGCGATGACGCGAATGCAGTGACCATATCCACATGCCACGCCCTCGCGATGCGGCTGGTGGGAGCGAGCTTTGCCGGAACTGCGAACGAGACGATGCACGACTTCGATGGGATCGTCATGGAAGCCGTGCGCCTGTTGAACGGCGAAGGGCTCAGCAAGCCCGAGGCGGAGGCACAACGCGACACCCTGATCCAAGGTCATCGCTGGATTCTGGTGGACGAGTATCAGGACATCGGCCCTGAGGAATACGCGCTGATCTCGGCCATTGCGGGCCGCTCACTGGACGATCCGGACCTTCAGCTCAGCCTTTTTGTGGTGGGCGATGACGATCAGAACATCTACGCCTTCGCCGGGGCGTCCATCCGCTTCATCCGGCAGTTCGAGGCCGACTATCGTGCACGACCGCAGTTCCTGATCGAGAATTACCGCTCGACCGGACATATCATTGCGGCGGCCAACGCGGTGATTGCGCCCGCCGCTGACCGTATGAAGGCGGGACACGACATTGCCATAGATCGCAGGCGCAGCAAGGCGCCGCCCGGCGGAGACATGGCGGCGCTCGATCCGGTTGCGCAAGGGCGAGTGCAGGTGCTGGACTGCCGAGCCGGTGACGTGGCGCAGGCGACGGCCGCAGTGGATGAACTCGTCCGGCTTTCGCGTCTTGATCCGGAGTGGAGCTGGTCGCGCGCCGCGATCATCGCGCGCGACTGGCGGCGGCTGGCTTCGGTGCGGGCCTATGCCGAAACGCTTGGTATCCCGGTGGAGATGGCAAACGAGAGCCTGCCCGGCATCTGGCGCTTGCGCGAGATGCAGCAGTTCATTGACACACTGCGCCGCGAAAATACGCGTCTGCTGGCCGTCCGTGATCTGATGGATATGCTGAACGCGATACCGTCCAATCGCTGGACGGATCTGATCGCCGAAGGCATCGCCGCTCTTGCGAAGGAGCTTGCGAACAAGACCATGCCCGTGCCGGACCTTGTCGAGTGGTTCGCTGAGTGGGCCAATGATGCCCACAGCGATCAGCGCGCGCTGCTGCTGCTGACGGCGCATCGATCGAAAGGTCTGGATTTCGAGGATGTCGTCATCCTGAATGGCGGTTGGGACAAGCCTTCCAAAGGCGAGGACCCCGATGCGCCGCGCCGCCTGTTCTATGTCGCCATGACCCGAGCGCGACGCAGCCTCGCGATCATTACTCAAGCGCAGCATCCGTTCGTCCAGCAGGACAAAGAGCATGTGCTGCGCCGAGCCGCGCCGGCTGTCGCCGACGGCGCGGCTCTTCCGACCGCGCTGTACCAGGTGCCGAACCTCAAGACCGTGGACCTGTCATGGGCGGGGCGTCTCAGGTCGGGCCATCCCTCCCTCGCCGCCATCTCGGCGGCGAAAGCAGGAGATCCGATTCAGATCGTGCGCCATGGCCCGCTCTGGGCGATACAGGACAAGCACGGGCAGGCCCTCGGACGCATGGCCAGAAGCTGGTCGCCTCCCGAAGGCCTCAGCTTTCTGCGCGGCGAGGTCGGTGCCATCGTGCGCTGGCGCAAGTCCGACAATCAGGAAGAGTTCCGGGTGCACCTTCACCGAGACGTCTGGGAAGCGGTTGTGCCGGAGCTTGTATTCGGCTGACAGTTGCCCGTGTGACGGTGGGTCGACTAGGACAGCTTCGCTCATTAGTTCACATTGTGCGATGTGATGTTATCGCGCATTTCTCATGGACAAATCGGCAAAATGTCATGTTTGAGCCAGTTTTGAGACCTTTTCGTTTTCAGCCTGAACGCTCGCTTCGCGCTCCGTAAACCTGAAAGCGGTCCGCCTGCTGTCCGCCCCTATGCTGTCGAGCAGCAATGCGCCTCATTCCGGTCGTTCGGCCCCCTTGGCAACGGCCCAAAAGCTGCCATTCGGCCCCTGCCACGATGTAAGTAGTTTTCCGAGTTTCATCATAGCTCGGAAAGGCTGGGACCTGCTGATGTAGCCTAGATTGATCATCCGGAATTGGTGAGAGGCGCGCTCTGTTCTTTTTTCGTTCGACCCTTGAAGCGATCGTTTCTGCAACCTAGATGCGGTTAATGAGCGGTAAATCACCGCGGGGCAATCGACATCATTGCATTCCAATCCATTGGCTGCGGCCGGTAGTAAGACCCGTCCACCAAGGAGGGCTGGTGTGAAATGGATCGATTGGAGGATACTGTGGGGGAGCTGTGGCTGACGCAGTCATCGCAAATTGGGACGGGCACGACTACCAGGCGCGATACTTCTGGATTCACGCGTCGGGGCTTCGTGACCCGGAACAACACTTTGTTGTCGAGGTCTCATACGAGGCCGATGGTCCGAAAGGGTTTGACGATGTGGTGGTGCGCTATAGCCCAGGGAAATCGGGCCGCCGTTCTTTTGCGGTCGAGGTTGCCCACCACCAAGTCAAATTCCACGTCAGCCAGGAAGGGCGGTTCGGTTACAAGGAGCTGACGAACCCGGACTTTATCCATGCGACGCGCTTTTCAATCCTTGAGCGCCTCAAGGAGGCGGTCGAGAAGGCGCCAACGAATTCCACGTTCACTCTCGTGACAACCGACCGCATTCGCGATGATGATGACCTCCGGAAGTTGATTACGTCGAAAGACCGCTCGATCAACGTGGAAATTTTATTCGACGGAACGACCGATCGCAGCTGGACCGGTAAGATCAGAAAATGCTGGCGCGAGCACCTGAAGCTGTCGAGCGACGAAGAGCTCAAGACGATTGTGGACACATTCCACATCGTTGAGGGCCATAGGTCGCTCGAAGAGATGCGCGATGAAGTCAATTTTCACTTCCGTGGCGTCGGGCTGAAGGCCGGTGGAAACACGCTGGAATTCAGGTTCGATGGCGCGGCCCGAGCCTTGAAGGCGACGCAGCGCAACAAGTTGTCCCGAGAAGATTTCGAACTGCTTTGCCAGGAACAGGATTGGATTCGTGCGGGCGAAGACCGGCGGAATGTCGCCATCCGCTCGTTCGGTGATGGCCCGACCGATTATTTACTGGCCGCTCCGGAAAATCATCTGTCGCTGCTCGATCATTTCGACGAACGGCTGCTGCGTCCGGGAAATGATTGGACCGAGACGATCATGCCTGAGGTCCGAACATTCCTTGAGCGCGTGCGCCAGACGACCAAGGATATTCGGCTTCATCTCGATACCCACGCCTCCGTTGCATTTCTGGCTGGTTCGCTCTTGGGTATGAAAAGCGGCACTGGTGTCGAAGTCATGCAGAAGGGGCGCCGCGGCACCTCCGTCTGGCGCTCGGACGACAAGCTCACGGGGCCGTCGATGACGGTCACCTGTCAGGATATCGAGGCGGGCAAAGATGTTGCGGTGGCAATCAGTCTTTCACGGGACGCACTGGCGGACGTCGAGGATTATGTTAGCACCTCCTTGGGCAACGTTGGCAAGATTCTGCATTTCGCCGCAGCAAACGGGGTTGGCCCAGGGTCGGTAGCAGGCGGCACTCATGCAGCAGAAATGGCTGACCAAGTGTCTGACGTCCTGGTGGCGCTTAGCCTGCGCGGCGGCGCCAGGGCCCACATCTTCGTTTCGGCGCCAAACGCCTTTTCATTCTTCCTCGGCCAGCATCGGGACGCCATCGGCCCGGTGAAGGTTTACGAGTTCGACTTCACCGGGTCCAAGACCTACCACCCCTCCTTCCGGATTGGATGAATATGGAACTGAAGCCTCAATTCAATGAGTTTCTTGCGTCGATCCGACCGACCGACAGGCAGAAGGAAGACTGGAAGGGCGGGGCCTCGACCCTGCGGGCGCGGTTGGACGCGGACCAAGATCTCAAAGGGCTGGTCGTGGCTACTTTTCTGCAAGGTAGCGTCCGTCGTTCGACGGCCATACGGCCTAGCGGTGACAAGCGGCCGGACGTTGATATCGTCGTCGTGACCAATATTGACTACGAGAACACGACGCCTGAGCAGGCCATGAAGAAGTTCGTGCCCTTCCTTGATCGCCACTATGAGGGTAAGTGGCGCTGGCAGGGGCGTTCTTTTGGCATCGAGCTGTCCTATGTGGACCTGGATCTGGTCATCACCGCCTTGCCGAAGGATCCAGAATCCCGGGCAGTGATGGAAAGTCTCTACCGGTCCAATTCCGTATTGACTAACCTCAGCGTCGAAGAAGATCCGTCATGGCGTCTCAACCGGCAATGGCGCCCCTCGGAATTGGGTGAAGCTGCGTCAGTGCTCAACGATCTGGCGCCAAGCGAGTGGCGACCGCATCCGCTGTATCTGCCCGATCGCGACGTGGGAGAGTGGGGCCGGACCCATCCGCTGGCCCAGATCCAGTGGACGGCGGCCAAGAACCGTGTCTGCAATGGCCATTACGTCAAAATCGTGCGGTCCTTGAAGTGGATGAAGCAGGAGGGGACCGAAGAGTTTCCGAAGTATCCCAAAGGCTACCCGCTTGAACACATGATCGGTCACGTCATCAATGACGGCACCACGTCGATGGCGATGGGTGTCGTACAGGTCCTCGAGAGCATTCGCGATACTTGGGAATACGCGGCTCAGATCGGCCAAGTACCGGTTCTGCCGGATCATGGTGTTCCTGAGCACGACGTGCTGAAGCGCTTGCCGCTGGAAGATTTCCGGGCCTTCCATAAGGCTGCCAGCGAGGCGGCGTCCCGCGCTCGCGCAGCACTGGACAGTAACGATGCCCAGGAATCGGCCGAGCTGTGGCGCTCACTGCTCGGCACGAAGTTTCCATTGCCTGGCCCCCGCGGCGGCGACCGGGCGCCATCGGTTTTCAATACCCCGACCAAGCCTGCCCAGCCGCAGACAACGCAGCGATTTGCTTGATCTTGAACTCGCCCTCGGTGCCGCCAGCACTGCAGGAGGTGCTCTCGCTGCTTGAGGACGAGGAGCGCGTCATGGTCAGGAACAACTGGAGCAGTGTCGCGCCAGGCCGATGGTGGTTAGCCATTGATGCGACATTGTCCGAGCCGGCGACAGAATTCATGGCAACCCGCACCGGATGGCGCGTGGTGGTGTCATTCGTGCCCGGGGATAATCGCGTCGAGATTTATCCTTGCGCATCGAGTGGCCCCACGGTCACATTTCCGCATCAGCTATACAATGGCAAGCCGGAGGGCCGCGACCCATGGCGCACTGGTAAACTTTGTCTTGACCGGCCGGAAGCCACCTTTGGCAGAGACAGGTGGACGGGCGAACCCTCGGACATTGTTGAGAAGGTGATTTGGCATCTCAGTCGGTTGCTGATGTGGATTGATGCCGCTGCGACCGGCCAGTTGAAGCAGGTCGGGGATCCGTTCGAAGTCCCGCCGTCGTCCAAGAACCTCTCGCATCCAGTGATTGGCTTTGACGAGGCGATTTCCGGTTTCAAGTCTTGGATGGAGATGGAGCAACGCTGGGGAAGCGTCTCCTTCATTGATATCCCCCATGCGCGTGCCAACAGGGTGACGGTTACTTTCTCGGATAGCGGCGGCACGATTGTGAAGACTATTTCCTGGGGAGCCTGGGCCGGGCAGGCTGCATCGGTTCAGATGGGCGTATGGCTGAGACTCGACAAGATACCTGTCGTCAGACCGTGGGGCTTGCCGACAACCTGGAGCGAATTGAACGCACTGATTGCTGAACAGGGGTTTGACCTGGGCGAGATCTTGCACTTCGCCGGGGTCCAGCTTCGCAAACGTACCCACAAGAATGAAAGCGCAACTTTGCTGTTGGGGTTTCCCGTCGAAGAACGGGTTGGGGATGGGCCATCGCGATTGCATTGGATGGCTATCGGCTCCGTGCCTCTTCAACACCGCCATTCTAAAATGAATGGCTTCCGTCCGATCGAAGCCAATCGTCGTATGCTGGACAGGGCGGTGGCCCAATCCCACGGCCGGCTCGATTGGATGAGGACCATGAACTGGACGTCCGATCAACTCCGCAGGCGTGGCCCCTCATCGGAAAAGCTTGGTTCGTCCAGGATCGCGCTTTTGGGGGCGGGAGCACTTGGGGGTGCGGTCGCGGAAAACTTGCTCCGGATGGGCAACCGCGATTTGGTCATCCTGGATGGGGAGAGGCTTGAGGTCGGGAACCTGACCCGGCATGCACTTGGGCTTGAGGCCGTGGGCCGGAACAAGGCTGTCGCACTGGCGGACGCGTTAAATTCGTCGATGATTGATGGTCGTACTGTTGGGCATGCAACGAACTTTCCCCCCAGCGATGAGTCTGTGATCGCCACTCTGCGAGCCGCCGACGTGGTGGTGGACTGCACCGGAGCGGATGATGTTCTGCGTCGAATGGCCGATTTCGACTGGGGTACGGAGAAGATCTTTGTCAGCTTGGCTATAACGTGGAGGGCCGAGGGACTACTGGCCTATACTGCATCCGAAGTAAGCTTTCCCTACTTTGACGCTGTGGAACGCATGGCGAGCATGGAGACGCCAAGCCCAGCGCGCTCGGAGTCGACGATGGAAGGGATCGGCTGTTGGCACCCGATCTTTCCCGCCACTGCCGAGGACATGAGATTATGGGCCGCGTTTGGCACGCGATTTATCCGGAAAGCAATTGAGAGTCCGAGCCGGACGTTGAGCTACTATCGTCAACACGAAGACGGCCAGATCGAACTGGTTGCCACCAATGTCTGAGTTTCCTAAGGTCAAATACAGCTCGATCGCTCCTGACGTGTCCGCTGTGTTTGAGCTGCCTCTGCTGTCTGAGGTTACGAGGTTGGCCGGTCGGGCCGGCAGTGTTGAAACCGGCGGCATTCTTGTTGGGGAATACTTTGACGGGGGGCGCTCTGTTCGAATTACTGAAGTCACGGCAATGCCCGAGGATTCCCGTTTCGGCCGGGCCTGGTTCAAACGGGGCCGGAAGGGCCTCGATGCTTTACTTCGCGATCGATGGGGGCAGGGCCAGTATTACGTCGGTGAGTGGCACTCGCATCCTGGGGGCAGCGCCGAACCCAGTGGCTCCGACATTGCCGCGATGCGGAAACCAGTGGCTCCGACATTGCCGCGATGCGGAAAATCGCTGGCGACCCGTTGTATCGCTGCGAGGCGCCGGTACTCCTCGTCGTAGGCGGCAGGCCGCCCGACAGCTTCTCGATCTCATTTACTGTTTTTGTATCGGGCTCACCGCACCGGCTGCGATATGGTACACCGAGCTAGCACAGGAACTTTGCCGGCCACCGCCGCCTGATCGGAGACTATCACTGCTTACGGTTGCATCGCCCAAATGCAGAGGCGAAATGTGATCACTCTGCTCGATTAACATTATCCTTCTTCGAATGATCAGGATTGTCCCGCGCATATTCCCGGCCGTTAATTTTCACGACGTGTGCGCCTTGGTGTTCGCCACGCTTAATCTCGGCCACGACGCTTCTTCGAGGAACATCTTTTCGATTGCCGATGTCGTAATGTTCGTTCCGGCCCCCCGGGCCATCATTCTTGCCTTTGATCTTGGTCATGTCTCGTCTCCAAATGTCACCTGCTGCATCAGAGGCTCCCAGACAGGAAATTCGAGCCGTTGAACGCTCATGTCTGTATACCACTCACCCGGGCGAATTTCTTCCGCTTTCGGCCCCAAATCTGCCGGTCAGCAATGCGCCCCATGCCGGTCAAAGAGGCCTTGCCCGCCGTTCCTCCATAAGCAGACATTGCAGACCTACAAGGACATCGCTTTTACGCCCGAAGCGCCGCTTCGGTTGTCCTTCAGTGACCTGGCGGCCCAAGGGCGTCGTCCTCCACCGCCCGCCCTCGTCCGCAACTCATCGTTGCCAGCGGCTCTGCTCCTGGCCTTCCCGCGATGACCGAGCGGGTAGTGAAACATCATGGTCAAGCCTGAAAAGCAAGGTCCAACCTAGCCGCCTTTCCAGGCCTGCGTCATCATCGTCCAGCAGTTCAGGATCCTGCGTGCGCCAGCCGGGTCCGTCGGGTCGGCCGGCCGCACAGTTTTTTTCATCCCGCTGGAACATTGGCGAAGGAATGCAGTTGGTGTCGCTGCAGATGCCGCCGCGTGGTGCCTGTGGGCGATTGGTGGCAACACCTGATCGGCCGCCGCTCCTTTACGAGGCGGCTTAGCGTGTGAGCCAATCCTGCAGCAAAGGCCTAGGGATTGGACGGCCAACAGGAGGCAGTCATGAAGCACCAGACACTCGATCAACTCCAGTCAGTCGCGGACATCAGTCCACTATCGCCGGCTCTGCTGGCTACAAGGACGCAACGGATAGAGCGGTGGGCGGAACTGCTCTATCGAAATCCGACGCGCTCCCTTGTGGCTCTCACCGGGACTGAGCATCTGCATCCCTCTGTCCGCGGAGAAGCGCGCGCGGTCGGATCGGCGATCAGTGTCGCCTTTGACGATCCACTGCTGCGTGCATCGGGCATGCAATCGGATACCTACGGGGAAGCCAGACGCTTCTTCGAACTCTCCGATTGGCAGTTGCATGAGATTGTCTGCAGTTGCCACACCGGCGCCACCATGCAGGCTGGCTGGGCCGCCGGGCGTGTCCGCAGGGTTCTCAATGGGAGCAAGATATTGGCTTGGCTGAGAAAAGGATTCATGCCGCACTGAGACACAGCGCTTGCGCCTGAAGAAGCATGCAGGCTCCAGCAGAGATTGCGCCGGCTCCGCGAAGGCATGGCTGACCTCAATGGAGCAGGGCGGCCGAGTTGCTTGCGACTTCAGAAATGACGTTCACCATTGCTTAGTGGACCTCGTCAGGGTGATCGGCAATTTCGTGAATAGCGAGTACCAGCAGCGCCCGCGTGACCAAGCGCGTTACTTATCCTCGGGTCTTCACATGTGCGCTTCGTCAGCGGTATAGCCTGCCAATCCCTCAACAGCCGTTTTGACGGCGAAAAGCTCGAGGCCTGAGGGGTTAATTTGACCCAGGAATCCCGAAAACGGACCTTGCGCTTTCGGCCCCAAACCAACCGTCATCATCCGGTAACCTTAATAGTGTCCTGGAAAGAAAGTTGCCCCCTCCGGGCCTACGACTTGGCGACGAGTTTCGGCGTTTTTCGACGGTCAGTATGATTTCCGGCGGTTGGAGATTTGTATCGGCCTTTGATGAACGGCCGCTGTTGGGTTCAAAGTGGATGGTCGCGTTATCGTATGGACAGCAGGCTTGCGGCGTCCCTCGGTTGAGTTCACCCGCGGGTTTTTGCTCTTAAGTTCATCCAGATAATCGGCCCACCACTGCATCATGTTGATGCGCTCCTCCCAGTGCTCTGCCCGGGCATAGGCGCGCCGAACGTCGTTGTTCTCAATGTGGGCCAGCTGCCGCTCTATCGCGTCCGGATGCCACTCGCCGCATTCGTTCAGCAAAGTTGATGCCGTTGCTCGAAAGCCGTGCGCGGTAGCTTCTTCCTTGCCGTAACCCATACGACGCAGTGCGGCGTTTAGCGTATTGTCGGAAATCGGACGTGAAGCCGATCGAACACTAGGAAACAGCAGCGATCCACCACCAGAAATTTCCCTGAGTGAAGTCAGGACGCTGATCGCCTGCTTTGATAGGGGTATGCGGTGCGGCCGTCGCATTTTCATGCGTGCTTCAGGGATGGTCCACACCGAGCTTTCAAAATCGAACTCTTCCCATTCAGCGACGCGAAGCTCCCCGGGGCGGGGAAACAGCAGCGCTATCAGCATCAGACCGGCCCGGGTTGTAGGCTGTCCGTCAAATGCATCGATCGCCCTCAGCAAACCGCCCAAGGCCTTCGGATCGGTAATCGCGGCGCGAGACGTTACCGTCGGACTGATGAGTGCGCCTCTGAGGGCGAAGGTCGGATCTGTCTCGGCGCGTGCGGTCGCGATTGCGTATCGAAACACGCTGCCGATCGTGGAGCGCAGTCGCCTGGCCGACTCGTATCGACCGCGAACCTCCACGCGGCGGAGGGCGGTAAGGATGGTGGCCGGGTCGATCTCCCGAATGCACTTGTCGCCAATTATCGGATAGGCAAAGTCGAGCAGCCATTTGACCTTGCTGATCGTCCGGTCAGCACGTCCCTCCTTCTTTAGTTTGTCAACATATTCGTCCGCGATTGAGCGAAAGGTGTCCTTTGCCGAATCGGCCTTCCGCAAGCTGCGTTCCTTTCCAGGGTCGACGCCAGCTAGCAGAAGCCTTTTAGCGTCATCGCGCGCCTCCCGTGCCTCGGCGAGAGAGATAAGGGGATAGCTGCCCAGCGCGAGCAGTTTCTGCTTGCCGTCAAAGCGGTAGGCGAGCCGCCAGAGGCGAGAGCCCGTGGGCTGTACCCATAGCTGCAGCCCGCCCCCATCAGATAATTTCACAAGCTTGGAAGCAGGGCGGGCATTTCGACATTTCACGTCGGAGAGGGGCATTCGTCAGGTCTCCCTTGGCTGTTTCGATACCATCAGGATGTCGAATACCAACGGAAATACCATCCCCCCGCCTCGTTGGACCAAATGCTCCTGAAGCCCTCCGTGTCCCGCTTAACCGCGCAATGCGACCGCAAAAGACCAACAATTCCAAGCGATTGCAGAAGCTGCAGCGTAGAAGGTTCGGTGAAAGGGAGTGCCGGGAGAAGGGGGGATGGTGCCCAGAGGCGGATTCGAACCACCGACACGCGGATTTTCAGTCCGCTGCTCTACCAACTGAGCTATCTGGGCCTGTTCCGGCAAACGAAAACGCGTTGACCGGATTTCATCGAGGCGCCGTGGGCGCCCCTTGAAAGCGCGTGGGTTATAGCACGGGAATTCGGCCTGTCCAGCGCCTAGTGGGCGATTTCGGGCAGGAAAAGCGATGCCGTGCGGTGCCCCGGTTTCCATGCCGCTTGCAGGCCGGAATCGGGCACGGCATGGCACGATGCGGCCTTCGCCATCCCTGTCCGTGCCGCTATTGCCGGCTGACATGCCGTGGCACTGCCTTTAGCCGGCGATCGAGGCGCACCAATGCATTTGCGGCTCAGACGCGCCACTGGTCGCCGCCGCCTATCTGACGCCGGTCACGCCGCGGCGAAAATCGGAGGGCGACATGCCGGCGAGCTTGCGGAACGACTTGTTGAAGGCGCTGAGCGAGCCGAAGCCTGAATCCATGGCGACGCGCAGCACATTGGCGTCCTGATGCATCAAAAGCGCCTGCGCATAGCTCAGCCGCAACAGATTCACATACTCGTTGAGCGTCATGCCGGTGGATTTCTTGAACAGGCTCATGGCATATTTGGGATGGATGTCGGCGGCCGCCGCGATGTTCACGCAATCGATGTCGTAGAGGAAGTTTTCGGCGATGAAATCGCACATGCGTCCGACATTGCGCGACGATTGCTGGTCGAAGGGGCTGCCTGTTTCCTGGTCGGTCGGAGTTGCGGATACCAGCCGGTAGGGCTCGAACCGCACCCGCTCCAGCCGCAGCAGCAATTCGTTGACGGCATGTTCGGCCTTGGCCTGGTCGCCGGACCGGGCGTAGCGGTTCCAGCGCTCGAAATTATGGTTGTCGGACTGGTCGGTGGCTGATGTCACCAGTGTCGCGCCCGTCATCAGCCGGTGCCTTATGTCAGTGGGCAGGTGCAGCCGGAAGAAATGCACCAGCGGCAGATGCGCCCCGGCATAGATGGCGTCGTCGGACAAATCGTCCATCTGGTGCGGCAGGCCACCCCAGAACAGGCACATCTCGCCGGCTGACAGCGAAATCTCGTAGTCGTTCATCCGGTAATGCACGCTGCCGCGCACGATGAAATTAACCTCGACCTGGGCGTGCCAATGCGGCTTGAGCATCACCAGCGGATTGGTGTGAAACATCTGCAGGAGCAGCGGCAGGCCTTCCACGCTGCTGGCCCCAGGCTGGTAGAACGGCCGTTCAGGCATCTTACTTTCCGCCAATTTCATATTCCCTTTGACGGCGACAGGCCTTGCCCACTGCATAGTCTAGCCACGCTCACAGTGAGAGAGCAAATGAAATGGGAGGATTTCAATGCGCATCACAATGACCTGCGCCGCGCTCGTGCTTGCCCTGGGCTCAGCCCCGGCCTTCGCGCAATCCGGCGAAATCACCGTCTGGAGCTGGAATGTCGCGGCTTCATCGCTGAAGGCGACCATTGCCGGCTTCAACAAGCAATTTCCCGACGTCAAGGTCACGGTCCAGGATCTCGGCAACCAGCCAACCTACGACAAGTCGATCGCCGGCTGCGCCGCCGGCGGCGTCGGGCTGCCCGACATCGTCACCGTCGAGAACGGTGAGGCCGAGAATTACTGGAGCCAGTTCCCCGACTGCTTCGTCGACCTGCATACGCTGGGCTACACAGCCGACGACCAGAAAAAGTTCCCCGATTTCAAGCGCACCGAGCTGGAAGTGGGCGACAAGGCCTACGCAATGCCGTGGGATTCCGGCCCGGTGGCCGTCTTTTATCGCCGCGACTTCTACGAAAAGGCCGGCGTCGATCCGGCTTCGATCAAGACCTGGGATGATTTCATCGCCGCCGGCAAGAAGATCCAGGCCTCCAACCCAGGCGCCTCGATGACCAATGCCGATTTCAACGGTGACTCGGAATTCTTCCGCATGATCTCCAACGAACAGGGCTGCGCCTACTTCTCCGAGGACGGACAATCGATCACGGTCAACCAGCCCAAATGCGTCGACGCCATGACCAAGGTCAAGGAGATGAAGGACGCCGGCATCATCTCATCGGCCGACTGGAGCACCAAGATCACCAACAACACTGCCGGCACCGTCGCCACCCAGATCTATGGCGGTTGGTATGAAGGCACCATCCGCACGGAATCGGCCGGTGAAAACGGCAAATGGGGCGTCTATCTGATGCCGAGCCTCACCGCCGACGGGCCGCGCGCCGCCAATCTCGGCGGTTCCTCGCTGGCTATCACCTCGGCGTCGAAGAACAAGGAGGCCGCCTACGCCTATCTGAAATACACGCTCGGAACCAATGAAGGCCAGATCACGATGCTGAAGGAGTTCGGCCTGGTGCCGTCCCTGATCTCGGCGCTCGACGATCCCTATGTCTCGCAAGGCCTGCCTTATTGGGGCGGCCAGGCGGTGTGGAAGGACATTCTCGGCACCTTGCCGAAGGTTGTTCCGAGCCGCGGCACGCAGTTCCAGAGCGACGCCGAAATCATCGTCCGCGCCGTGCAGACCAAGTATCTGGCCGGCGGCTACCCCGACGCCAAGACGGCACTCGACGATGCCGCAAGCCAGATCGCGGCGGCAACCGGACTGCCCGTCAAGTCATAACCTCCCAAGCCGGGTCCGGGACAGGCGTTTGCGCCGCCCGGACCTGGTCGCGGCCTGTGGGGTTCTCCCACGGGACCTGTATTTGCTGGCAAACCGGCTCCGCTGCTGCGAGGGCCATGGCCGAAGCGGCAACGAAATGAAGGAGGAGGAAGATGCGCAATCGCAACGCCACGGCCTATCGCTTCCTCACGCCCTATCTGCTGATCTTCGCGATCTTCTGGGTATGGCCGATCATCAGCTCCTTCATGATTTCCTTCCAGGCGACGCGTACCGTGCCGTGGCGGTTCGCGCCCGGCTTCAACTGGGGCCGGTTGATCGGCGATCCGGCCTTCTTCAACGCCCTGAAGAACACGCTGCTCATCCTTGTCATCCAGGTGCCGGTGATGATCTCGCTGGCGCTGGTCATGGCGGTGCTTTTGAACTCGCCGCTCTTGAAGGCGCGCGGCCTCTACCGCTTTGCCTTCTTCGCCCCGGTGGTGGTCGGCGAGGTTGCCTATTCGGCGGTGTTCCGGCTGATGTTCAACCTCGATTTCGGCATCATCAACAAGCTCCTGAACAGCATCGGCCTGCCCAAGATCGACTGGTTTTCCAACGTCACGCCGGCGATGGCGCTGATCATGATCGCGGTGACCTGGCGCTGGGCCGGTTACAACGCCATCATCCTGCTCGCCGGCATGCAGTCCATTCCCGAAGATGTCTACGAGGCGGCGACGCTCGACCGCGTCAGCAAGCTCAAGCAGTTCTTCTACATCACCCTGCCGCTGCTGAAGCCGGTCATCGTGTTCTGCCTCGTGCTGTCGATCATCGGCACCATGCAGCTGTTCACCGAACCGTTCCTGATCACCGAGCGCGGCGGGCCTGGCGGCGGCACGGAGACGCTTGGCCTGCTGCTTTACCGCCAGGGTTTTCGGTCGCTCAATTTCGGCTACGCGTCGGCCGTTGCCTACACCATGGCCGGCCTGGCGATCGCCATCACGCTGGCGCAGCTGTGGCTGACGAGGGAACCGAAATGAGTTCGCGCTCCGCAGCCAGACTGGGACGCAGCATCGCTCTGCATTTGTTCCTGACGCCGCTGGCGCTGATCTGGCTGTTTCCGTTGTGGATGATGGTCGTGTTCTCGACCATGCCGGATAACGGCATCTTCAGCCCCGGCATCGAGCTTTTGCCGCACGGCAATTTCATCGACAATTTCAACAATCTGCAGCGTGACACGAACTTCGTCGGCGCCATAGGCATTTCGGTCTCGGTGGCGGTGACCTACACCGTCCTGTCGGTGCTGCTGACGTCGATGGCCGGCTGGGCGCTGGCCCGCTACCAGTTCTTCGGCAAGGGCGTGGTTGTCGCCATCATCCTCGGCACCATAACGCTGCCCTATGCGGTCGTGCTGATCCCGCAATTCATCATGGTGGCGCGCGACTTCAAGCTCGCCAACACCTGGGTGGCGCTGATCGTCCCGCCGCTATTCAATTCGCTCGGCGTGCTGTTCATGCGGCAGAGTTTTTCGATGATGCCGGACGATCTCTTCGATGCGGCGCGCGTCGAGGGCGTCAAGGAATGGCGCATCTTCCTCTTCGTCGCGCTGCCTTTGGCGCGGCCGATGCTGGCCGCACTCGCCATCATCCTGTTCCTCGCCTCCTGGAACAATTATCTGTGGCCGCTTTTGATCAACAGCCAGCCGGGTTCGATGACAGCACCCGTAGCGCTCGGCACGCTGATCGGCCTCACCAAGGTGTCATGGGGCGGCATCATGGCGGGTGCGGTGATGCTGACGGTGCCGATGCTCGTCGTCTTCGTGCTGCTGCAGCGCCATTTCATCGCCGGCATCGCCGCCGGCGCGGTCAAGTAAGGGGCAGCATGGCAACGGTCACGCTTAACAGTGTCGTCAAGCGCTTCGGCGTCTTCGAGGTCGTCCATGGCGCGAGCATCGACATCAAGGACGGCGAGTTCGTCGTCTTCGTCGGCCCCTCCGGCTGCGGAAAATCGACGCTGCTCAGGATGATCGCCGGGCTCGAGGACATCAGCGGCGGCGAGATCGCCATCGGCGGCAAAGTGGTCAACGATGTCGAGCCGGCCGACCGCGGCATCGCCATGGTGTTCCAGTCCTACGCGCTCTATCCGCATATGAGCGTCGAACAGAACCTCTCTTTCGGCTTGCGCATGACCGGCAATCCAAAGGCCGAAACCGAACGGCGGGTGAAGCGGGCGGCTGAGATCCTGCGCATCAGCGAATTGATGGACAGGCGCCCGAAAAAACTCTCCGGCGGACAGCGCCAGCGCGTCGCCATCGGCCGCGCCATCGTGCGCGAACCGCAGGTGTTCCTGTTCGACGAGCCGCTCTCCAACCTCGACGCCGAATTGCGCGTCCAGATGCGCGTCGAGATCTCCCGGCTGCACAAGGAACTCGGCACGACAATGATCTATGTCACGCACGACCAGACCGAGGCGATGACGCTCGCCGACAGGATCGTCGTGATGCGCGCCGGCCATATCGAGCAGATCGGCCGGCCGCTCGATCTCTATGACAACCCCGACAATCAGTTCGTTGCGGGCTTTGTCGGGTCGCCGAAGATGAACTTCATCAAGGGCCGGGTTGTCGGGCACGATGCGGGTGGCGTCGTGGTCGATCTGGCGGGTCAGGAGAAGACCCGCATCACGCAACCGCTGACCGGCGCTGCACCCGAAATGGGCAGCCCAAAAATCGGCAGCAAGGTCATTGTCGGCGTGCGGCCCGAACATTTCGGCAATGCCGGAGAGGGCGACGCCGACCTTGTGGTTGCCATCGACGTGGTCGAGCACCTGGGCGGCACAAGTTTCCTCTACGCAAGAACGGCCAATGGTGACGACGTGGTGATCCAGCGCGACGCGACAAAGGTCCCCGACACATCAGAGATCACCGTTTCAATCCGCAAATCCTACCTGTTCGACGAAAAAGGACTGCGGCTGCGCTGACCGGCCGCCGTTTCCAGCCTTCAAGGAGAATGACAATGACCGCAACCACGCCCATTCGCTGGGGCATCCTCGGACCGGGCAGCATCGCCCAGTCCTTTGCCGGTGGCGTGGCCGATTCGCGCACCGGAAAGCTGGTCGCCATCGGTGCCCGCAATCCCGCCAAGCCTGGCCTCGCCGAGAGTTTCCCCGGCGCCCGCATCCTCGATGGCTACGATGCGCTGCTTGCCGATCCCGAAATCGATGCCGTCTACATTTCGATACCGCATCCCGGCCATGCGCAATGGGCGATCAAGGCCGCCGAGGCAGGAAAGCATGTGCTGTGCGAAAAGCCGCTGGCGCTGACCGCCTTCGAGGCCGACGCCATGATGCATGCCGCGCGCAAGGCCGGCACGTTTCTCGGCGAAGCCTTCATGTACCGGCTGCATCCGCAGACGCTGAAGCTGGTGGAACTGATCAGATCGGGCGTCATCGGCGAGATCAGAATGATCAAGTCGAGCTTTGGTTTTGCGATGCCGCGCTTCATGCCGGAGCACCGGCTCTACGCCAACGATCTCGCCGGCGGCGGCATTCTTGACGTCGGCGGCTATCCCGTCTCGATGGTGCGGTTGATTGCCGGCGCCGCGGCCGGAAAACCCTTCGCCGAGCCTGACAAGGTGGTCGGTACTGCCCATCTTGGCCAGTCCGGCGTCGACGAATGGGCCTCGGCGCTGCTGCATTTCCCGGGTGGCATTGTCGCCGAGGTCTCCTGCAGCATCTCGCTCAACCAGGACAATGTCTTGCGCATCCTGGGTACCAAGGGACGCATCGAGGTGCCGGACTTCTGGTTCGCCGGCGGCAACCGCGACGTTGGCCTCGGCCGGATCGACATCATTGCATCCGATGGCACGCGCGAGACCATCAGCGTCAACGAGAAGCGCCATGTCTATTCCTTCGAGGTCGACGCAGCCGGTGAGGCCATCCGCGCCGGCGGCCAAGAATTCGCCTGGCCTGGCATGGCATGGGCGGAAAGCCTCGGCACCTTGCGTGTACTGGACAAATGGCGGGCGGCCGCCGGCCTCGAATACGGGATCGAGAAGGCCGAGCAGCGTACCAATACCATCTCCGGCCGGCCTTTGCGGTCCGGCGGCACGGCGATCGCCAAGCGCACCATTCCTGGCCTGTCGAAGCCGGCATCGGTGGTGGCGCTCGGCTTCGAGGATTTCCGTACCTTTTCCTCAGGCTCGATCCTGCTCGATGCCTTTTTCGAGGCCGGCGGCAATCTTTTCGATACCGGCTATGTCTATGGCGGCGGCTATACCGAGAAGCTGCTCGGCGAGTGGTTGAAAAGCCGTGGCGTGCGCGCGCAATCGGTGGTCATCGCCAAGGGCGCGCATTCACCGCTCTGCTATCCCGATGTGATCGGCAAGCAGCTCGACCAGTCGCTCGAACGCCTGCAGACCGACCATGTCGATGTCTACTTCATGCACCGCGACAATCCGGATGTGCCGGTCGGCGAATTCGTCGATGCGATGGATCGTGAGGTCAAGGCCGGCCGCATCCGCGGCCCGTTCGGCGGCTCGAACTGGACGATGGAACGCATGGATGAGGCGATTGCCTATGCCGAACGCACCGGCAAGCAAAAGCCCGGCGCGCTGTCCAACAATTTCTCGCTGGCTGAAATGCTGGAGCCGATCTGGGCAGGCTGCGTGACGTCCTCCACGGATGCATGGAAGGCCTGGCTGACATCCAGGCAGATGCCGAATTTCGCCTGGTCGAGCCAGGGGCGCGGCTTCTTCACCGATCGCGCAGGTCGGGACAAGCAAGACAATGAGGAGCTGGTGCGGGTCTGGTACTCCGAGCGGAATTTCGGCCGCCGCGACCGGGCGATCGAACTTGCCGCGAGACTGGGCAAGAGCCCGATCCATATTGCGCTGGCCTATGTGCTCGCTCAGCCCTTCCCATCCATCCCGCTGATCGGGCCACGCACGCTGGATGAGTTGGACGACAGCCTGCGCGCTCTCGACATCACGCTTTCGCAAGCCGATCTCGAATGGCTGGATGGCGGCAGTCTGCGCGCTGCCTAGCTGACTGCCGGCTTAACGGTCGCGGCGTCAGGTCTCGTCATCAGGCGCCCTGACGCCACGCCTGGCCGGAGTCCGCAAATTGGCGTACATGCCTGTGGTGCGGAATTGGCTCGGCGTGATGCCGTAGCAGCGGCGGAAGACCTTCGAAAAATAGTTCGCGTCCTCGAAGCCGCACAGGATGGCGACCTCCTTCACCGGCAGGAAATCCGCCTTGGTCAGCAGCTTCGCCGCGCGTTGCAGGCGCTGCTGCAGCACGAACTCGGCAGGCGGCAGGCCTTCGCTCTCGGCGAAACAGCGTGAGAAATGGGCCCGGCTGAGGCCGCTGATCTGGACCAGATCCGCCACCGGCAGCGACTTGTCGAGATTGGCACCGATGTGATCGATGACCGGCTGCATGACGCTCTGTTTTTCGGCAAAGGCATGGGAGCCGAAGACATCGTCATAGAGCGCCATCGCAGCCTCGTAGGCTATCGCCGAAGCAGCGCCCGGCGAAGCGGCGCCTTTGATCAGGCGCAGGCTGCAATCGGCAAGATGATCGATCGTCGCCGGCTGCAGCCGAAACACCGGACCCGAGACGCTGAGGATCGACTTGTGGATGCGCAGCGCCTCCTCGCCGTTCATCGAAATCCAGAAATACTCCCAGCGCTCGTCTCCAGCCAGCCAGTAGCGGTGGTTGTGCGGCACCAGCACCAGCAATGTGTCGTTCTTCTGCAGGCGGTAGTTGCGGTTTTCGTAGCGCAGCCGGCCGGCTCCGCTGATCGTGTGCTGGAGCACGGTGAACGGTGTCTGGCCGCGCTTGCGGCCGTCCCAATCGTAGGTCTCGTCCTCGCGCACTTCATAGCCTGTGCTCGTCGGCATGGCGTGCAGGCGCTGGCGGCCGCGCGGCAGCGAGATCGTGCGCATGGACTGTCCGTTCGTTATTAAATCATGCAGCACAAAATTACCCTCGAAAGCATAATCCTTCTCTGGTCGCGCTCGCGAATAAGCGCATAATCCCCGTCGAAAAGCGAGACAGATCCGCAGTCGAGGAGCGGACAGGAGGTTGGCGAGCCGGATTCCGGCTTGTCGTGCATACATGTCGCGGCATGTGGCTACAGCTTCCCATTGTCATTCCTTGCCTGCAATTCGAAGTGGAGTGAGGTGCGGCTGATGAGTTTCAAAATAGCTATCATCGGTGCCGGCAGCGTCGGCTTCACCAAGAAATTGTTCACCGACATCCTGTGCGTGCCCGAATTCAAGGATATCGAATTCGCGCTGACCGATGTCAGCGAGCACAACCTTCAGATGATCAAGGCGATCCTCGACAGGATCGTCGAGGCAAACAGATTGCCGACCAGGGTGACGGCGACGACCGACCGCCGCAAGGCGCTCGAAGGCGCTCGCTACGTCATCAGCTGCGTGCGGGTCGGCGGTCTCGAAGCCTATGCCGACGACATCCGCATTCCGCTGAAATATGGCATCGACCAGTGCGTCGGCGATACGATTTGCGCCGGCGGCATTCTCTATGGACAGCGCAACATCCCGGTGATCCTGGATTTCTGCAAGGACATGCGCGAGGTCGCCGAGACGAACGTCAAGTTCCTGAACTACGCCAACCCGATGGCGATGAACACCTGGGCGGCGATCGAATACGGCAAGGTCGACACTGTTGGGCTCTGCCACGGCGTCCAGCACGGCGCCGAGCAGATCGCCGAGGTGCTTGGCGCCAAGTCCACGCAGGAGCTCGACTATGTCTGTTCCGGCATCAACCACCAGACCTGGTTCATCGGCCTGCGCCTGAACGGCCGCTCCATCGGCAAGGACGAACTGGTGGCTGCCTTCGAGGCGCATCCCGTCTATTCCAGGCAGGAGAAACTGCGCATCGATGTCCTGAAGCGCTTCGGCGTCTATTCGACCGAAAGCAACGGCCATCTTTCCGAATATCTGCCCTGGTACCGCAAACGTCCCGACGAGATCACGCGCTGGATCGATATGTCCGACTGGATCCATGGCGAGACTGGCGGCTATCTCCGTTACTCCACCGAAACCCGCAACTGGTTCGAGACGGAATATCCGCAGTTCCTCGAAGCGGCGTCCAAGCCGATCGACCGGGAGAAGCGCTCCAACGAGCATGCCAGCCACATATTGGAGGCGCTGGAGACCAACCGGGTCTATCGCGGCCACTTCAACGTCAAGAACAATGGCGTGATTACCAACCTGCCGCAGGACGCCATCATCGAGTCGCCGGGCTTCGTCGACCGTTTTGGCATCAACATGGCCGCCGGCATCACGTTGCCGGAAGCCTGCGCCGCCACCTGCATCGCTTCGATCAACGTCCAGCGCATGTCGGTGCATGCCGCGATATCAGGCGACATCGATCTTCTGAAGCTCGCCGTGCTGCATGACCCATTGGTCGGCGCGGTTTCGACGCCGGAGGAGGTCTGGCAGATGGTCGACGAAATGGTCGTCGCCCAGGCAGCCTGGCTGCCGCAATATGCCCATGCGGTTCCGGCCGCCAGGGAGCGGCTGTCGACATCTCAGGTGAAGACCCGCGAGTGGGCGGGCGCCGCACGGCGCAGCGTTCGCTCGATCGAGGAATTGCGCGCCGAAAAAGCCGCGCTGAAGCAAGCCGGCTGAGGCGGGCCGGCTGAAAATTCATGCGGTGATGGTGGATCCATGGGAGGCGGATTCATTGCCACGAAGCCGTTTGAATTCGAGGAGAGGCGGAGCGGGTGCAAACGCTCCGGACAAACAAGAGGGAGAGAGACCGTGAGGAATTTACGCAATATCGGCCTTGCTGCCGGACTGACGCTGAGCGTCTCGGTCTCGGCACTCAGTGCTTACGCTTCCGAGCCGACGGTTCCGCCGGAACCGACACCGTTTCCCGCCGAGGGCAAGATCAACTATGTCGCGCGAGACTCGATCCTGGAGTTCAAGGCGCTTCCCGAATATCACGAGCCCGACTGGGTCACCGAGAAATACGTCAAGACCGGCAAGCTGCCGCCGGTGAAAGACAGGCTGCCGAAAGATCCGCTGGTCTACAAGACGGGCAACATGCAGGACGGCATCGGCGTCTATGGCGATACGATGCGCCACGTCATCGGCGGGCGGCCGGAAGGCTGGAACTACGGCGCCGGTCAGACGCAAGGCTGGGGCGGCATCGACATCGGCCTCTCCGAATGCCTGACGCGCACCGCCCCGATGTTCCAGGTCGAGGCCAAGGACACCGAGCCGCTGCCGAACCTGGCCAGGAGCTGGGATTGGTCGAGCGATGGCCACAGGCTGACCATGCACCTCATCGAAGGAGCGAAGTGGTCGGACGGCGTGCCCTTCAATGCCGACGACGTCATGTTCTACTGGGACGACGAGGTGGTCGATCCTAACGTCTCGCCGCTGAACGGTGCGACGCCGGAAACCTTCGGCGTCGGCACGACGCTGAAGAAGATCGACGACTACACCGTCGAATGGACCTTCAAGGATGCCTTCCCGAAGCAGTACCTGTACGCCATGGCCTACGGCACCTTCTGTCCGGGCCCCGCGCACATCCTGAAGCCGCAGCATCCGAAATACTCGAAGAATACCTATGATCAGTTCAAAAATGCCTTCCCGCCGGAATTCATGAACATGCCGGTGATGGGTGGCTGGGTGCCGGTCGAATACCGGCCGGACGACATCATCGTCATGCGCCGCAATCCCTATTACTGGAAGGTCGACGAAAAGGGCAATCAACTGCCCTATCTCAACGAACTGCACTACAAGCTGTCGACCTGGGCCGACCGCGATGTCCAGGCGGTGGCCGGCGCGGCCGATTTTTCCAATTTGGAGCAGCCGGAAAACTTCGTCGCCTCGCTGAAGCGTGCGGCAGAGGCGAACGCGCCGGCCCGTCTTGCTTTCGGCCCGCGGCTCATCGGCTACAATCTGCGCTTTAATTTTTCTGCCAATGGCTGGGGCAATCCGGACGAACGCGGCCAGGCGATCCGCGAGTTGAACCGCAACGAGGATTTCCGCAAGGCCGTCACCATGGCGCTCGACCGCAAGGCGCTCGGCGACTCGCTGGTCAAGGGACCGTTCACCGCCATCTATCCCGGCGGCCTGTCGTCAGGAACCAGCTTCTACGACCGCGCTTCGACGGTCTACTACCCCTTCGACCTCGAGGGCGCCAAGGCCGAACTCGCCAAGGCCGGCCTCACGGATACGGACGGCGACGGCTTCGTGAATTTCCCTTCCGGCACCGCCGGCGGCAAGAATGTCGAGATCGTGATGCTGGTCAACAACGACTACACGACCGACAAGAGCCTTGCCGAAGGCGTCGTCGCCCAGATGGAAAAGCTCGGGCTTCGGGTCGTGCTCAACGGCCTCAACGGGACCCAACGCGACGCTTCGCAATATTCCGGCCGCTTCGATTGGCTGGTCCGTCGCAACGAACAGGAACTGACGTCGGTGGTGCAGAACACCGTGCAGCTTGCCCCGGTCGGTCCGCGCACCAGCTGGGACCATCGTGCGCCGGAGAACGGCGAGGTCGATGTGATGCCGTTCGAAAAGGACCTCGTCGACATCGTCAACAAGTTCGTCTCCACCCAGGACAATGACCAGCGCGCCAGCCTGATGAAACAATTCCAGAAGATCTCGACGGAGCACGTCTACAATGTCGGCCTGACGGAGTATCCCGGCGCGCTGATCGTCAACAAGCGTTTCTCGAACATCCCACAGGGCACGCCGATCTTCATGTTCAACTGGGCCGAGGATTCGATCATCCGCGAACGGGTCTTTGTCGCGGCCGACAAGCAGGCGAAATACGAATTGTTCCCGCAAGAACTGCCCGGCAAACCCGGAGAGAAGGGGCCGATGAATTAGGTTTACCTCCCTGACTGAGAGACCTGCCGCCCCCCGGGGGGGGGGCGGCGGGCCGCCCCACCCACGCCCCCCCCCCCGCCCCCCCCGCGGCGCGGATGTAAAAAACACCCGCCCCGCCCCCAGCAGCGGGACGGGGGGGGGGGGGGGGGGGTGGG